>NZ_WBYT01000009.1:0-17582 GCF_013283255.1 Marinobacterium sp. xm-m-383 | reverse complement strand
TAATTACATCGAGCTGTTCTACAACTCATCACGTCGCCACGGCAACAATAATGGGATGTCTCCAGTTCAATATGAAGAGCAGTATTTACGAAAGCTGGCAGCTGTCTAGGAAACTAGGGCCTTGCCAGTGTTCAGAAAATATCTGGTCGTGTAATTAGTGATCTTAGGTCGAGATTTAACCAAAGCAAAAGAACGCATGATGATTCAAGTGTATAGCTTTTAGAATAAGGAGCATTATTGTGAAAATTTTTAGATTGATACTGCTAATTTTTATGGCGTCAAACCTTCTTGGCTGCGAATACATAGGCAAGCAACTCGCAAAACAGAAGTTCGACGAATTACAGCAAACTATCAAAAGTCAGGATCTTGAGATCAAGCAGTTAAAAAAGCGGATGGAGCAGCTTCAGGCTGAAGCGTTAATGTATAAAGAGAAAAGCGAAGAAAACGAAAGACGCAAGAAAAACCTGCAATCTATCTTCACCAGCAATTAACCAGTATTGGGATACCTAAAGGTATTAAATGAAAATCTATCAAGTTTATGACGTTTGGATGGCGCTACGAAAATCAGTAACTAACTTGCTGATTTTAAGTATTATCGCGAGTTTTATTTGCTATTTATTCGATTTTTTGCAAATTTTGCCTGTGTTCCTGCTTGCGATCTTAGGCCAAAGTATAATTATCTACCGGGCGAACCATCTCTATAAAATTGACCAAGTAACTCAAACCTTTACTTTTCCAGCTAGTGACCTTGAAAACAGTATTCTGGCTATTGTGCTAATGCAGCCATACTGGAATTTGATGCGACGAAAATCGGTACAACTTTCTACAATTGAAAATCTCTACCTGGATACTCAGCGTTGGAGCACTAAGCAGCAAGTGGTCACTGGAACAACTGTCAAAGGCAAGACAAAATTCAAACAAACTACTCCTATACTTCTATTCAGCTATTGTATATACTGCACGATCCGCGCTTTTTGTGTTCAGCGTTAATGTTACAGCCGCATTATCTAAGGAAAGTCACGCATGAATCTATCCAAAACGACAGTAAAACCTTTGCTGATCGCTGCCGGTGTTATTGTTGCTCTGTTTGTTATCGCTCAGAGATATTTATTATCTGATGAGTTGCCCGCGGATGTTGCTTCGGGTAATGGCCGGATTGAAGCAACCGAAATTGCTATTTCTGCGAAAACCGCTGGGCGGATCCGCGATATTTTGGTTAACGAAGGTGACTTTGTGACAGCGGATCAAGTGGTAGCACATATTGATTCAGAATCACTTACTGCTCAGCTGCAACAAGCTGAAGCGCAAGAGCGCCAAGCGCTAAATGCGGTTAGTGCGGCGTATAGCCAACTGGCACAACGACAAAGTGAAAAAGCGGCACTGGAAGCGGTATTAGCACAGCGCGAAGCCGAATTATCTGCTGCCCAAAACCGCTCGCGGCGTACTAGCACTTTAGCCAAAACTGGCGCGGCCTCGCAACAAACGGCCGATGATGATCAAGCAAAATTGCGCAGTGCACAAGCCGCCGTTGCTGCGGCTAAAGCGCAGATAGATGCAGCAGCATCGGGTATTGCCGCGGCCAATGCGCAAATTCAATCGGCAGAGTCGGCCTCGGTTGCGGCGGCTGCCACCGTTAATCGCGTAAAAGTAGAGCTGCAAGATAATGTATTAAAGGCGCCGCGTGCTGGTCGTATTCAGTATCGAGTAGCGCAAGCTGGGGAGATTGTTGGGAGTGGCGGCCGGGTGTTAAATATGATCGATCTGACCGATGTGTATATGACATTCTTTTTACCCGCCGCGCAAGCTGGGCGTATTGCCATTGGTAGTGATGTAAGCATAGTGCTTGATGCGGCACCGCATGTGGCCATTCCAGCTAAAATTTCTTATGTTGCTGATGTGGCGCAATTTACACCTAAAACCGTAGAAACAGCCAGCGAACGTGAAAAACTGATGTTTAGGGTCAAAGCCAAAATTGATCCCGCATTGCTGCAAAAACATATTACGCAGGTGAAAACCGGTTTGCCGGGTGTTGCTTGGGTTAAGTTAAGTGACGACGCCAGCTGGCCTGCACATTTACCTGAGCGGGTTGCTTTATGACGGTAGCCCGCATTCGGCAAGTTAGCTTACGATACGGGAAAACACTGGCGCTAGATAACATCACCTTAGATATTCCCGCGGGTAAAATGGTGGGGTTGTTAGGGCCTGATGGTGTGGGTAAATCTAGCTTATTGTCGTTGTTATCCGGTGCTAAAGCGATTCAAAGCGGTCAAATTGATGTGCTAGATGGCGATATGGCCAGCAAAGCGCATCGTGAATATATTTGTCCACATGTTGCTTATATGCCACAAGGGTTGGGTAAAAACCTCTATCCCACCTTATCTGTTGAAGAAAACCTGCAATTTTTTGCCCGCTTATTTGGTCATTCTGCGCCAGAGCGGCGTCGGCGTATTGACGATTTAACGCAAGCAACGGGGCTGCAAAAATTTTTAAGTCGCGCAGCTGGCAAGCTTTCCGGCGGTATGAAACAAAAGCTGGGGCTGTGCTGTGCGCTAATTCATGATCCGCAATTTTTAATTTTAGATGAACCCACTACTGGCGTGGATCCGCTGGCGCGTAGCCAATTTTGGCAACTGATTAGCCGCATTCGTCAAAGTCGCCCACAAATGAGTGTGATTGTAGCAACCGCCTATATGGACGAAGCACAAGGCTTTGACTGGCTGGTAGCGATGGACGGCGGTAAGGTACTTTCAACTGGCACACCGGCAGAGATTTTACAGCGAACAGCATCGGCATCGTTAGAAGAAGCCTTTATTAAATTATTGCCAGAAGAAAAAAAACGCGGACATCAACCTGTTGAGATTACGCCATTAAGCCAGTTTGGTGCTGATGATATTGCCATTGAGGCGCAACATTTAACCATGCGTTTTGGTGATTTTACCGCGGTTAACGATGTTAGCTTTAAAATTGCTCGTGGTGAAATTTTTGGCTTTTTGGGTTCCAATGGTTGCGGTAAATCCACCACCATGAAAATGCTTACGGGTTTATTACCCGCGACAGAAGGCAAAGCCTGGCTATTTGGTAAAGAAGTTAACCCTGATGATATTAATACCCGTAAGCGTGTGGGGTATATGTCGCAAGCGTTTTCGTTGTACGGTGAGCTTACTGTAGAACAAAACTTAGTACTGCATGCACGGCTATTTCATGTGCCAGAACAGGATATTCCAGCGCGGGTAGCGGAAATGGTTAGCCGCTTTGATTTAGCAGGCGTGTTAGCCTATTTACCTGAAAGTTTGCCACTTGGTATTCGCCAACGTTTATCGCTGGCGGTGGCCATGGTGCATAAACCTGAGTTACTGATTTTAGACGAACCCACCTCGGGCGTGGATCCTGTTGCGCGTGATAACTTCTGGCGCTTACTGATTAGCTTATCGCGCCAAGATAAAGTGACTATTTTTATTTCAACGCACTTTATGAACGAAGCCGAGCGCTGTGATCGAATGTCGATGATGCACGCTGGTAGAGTACTGGATAGCGATAAACCGGCTTTATTAAGGCAAAAGCGTGGCAAGGATACACTGGAAGACGCGTTTATCGATTACTTGATTGAAGCCAGTGGCTCTGAGTCGCAAGCAGCTCCCATTGAAGCTGCATTGGTTACTGCCGAGGCTGTGGATACGGTGGCAAACGAGCAAGTGCCATCTAAAAAATCGTTGTTTAGTATGCAGCGTATGTTTAGCTATATGTGGCGCGAATCATTGGAGTTACAACGGGATCCGGTGCGCAGCACTTTGGCATTACTCGGCTCCTTAATTTTGATGTTTGTGATGGGGTTTGGTATCAGCATGGATGTTGAGGATTTACGTTATGCGGTGCTAGACCGAGATCAAACCGCACTTAGCCAAAGCTATACATTAAGCTTATCTGGCTCGCGCTATTTTGTTGAGCAAGCGCCCATTAAAGATTATGCCGATTTGGATAAACGGATGCGAGATGGCGAGTTATCGCTGGTACTGGAAATTCCAGCCGGTTTTGCCCGAGATATTGAACGCGGAACGCCCGTAGCGGTAGGTGCTTGGGTGGATGGCGCTATGCCGCAACGGGCAGAAACAGTAAAAGGTTATGTGCAAGGTATTCATCAGCATTGGTTGGCCGAGCAAGCTAGAATGCGCACTAATACCAGCACCAGTAGTGCTGCCGGTATAGAAACCCGTTATCGTTATAACCCAGATGTGCGCAGTTTACCTGCTATGGTGCCGGCTATTATCCCGCTGCTGTTATTAATGATGCCCGCCATGTTAACGGCACTGGCCGTAGTACGTGAAAAAGAGCTGGGTTCTATTCTTAATTTGTATGTGACACCAGTAACCAAAACCGAGTTTATGTTAGGTAAACAGTTGCCGTATGTGGCACTGGCGATGCTTAATTTTCTACTGATGTGTTTATTGGCGGTAACACTGTTTGATGTCCCTATTACTGGTAGTTTTATCACCTTGTTATTGGCGGCGTTTTTATACTGCATTATCGCAACGGGTATGGGCTTGCTGGCTTCTACTGTGACCAAAAGCCAAATTGCGGCAATGTTTTTTGCGATGTTGGCAACCTTGATCCCTGCAGTACAATTTGCCGGTTTACTTGATCCTGTGTCATCCATGGAAGGTGGTGGTAGGGTGATTGGTGAGATTTATCCGGCTACTTATATGATTAATATTACCCGTGGCGTTTTTAGTAAAGCACTGGGTTTTAGTGATTTATATGATTCTTTTAAACCCTTGCTGTTAGCGGTACCGGTTATTTTGGGCGTAGCAATTGCACTATTGAAAAAGCAGGAGCGTTAAGTATGCAAGCCTTTGCCAATATTTATCGCTTAGGGGTAAAAGAGTTATGGAGCTTACGGCGTGATAAAATCATGCTGTTTTTGATTGTCTATACCTTTACGTTGTCGGTGTATACCGCTGCAACTGCGATGCCAGATACCTTAAATAAAGCGCCAATCGCTATTGTTGATGAAGATGCGTCACCGTTATCGGCCCGAATTGTTGGGGCTTTTTATCCTCCTCAATTTAATTTACCCGAGCTTATTTCATTGCCAGAAATGGATGCCGGAATGGATTCTGGCCGTTATACCTTTGTGGTAAATATTCCGCCAAATTTTCAAAGCGATATCCTTGCGGGCAATATTACCAATATCCAGCTAAGCACCGATGCCACGCGGATGAGCCAAGCATTTAGTGGTAGTGGCTATATTCAGCAAATTATTATGGCCGAGATCAGTGAGTTTTTGCAGCATCAGCGTGGGGTAAGTACTACGCCGGTAGATTTAGCGCTAAGAGTACGCTTTAACCCAACGCTGGAAAAAGCCTGGTTTGGTTCGGTGATGCAAATTATTAATAACGTTACCATGCTGTCTATTATTTTAACTGGCGCGGCACTTATTCGTGAGCGCGAGCATGGCACTATCGAACATTTGTTGGTGATGCCAGTAACGCCTACCGAAATTATGTTGGCAAAGGTGTGGTCGATGGGCTTGGTGGTATTGTGCGCGGCAGCGTTTTCCTTGGTTTTTGTGGTGCAAGGTGCGCTACAAGTGCCGATTGAAGGCTCGGTATTGTTATTTTTAGTGGGTGTGGCGCTGCATTTATTTGCCACAACGTCTATGGGCATATTTTTGGCTACGCTGGCGCGTAATATGCCGCAGTTTGGCATGTTAATGGTATTGATTTTACTGCCGCTGCAAATGCTTTCTGGTGGATCTACCCCGCGAGAAAGTATGCCGCAGTTGGTACAAGATTTAATGCTGGTGGCACCTACCACACACTTTGTCAGTCAGGCACAGGCTATTTTGTATCGTGGCGCTGGCCTTGATGTGGTATGGCCACAGTTTTTATGGTTATTGCTGATAGGCTCGGGGTTATTTGTATTCTCGCTATCACGTTTTCGTAAAGCTATCACGCAAATGGCGTGACCAGCTATCTGCTAAGGCCAGCATCCGTTTATTTCTTAGTCTTAATTTATTTAATGGCTGCAGTGTCTTCTAAATCGTCGAGCAGGATACGCTTAATCTCTAAAATAGCCGCAGCGGTTTCCTGAACACTGTGGCCAGAGACAATAACTGTTTCAGATACCGCTTCAGGCAGGTGAGCGCTTTGGTAGGGAACTAAGCCATCATCACTGTCTTCTAGCTTTCCATCAGAGTGCGTTCTGGCAATGATAGAGTGATAGTTCACTGTCGAAGATATAGGGAGCGTCGCAGCAGCCAAAATGAAGTCATCATCCGCGTTTAAGTTATCAACACTATTGGGGAGGTAAAGCGGTTTTTTTTGACTTAAGGCGGGATCATCAGCGCTGCCTTGAAGCACATCAGCAAAATCTTCGAGAATAGTTAACGGCAGTTTGATCATGCTTGCGACAAAACGCCCTATTCTTTGTCCTGCGAAGGGGGTGCCTTGGTGAGGCGCGGCAATAAAGATTGCCCGAGACACTTCTGGCATTGGATAGAATTGTAATATTGGCTTAATGTGCGCTTCAATGCGTTGCCGACGTTTGGGTTCGAACTCAACATCCCGGATTACTTCGCTCATCAGGTTTTCACTGGACGATACCATTAACCGGGCGATGACACCGCCCATACTGTGGCCCATAACGACCATGTTTTTTGATGCTGTCGCCGAACCTTGTGGATCATAATGATGAAGCACTGCATTGATAGTATTGCGGATCTCGAAGTGATTAATCGGGATAGGAATATTAGTGGGGTAATATACCTGCCACACCTGAAATTTTTTGCGCAGTATTTCATCACCCATTATTTCATTTGCCACGTTTACCCAAGCTTCAGGGCTACTGGCCAGCCCATGGATCATTAAGATAACCCTTCGGTCCGGATCATATGGCTGCATCAAGTATACATGTGGTTTGTCGAAGTTTTGCTCACGGCCCAGTAAGGTACGTATCGACTGCCGGGCAAAACCCGCCTGAGCCAGCCACAGCCCATAGCCTGCGGTAAAGTGTCCGGCTAAAGGGATATGTTGCTCGTATAGCTCGGTAGCAAAGTGCCGGTAAGGATCATACACAGCGAAAGTCACTTCAGTAGTGGCTAAAATGTCTGCAAGGGAATCACTTTCAAAGCGCAATAAAGCGGTAACAACCGGGTACGGCATCTCGCTCCAGGTTGGTCTGGCTGGTGCGTGATCTTTGCTATCGCTATTTCTGGCCAGAACGCCAGCATTAGTTTTCACGCTTCGATCAGCAACCAACTCTGCGCCAAAACCATCGCGTCGATACTGACTGCGAAGCCCTGTAAAAGCCAGAGAGGGCGCGGCAAATAAGTTATGGATAGGTTGCTCACTTTGCGCAATATTGGTGCCTGAAAAATCTGTTTTGATTACCCAGCCACTCATGGAAAATGGGGCGATGTCAGGACTGACATTATTACTCCGCTCATGCGCTTCAAACAGAATGGTAGCCGTCTCTTGCACGGCTAAATTGTAATAGTCACGTACCTGAGTTTGCCTGTCTTCAAATGCCCGCTCTCCGGCAGAGCGGTTAGTAAAAAACAGATAAGCATAGGCATAGCGGGCGGCCTGTAGCCAGGCATGCAGGCGTGCTTCGGCTGCTTTTGTTTGCGATATTGACAGCGCCTGTTGCACCCAGAGTTCCGACAAAGTAGATAAACGTCTTTCATCATTAATGCCGCTTGTTTGCAGCAGTGCGGCAATGCATTCATGGCCGGGGTTATCTAAATCGAGACAGGCGCTAACATCTAACCCGGCTACTTTTATCGTCTCTATTGACGCTGCGCTCGGTGTGTTGCCGGTAAGCACATCACCCCGTTTAATTCTGATGTACTCGTCAGTATTCATTGAGCGAACTGCAACTGGGCTATCGAACTGCTTTAGGGTACTGCAGGCATTAAGTAAGGCTGAACACAGCAGGATAAAAAATAGCCAGGCAAGTTTGTTAAAGCTTAAGGTCATTACTAATCCTCTTTGGAAATTGCGGCTATATCATTTCTGATCGCACGGGAAAAATTGGGATCTTCGTTTGCTTGTTGCGCGCGAACATTAATATAACCCGATGTTTGTAACTGACTATAGCTATAACCTGGTATTAAAGCGCCCTGATCATAAGCATACTCGGCAAAATGGCCTGACAACAAAAGCCGGTAATCTAGGGGTATACCTGGTGCAATCTGGCGGGCTAGATCAAACACAATGGTTGTACAATTGCTTGTTAGGGTATTGTAAAACTGCGGTGTGGTGCGCAGTGACTCTGCCATTGTCAGGTAACCCAAAAACAGGGTACGAAGTTGCTGCGGGTTTAACGCCAAAGGATATAGATAAACGTCTTCATTTCGGGCGTTACTTCTGGTCAAAATAATGTCCCGTTCGTCTGCGGCAATAACAACTTGCTCAAACTGTCGGAATAAACCACCTATGGCGGAGAAGGATTCATGCCGCTCTTTACGGATCTCTAAAGAAAAAACCAGCTGTTGACCGTTATTAAAACCAAAAGACACCAGGGTGTGCGCAATATGCGGCCCCATCCAATAAGAGAGAATTAAGTCGGCCGAAACCAACTGCTCTAAATTGTAGTGGCGGGTTTGCCAGTTTGCTGTGTAGTCGCTTTCACTACGCCATTTGAAATTACGTACATTATACAGCGTAACCTGGTTACCCTGCATCTCCGATTTAAGCAAATAAGCAACATCATCAGCCCAGTCACGTTGATGAGAGGGGGTAACAGTTTGCCACCAAATGAGTAATATTGCGCCTAAGAGCAGGTAAGCAATCAGCAAGTTGCGCATTCTTCGCCGATATCTATACCCTAGCGTTATTACACAAGCGATACCTAAGACACTCCAGCATGTCAGGACAAACAAGCTTACAGCAAAAGGGAAATCATATAATTGATACCATAGCGCCAGGCTTCCACACGCCGTTGAGATTAAGAGTATCAAGCCAACTAGCAATCGCAACATAGAGATATACATAGAGTTTCCAAAGTTATAGCCAACACCATAGCAACGCAGCTATGTCTAAACCAGTATCTTCGAGACCAACCAGGGGGGCTCGCAACCTAAATAGTTAATCTGCATATTTAAGCCAACAACGGCTTTGGCTTGACATGCTAATTAAACTACGATTAAATTTCGGACTGACTAGAGGCTGTTGATCTTTGCTTAAATTTTATTCAGCAATGCATTGGTAGCCAGACCATGACAAAGGCTAACGCGACATTACTGGCGTAGTTTCTTGCCAGTTTGTCATAGCGAGTAGCAATAGCACGATATTTTTTAATCTTTAAAAAAGCGTTTTCAACCAGGTGCCGGTACTTATAAAGGCACCAGTCCATATGACCATTCCCAGTTTTACTGTTCTCTTTCCTCGGAATATTGGCCACGCTACCTTGAGCTTCAATAAATGCTCGTAAACTATCACTATCGTAGCCCTTATCGGCAGTGACACTTGCTTGATTTTGGGGCTTCTGCTATCAAACTCTGAGCATGGGCGATGTCATGTACTTGCCCACCAGAGATTTCGAAATAAACAGGTAGCCCAGCACTATCAACAGCAAGATGAATTTTTGTAGAATTGCCACCCCGGCTTTTTCCTATCGCTTCGTCTGCACCGCTTGATGCCCCGCAGCTATCCTGATGCGCCTTCACGATGCTTCCATCAATAAATAGCCACTCAGGGTCATTCTCAGACGATATGCTTTGAAACAGTTTTTGAAGTACCCCCTTTTTTGACCAGAGGTTAAAACGTCTAAAAACGGTATTCCAACGGCCGAATTTTTCAGGCAGATCTCGCCATTGGACTCCAGTACGCATCCGATACAGAATGCCTTCAAGCGTATTTCTGTGCTCATACTTATTGTAAACACGCCCCGTGTCTTTAAGTATTTGCTTTAGGGCTTCCCAGGCTTTATCTGTTAACATTGTTCTAGGCATAGCAACGTCCGTTCTCGGTGGTATTTTTGATTTTTGGCGAAACCATTATACCTTGTTGCTATGCCGTCTAATTTTCACTCAAAGATCAACAGCCTCTAGTAATCATGTGTTGAAAAATTATCTCCACATTTTTCAACACACAACTGATTTTTCTCAAAAGCCGAAGATGATAAAAACTCTAATCGTAAGTTAGTTGTAGCCGCTAACGAGCAGCAGTAAGTTTCTCAGGCTATCAAGTGTTGTTGTACATTTTTGCTCGAACACTAAGCCAAACTGGTTAGCTTATTAAGCTTAAACCAACCAAGCAACATGTCCGGTTTTAAGGTAAAGCGGGCATTCGTATGGTGATTGTGTTGAGTTTTAGAAATTCTGCTTTTCGCTCAAAGCGGTCCAATCATAAATTTGGCTCGTTAAAACTAGCTGTTGTTACTGGTCACACAGCTAGTCAGAAAAACACACGATTCATTCATCTATCTGGCCAATCGCTCTTACCGGGATCATTAGCATGTTAGCTCTATGAAATTTTCTGGAGCTGACAATGAGAACGCCTTTGTTACCTTGGTTTATCCTATGGGTGACCATCCCAATCTTTATTTTCTTTCTATTCATCATGCCCGCCCATGCCAGTGATGGGCCATTCTATCAGCGTGGTCAGGAAGGCTGGTTTTGGTATCAGGTCATTCCTGAACCTGAGCAGCCTGATGAGCTGATAGAGCCGGAAACTGGTGTCGTGGAGTCCAGTCAGAGCGAACTAAAGCCCTTCAGTGCCGCATGGTTCCGAGAGCATATGCAATCGTTTATGGACAAGGCAATTGATGAGCCAACGAGTGAGAATGTCAGAGCCTATCTTTATCTTCAGCGCGTCATGATGGATAAGGGCTCACAGTTTGCTGATGTTAGTCAGCAGGTTGTCATGGGCGATCCTGTTTTGGATGAAATCAGTCGTAGACCCTTGGCGACCTATGCTGCCAATCGGATGGATCGAGAAGCTGGCGCTCAACGGGATGTTGCTTTAGGTGAAGTAGCAAAACGGGCTGGCTTGTTCTTCTTCTATCGTTCGGATTGCCCTTACTGCCATGCTCAAGCGCCTATCATCGAATCCATGGCTTTGAACTACGGTTTCGAGGTGTTTGCTATTGCTGTCGATGGCTTGCCTTTACCAAGTGGAGAATTTCCAAATTACAAAGTCGATTCAGGACAAGCTCAATCCTTGTCCGTTACGACTGTTCCTGCGGTTTTCTTAGTTGACCCGCCTAATGTCATCACTCCGATTGGCCAGGGCGCAATGAGCCTTGATGAGCTCAATAATCGAATCATTCTTGCAGCCCATCAAGCCGGTTGGATTGACGATCAAACTTACTATGCCACCAGACCTGTTCAGCCCGGCGTTTCACTCGCGATGTCAGCCCAAGAGCTTAACGAAAAAATATTACAGGACCCTGAGTTCCTTGTTCGCTATCTGCGTGCACAAGGAGGGTTATAACGATGAAAAAAGTATTCCAAGTATCGCTAATCGCCTGTGCGATTGGTTTTTCATCTATGAGCCAAGCAAGCTTGCAACAGGAGATGAATCAGTTGTTTGGTTCAATGACCAACACCACTGCGCCTGGTGTATTCGAGAGTCAGCGGCGTGGCGTTATATCTGGTGGAAGTGTTGTTGTTCGTAACAGGATCATGAACGAGAACCTCGTCTCAATGGTGCCTCCGTCATTCCAAGCAGGTTGTGGCGGCATTGATATGTTCGCTGGAAGTTTGTCATTTGTTAACGCGGATCAGTTTGTTCAATTACTTCGCTCTGTAGCGGCAAATGCCAAGGGGTACGCATTCCAATTGGCGCTCAGTGCTATGTGTGAGAAATGCTCCCAGCACATGGAGACACTGCAAAAGAAAATCCAGCAGTTGAACGAATATTTTGGCAATTCCTGTCAAATGGCTCAGGGAGTCGTGAACGATACTCTGGCTGCTTTTGGTAAGAAGGGGCAAACAGAAGCCAGCATGTTGAGCTCTCTCAAAGGGGCTGGAGACGTTTTTACCAGTTGGAGTGAGTCCAACGGTAAGAACCCTTATGAGAATGCTTCAAGTGTCGCGGCATCTGATGTGAACAAAACGATTAAAGGTAACTTGGTCTGGCGAGCACTGAAACGTCACTCGGCATCAAGCTGGTTTGCATCGGGGGATGATCGTTTTCTTGAAGCGGTTATGTCGGTGACTGGCTCGATCATCGTTGGTGATTTAGCGAATGCGGCTGATGGTCAAGGTAAAGCCCCAAAACTGACCAGACTGAATGGCAATAAAGTGACTATTGAGCATCTAATTCATGGCGGTAACGTCGCTATGTACCGATGTGACACAGTGACACAAGACGGCTGTCTAAATCCGACAATCGCTAACGTGACCCTAACCGGGTTATCAACTCAGGTCGAAAATTTACTTCTTGGTACAGGTTCTAGTAACGGCATTATATTTAAGTTTGCTCGGAATACTGGGGCAGCTAGCACCACCGAAAAGGCTTTTATGACCTCGGCTCCTGCAAGCATTGGCGGCATGATTCGAACACTTTCAGCATTAAATGAAGGGGCTGCTAGGTCGTTTGCTTCAAGAGCTGCGCCATTTATTGCTGTTGAGATGGCCCGGGCATTGGTTGAAGACATGCTCAACGCAGCTAGAAGCACATCTGGTGTGGAAGATCATGCCTATGCGAAGTTGTTAACCGAAGACCTTGAACGTGCACGTCGCCAAATCAATGAGGAGTACGCTGCGTTGCAGCGAAGATACGGCTCAGAGCAAGAATTGCTGGCGCATTTTAACCAGGTGATTCAGACCATTCGCAAACAGCGTTATTACACCGTTAAATCTACGGCGCTGGGGGAATAGGTCATGTGGGAAATCTATTCCATCGGGGATTCGGCTTTTTTAGAGCAGGTCCTGAACGCTGTCGCGATGATCACTGGTACAGGCGATTTTACTTCAATGGTTCGCATTGGCTTGCTCATTGGGGTATTGATGGTCTCTGTTCAGGCCTTAATGCAAGGTGGTCGTGGGATTAACTTTCAACACGTCTTAGTCTCATGGCTAGTCTTTGCAACCATGTTTGGACCCAGTACCCGAGTGAGCATTGAGGATGCGTACACGGGACAAGTTCGAGTGGTTGATAATGTGCCCATCGGTGTTGCTGCCGCAGGCAGTACGATTTCGACTGTTGGCTTTCAAATCACGCGATTGTTTGAAACGGCGTTCTCAACTCCCGCCATGACGGAATACGGCTTTGCATCCAGTTTACAGTCACTGATTAAAGTGAGAAAACAGGTGATGGATCGCTCTGGGTTGGGTGATGCAAATCGTGTCGGTGGCTCAGATATCGAACAATCGTGGTTTAACTACATCAAAGAGTGCACCTTGATTGGCATCGACATAGGCCAAAAGAACCTAGATCAGGTGCTAAGTGATCCTAACCCGATGACTGCGATTAGGTTTGATTCGCGCATTTATGGCACGCGCATCATGCTAAGTGGTAGCAGTAGCGATTTGGACTGCACCGATGCCTATAGCCAGCTGAAACTCATGACAGAATCAACCTTCATTCCAAGGCTTAAACAGGTTTTGTCAGCCTCATTGGGGACTTCGTCAGCAACGGATACTGATGATGTGATCCGAAATGCACTGAATAACCTTGGTTTGGCTTCGGTTAACACCCAAGAGTACATGACCGCGTCAGTGCTTTTGCCTATTTATGAACAAAGCGTGACGGGCAAGTATATGGATGATCAAGCTTTCACCGCAGCCGTTATGGTTAACCAAGCAATTGAGCAGCGCAATACGCAATGGGCGGCGGAGCAGGCCCTGTTCCAAAGCATTGTTCGTCCGATGATGACGTTTTTTGAGGGTTTCATTTACGCCATCACCCCATTGATGGCCTTTGTGATAGCCCTTGGCCAAATCGGGATGCGAATGGCCGGGAAGTACTTGTTAATCCTGCTTTGGATTCAACTTTGGATGCCTGTCATGGCCATCATTAACCTGTATATTCATTTAACCGTTGCAGGGAAAATGTCGGCTCTTGATGCCTTTGCAGGTACAGAAGTGCCATCTTTTGCTGGGATGATGCAGATGGATTCAGTGCTGCAAACCTGGATAGCTACTGGCGGCATGTTGGCGTCGAGTGTTCCGGCAATTTCGCTCATGCTCGTGTATGGCTCAGCAATAACCGCAACCCACTTGGCTGGACGTCTTCAAAACGGCGATGCCATTGATGAAAAGCTGGCTAGTCCAGATGTCTCAAAAAATGCCCCGGTGATGCAATCACAGTCAATGTTCCAAAATTCAGCCCTCACTGGTTCTGCAATGACCGGTGCGTCAAACTTACTAAGCAGTTTCTCTGTCGGAAACGCAGTGGGTTCAATGGTCGGCTCTGCAAAAGAATCCATGACTCAGGCAACTCAAGCCTTTAGTCGTCAGGTTGGCAATACCATGAGTCGAACTTTTGGTGAAAAGCTAAGTTACGACAACCTTTCTTCGGTTGGACGTCAGATCGGTTCTTCTAATTCCGCATCTAGCGCCGTTGTTAATCAGGTTACTGATGACCTGCAAACACGGTATGGTTTCGGAGACGATAAAAAAGACGCTGTACGTGGCTTGGTATCTGGCGTGTTATCGGGAGGCCTAAGGGTCGGTGGCGATGGAACTATTACAAATACCGGTGATAAAGAAGTAGCAGACAAAGGGTTCTTGGGAAGATTACTTGGTACAGGGGGGAATGACTCCCCACAAGGTAGCTTGCCTGGAGTCGATAAGCCTGAATCCTCAAGAGTGCCAAAAATATCACGGTTACGAGCTGGGTTGGATCTAGGTGGTAACTTTAGTGGCCAAGTTGAGTCATCAGAAGGCAGTTCTCGATCTACGACCGCAAATACGCTCACTGGGGAGATGCAAAGCTTGGCATCAAGTGATTCACGACGTGCTGAGTATCGCGATGCAATGGTTAAGGACCTTTCAGATTCAAGACGTTCTGGCGTTGAGATGTCCTTGTCTAACCAAGACTATCAGTCTCTTCAGAGTTCAGCACAAGACGTTGTCACGGCATCAAACCGCTTTAGTGAGCTTGATCAGGCCAGCTACAGTCTATCAGGACAAAGAAATACTGATGGTGCGACGTTAACCCGATTAGCGGCGGATAATCCTGAAGTCATGGATTATTTAGGTCGCTATATGAACCAGCATGTTGAAGCCGGTAACCGATTACGTGAAAACCTTCCAATGTATCAGCGCTTGTTACCTGATGATAATCAGGCGTATGTGGCCGCAGCTATGGAGTCTTTAACCTATAGCAATTCTTCAACGCCCGCTGAACGGGACAATGATTATCAAGCAGCAATGACTGTTATGGCCATGGCTACCGGAGCCGATTTACGATCAATTCAGCCGCGCTCAAATGAAGGCTTGTCATCAACTGCACCTACTTTTGGTGGTACTCAAAGCCAAGTTGAATCGGGTGTATTGGGCGGCTACGAGGATGCAGCAACAGTTCAAACTCAGTTCAACGCAGCTCAATCGGCTTACCAAACCAATCTGTCTGGTATAGATGGACAGTTGAATGCGCATCAGCAGCAAGCTCAGCAGGCCGTAGCTACTGACACAAGTACCTATCAATCTGGACTAAACAGTGAAGCTGGATCTCAGTGGCGATCACGCATTATGGCTGATGATAGCGGAGTTTCTGGTGCTGAAATGTTCTTCAACAGCGCCAGTGCTATTGGTGATTTCAGTGGCAAGCATACTGATGCAGCACTGCATACCTTGAATCACTTTGGCGAAGACTATGAGAGTTACAAAGAACAAGCGCTTGAAGATCCTGGCTCACGAGGTTTCCTGCACAATGCAACGGTGGCAAGCAAATCAACTTGGGATGGGTTAAAAGCAGCCGTTGATGCCGGAACCTCTTTGGAAAACCCATTGACGGCGTTTAATGATGCATACAGTGGATCGAGTTCGCAGTATGCCTCCGAAGTAAACTGGGGCACTAAGTCTGAAGCCATGTTGGCGGGGGCATTCGGTGCGGCAGTTAACAATCGATATGGTGAGTTCTTAGAGCAGTATGCTGATGATTTTAAACAGGAAGCGTACAGCGAAGGGCAGAGAATGGGATTGACCCCGATTCAAAGCCAAGTGTTCGCTCAAGCTTTCAATGAAGGTTTGGCGGGGCGCGTTTTCAACTCTGAAGACTCATCGAGTTGGTCGCCTGAAATGCTTGGTCTAAGGGAGCAAATGCTAAATGAGTATCGTCAAAAGGATGAG
This sequence comes from Marinobacterium sp. xm-m-383, assembly GCF_013283255.1. NCBI lineage: Bacteria > Pseudomonadati > Pseudomonadota > Gammaproteobacteria > Oceanospirillales > Oceanospirillaceae > Marinobacterium > Marinobacterium sp. xm-m-383. Next base: position 1,342 of record NZ_WBYT01000009.1, on the reverse strand, counting down.
AGTGGTGCTTACATCCCAGACAGTGTGTCCGAAGAAGATAGAGCATTTGTGGATAAGCAGATTGCAGTGATCTCAAATGCATCCCTTGCTGGAGATTATGCTCAGAACAACTTGATCGATATTAGGGCCTATAACCAGGCATCAGGAAGAAACTAATATAGAAGGCCTGCCAGCCCAGCTCGGGCTGGCTAAGAGCGTGGTTTTTTTGGGTAAATCGAAGTGCGGCCATCCTGGTACTCATTAACCCAGAACCAGTACTTTTTTTCCTCAAGACTCATTTTTCGGCCAGTACTTTTTATTTGGCACCGAATAGAGCGAATGAAGCTACTGACAGCCAAAAAAATCAGACCCAACACAAAAATGTCCCAACTGGACTGAACATAAGCACTTACAGCCAACCCCACTCCAAAAATGATCAGACCTAATGTGTTGCTGGTTACCTTGAAGATCAAATAACAGAAAAAGATAACGGAGCAAATCATAAAAATAAGTACAGAAAAACGGGCGATTGCTTCCAATAGATAAGAGGAAAAATTAACAGAAGCAATCAGCATCATCAGCGCAAACAACAGTGATTTGTACCAGCAGCGCGCTGGGAAAGATCTAAGCAGTTTTTTCATCGAAGTTCTCTAAAAGTACACAGTCAGTTCACAATCAAGCTTGGTTTCAACAAATTAGTTCTCTGCAAATGCTCTAGCGGTATTCTCTGCGTTAATCCCGCATACAGGACATTTAAGCTGAATGCGCTGTTGTGATACCGTCAAATATAGGCTGCCGCATCGACACCGGTTTATGGAGGCAAGCTGTGATCTTAAATCACGAGCTAGAACCCAACCTTCATTGATGGTTAGTTTTTTCCAGGGGATCTCAGCTGGAAGATCTGCTTCTTCTCTTGCAACCAAGTACGCATCGTAAGCCTTCATCAAAGCATCAATATTTAATTGTTTGTAGACATTATCACCACCAATATTGACATAAAGCGCCATCAGCAGGGAGCCTTCAACTAACGCTCTTCTGGTCTTTACGATGGCATCAGACTCAGGTAATTGACCTGGGCAAGGTGATTTACCTGTGACTTCTTTGTGAAGCCTTCTGATAGTATGGATCGGCAAACCAGTATCGAGCGCGATAATAGTCGTTCGAAATCCGTATTTAATCAGTAGCGAGGCTCGGGTAAACAGTTCACTTTTAGATAGGTTATCAATCATGCATCCCTGGCAAGGCCCTAGTTTCCTAGACAGCTGCCAGCTTTCGTAAATACTGCTCTTCATATTGAACTGGAGACATCCCATTATTGTTGCCGTGGCGACGTGATGAGTTGTAGAACAGCTCGATGTAATTA
>NZ_WBYT01000008.1:0-40172 GCF_013283255.1 Marinobacterium sp. xm-m-383 | reverse complement strand
GTGTGGGGTTTCCCCATGTGAGAGTAGGTCATTGCCAGGCACCTAACATAGAAAAAGGGTCATCCGTTCGGATGGCCCTTTTTTTATGTTTGGAGCAAGGAGACTTCTGAGCGAATGCCCATGTGACCACGCATGCACTGAAAGTGCGGCGGGGAGGCGCCAACGGCGTCGCGAAGCGATTACGAACACCGTTCGTAACCTATTGTAGGTCATTGCCTACTCCGTTAGATAAACCTCGCACCAGTCCATAATCATTGATACACCGCTTCGCGGTGATCGCGGTCTGCCGCTACGCGGCAGTTCGCTCCTACAGTCGGACTTCGTAAGAGACCCTCTGCCGGATCAGATAGTCGGGTCAGACCAGAGGTCAGACCCGGTGCTCCGAAGTTACTTCACTGCTCCGGTGTCTGACCTCCGGTCTGACACCATTCTCTAATTACGCTCCTATTGATCGCGGCCTTCGCAAAACCGATCCTACGTTTCCTAACTCTCCAACCAAAACGTAACCGGCCCATCATTGGTTAGTGATACTTTCATATCGGCACCAAACTTCCCGGTCGCAACTTTAAGCCCCGTTTTGTTAGCCGCTTCTACAAAGTAGTTGTAGAGCTCTTCACCCAGTGCTGGAGATGCCCCTTTTGAAAAACCCGGTCGTTTGCCCTTGGAGGTTTCGGCTACCAGCGTAAATTGAGAGACCACCAGTAACTCGCCTTCAATATTTTTAAGGCTAAGGTTCATCTTGTCCGATTCATCGCTAAAGATGCGGTAGTTGATCACCTTGTCGAGTAGTTTATCGGCTTTTGATCGGTCATCCTCTTTCTCTACACCGAGTAAAAGAAGTATCCCATGATCTATTTCACCGACGCAGTTGCCGTCTACTACAACGCTAGCACTGCTGACTCGTTGAATAAGTCCTTTCATTAGCTGGTTAACTCCAGATAATGATCGGTGGCATGGATTAAACGGTCTGTAATGCCCGGCTCAAAGGCTGAGTGTCCGGCATCACGAACGATATCAAAGTTTGCTTGAGGCAGTTCTTTAGCCAATAGGTGTGCCTGCTCAATAGGGCAAACCATGTCATATCGGCCATGAACAATCCAGGTCGGTATCTTTTTGATGCGATCACAGTGATTGAGCAGTTGGTTTTCAGACATAAAAGAGTTGTTGGCAAAATAGTGTGCTTCGATACGCGCCATGGCTAATGCGACATGAGGATCACCAAAGTGGTCAACCAAACTAGGGTTAGGATCTAATGTGGAGCAGCGTCCCTCCCAAATAGACCAAGCCTTTGCTGCTGCCATACGCTCTAGTTCATTATCACTGGTCAGAACTTTATAGTAGCTGCTGACCATGTCGTTTCTCTGATCGGCCGGTATCGGTGCTATAAATGATTCCCAATGGTCAGGGAATACATAGCTTGCTCCCTCTTGGTAAAACCACTGAATATCTCTAGGTCGACAGAGGAATATACCTCTTAGAAACAGTGCATTGACTCGCTCTGGGTGAGATTGTGCGTAGGCAAGGCTTAACGTAGAACCCCAACTACCGCCAAATAGTGCCCACTTATCTAGGCCGAGATGGGTACGAATCTTTTCAATATCAGCGATTAAGTGTTCCGTTGTGTTGTTTTCTAAACTGCCATGCGGCGTCGAGCGCCCACAGCCGCGTTGATCAAATAGAATGATTTTGTAATGTTCTGGGTTAAAAAAGCGTCGATGCTCGGGCGAACAACCACCGCCTGGCCCGCCGTGGACGAACAGAATAGGCTCGCCATTGGGGTTGCCTGAAAGCTCTAAAAAGAGGCTGTGCCCTTTGCCTACATCCAGTTGCTCGCTGTGGTAGGCACTTATTTCTGGGTAGAGTGTTCTCATTCTACTGGTAACCCCGCATCTTCTAGGCGTTTCTTACGCAGCTCAATTAATCGATCGATCTCAAATATCTCCTGTGGGCTCGCATCCGTTTTAAGCCCTCCCACAATGGCGTAATTGATACGGGTTTTATGCAGATCAAAGAAGTCGGTCAATGACTTAGCTACCTTTAGTCGATTCTCTGGATAGATTGTGACTAAGTGTTCGGTTAACTCACCCGCTCGTTTGGGCAGCTTTAATACCATCTGTAATGCTACCTCTTCTGCTTTTAGGTGAGCAGATTCCAGTGCAGTTTTTATTAGGTGCTGAGGATCTTTCGGGTTCTGTTTGAGTGCCTCAATCAACAGTTTAAGCGCCGGCTCTGCAATCTCTGCAGCCACGTACTCCTCAAGAGGAGGCACGGATGCAGGGTTGGTTGTGAACTGGTAGGGCTGAGCGGGTTCTAGACGTTCGGTTCGCAAGAAGAGCTTACGCACTAATAAGAAGAGCATCAGCAGTAGATGCAGTGAAATGACGTAGAAGTAGAGCCAAACAGAGCTAAACCACTCCATCATAGCGCCCGCCACGATAGGGCCGACGACACCACCGACGCCTAATAGAATTTGCATCATACTGGTTGCAGGCATCGCCTCTTTACTGTCGATGTGGTCGAACACCTGTGTCACAGCTAGCGGGAAAATAGCGGCCCCAGCGCCCCCTGACAGTAGGAAGAAGAAGGTGACGAACCAGGTGGGTAGAGCGCTGTAAAAATCGATAATGATGACGGCATTTGCACCGACACCAATCATCATTAATACAGCGCCCACCGTACGTTTATCGAAACGATCCGCAAACCAGCCAGTTGGGTATTGTGTCATGAGGCCCCCAAGCAAATAGGAGCCTAAAATGATTGATAGTAGTGTGCCGCTAAAGCCTCGATCGTAAGCGTATAGAGCGATCAGTGATACGCTTGCGGAGCCAATAGAACCGGCCACCAGGCAAGATAGAGTACCTGATGGAGAGACCTTCCATAGTTGCCCAAATGACATTGGGCGGCTTCGGCCAGGTAGCTCGGGTGCTGGCATGCGTGACATCGACATAATAATCAGAGCGATCGCTAATACGGCGCTGATAATACCGAACAGTCTAAAATCACTCTCTTCGAAAATGTTCATCACAAAAGGTGCTGAACCGAATCCGACAGCAAAGAATATCTGGTAGACACTGAACAGTTTACCGCGGTTGCTGCTATCACTGGTGACATTAAGCCAGCTCTCCAGAGTAATAAAACTGGTGATGAAGCAGAAGCCTGCAACGACCCTTAACAGGGAAGTGATGATGAACGATTCAAGAAGTGTGTGCAGTATTGAGACGATCGACAGTGTTGCAGCCATTGTTGCAAAGGCGCGGATATGACCGACGCGGTTGACGACTTTGGCGCCAAACATCCCTGCCAGGATAGAGCCGGCGGCAAACATACCCATAGCAATACCGACTTGTGAAGACTCAATGCCCGCCGACTGCATTCTTAAAGGGAGGATGATAAAGAATAGGTTGTGGCTAAGCGCCATACCAATAATTGAAAAAAGAATAGGGCTGACCCGGTAAAAAATGCTGTTGGTCATTAGGTGGTTCCTAGTTTGTCACTTCAAGATTTCTTGGACTTTAGTTTACTCCGTTTATTTCGTTTGAATATAAAAAAACGGTGCTCAATTTGCATTGGCACCGTTTTATGTTTTGCATTTATTGCAAATTAATTAACGCTTAGCGCGTTTACGCTCATGCTCTTTCAAGAACTTCTTACGAATACGGATGTTCTCAGGTGTTACTTCAACCAACTCATCATCTTCAATGAAGTCTAGAGCCTGCTCTAGAGTAAAGCGGATAGGTGGCGTTAGCACGATGTTCTCATCAGTACCTGAGGCTCGGACGTTGGTTAGCTGCTTACCTTTGGTTGGGTTAACCGTTAGGTCATTCGAGCGGCTATGGATACCAATGACCATGCCTTCGTACACTTCAATGTTTGGACCGATCATGAGGCGACCGCGCTCCTGAAGAGAGAAGAGTGCGTAGCCCAGTACTTTACCGTTAACCATCGAAACCAGTACGCCGTTGTTACGAGTCACCGTCTCACCCTCTTTCACCACACCGTAGTGGTCAAAGATTGAGTTCATGATACCAGTACCAGACGTCATGGTTAGGAATTGGCTACGGAAGCCGATCAAACCGCGAGAAGGGATCATAAAGGTCAGGCGACAGCGGCCTTTGCCGTCAACTTCCATATTCGTCATGTCACCGCGACGCATGCCTAGCTCTTCGATGATCGAGCCCTGGTGCTGCTCTTCAACGTCGATCATAACGATCTCGTAAGGTTCGTGGATTTCGCCATCTACCTCTTTCTGAATTACTTCAGGACGGCTGATGCCAAGTTCGAAGCCTTCACGGCGCATGGTCTCAATCAGTACCGATAGGTGAAGTTCACCACGACCTGATACACGGAATTTCTCAGGGCTATCACCCGGCTCTACACGCAGTGCTACGTTGTGAATCAATTCGCGCTCTAGACGCTCTTTGATGTTACGGCTGGTAACGAATTTGCCCTCTTTACCGGCAAACGGAGAGTCGTTGACCTGGAATGTCATAGAGACGGTTGGCTCATCGACAGAGAGTGCTGGTAGTGCTTCAACAACATCTGGGTGACACAGCGTATCTGAGATGTTGAGTTCGTCTAGACCGGTAATACAGACAATGTCACCTGCTTGTGCACTGTCGACATCGACACGATCAAGACCGTGGTAGCCCATGATCTTAAGGATACGACCTGAACGCATTTTTGCGTGTGAATCGATGACTTTAACAGGCGTGTTGGTAGAGATCTTACCGCGTGAGATACGACCCACACCGATAACACCGACAAAGCTGTTGTAGTCCAACGCAGAGACCTGCATCTGGAATGGACCTTCTGTATCGACGTGAGGCGCATCAACGTGCTTGATGATCGCTTCAAATAGAGGCGTCATATCGTCAGCCATAGCTTCGTGATCATCACCCGCAATACCGTTGATCGCTGAGGCGTAGACAATCGGGAAGTCCAACTGCTCATCGGTAGCGCCTAGGTTGTCGAACAGTTCGAAAACCTGATCCATAACCCAATCTGGACGTGCACCAGGACGGTCGATTTTGTTGATAACAACGATTGGCTTAAGGCCGCGTGCAAAGGCTTTCTGAGTAACGAAGCGTGTTTGTGGCATTGGACCATCAACTGCATCAACAAGCAGAAGGACCGAGTCAACCATCGACATAACACGCTCTACCTCACCACCGAAATCGGCGTGCCCAGGAGTATCGACGATGTTGATGCGGTAGTCGTTCCAAGTGATGGCGGTGTTTTTGGCAAGGATGGTGATGCCACGCTCTTTCTCTTGGTCGTTTGAGTCCATGACGCGCTCAGCGCCTTCATCACGACGGCCAAGGGTACCTGACTGCTCTAGAAGTTTATCAACTAGGGTGGTTTTGCCATGGTCGACGTGTGCGATGATGGCGATATTGCGAAGATTTTCGATCACGAGGTGAGTCTCATTAATTAAAGATGCGCGGATTATACGCGTCGAGCGTGATCAAGGCGAATTAATAGCCAATAAATTTGGACCATATGAACAATTGTTAGAAGCGAATCTAGTGCAAAATTTTTTGGCTGGAGTATCATATTGGCACACATCGACAGACTAGTAATAGTTTAAAGCACCATTGTGGTGCGTATGTTTTAGGTGTGCATCAAATTGGTGCGTTTATTGTCATTGGTGATTCGTTGCTGATGCGGTAAATCACCGTAAATAAAGACTTTTTTCGAGTTGGCATACTGTTTGCTAGCTCGTTAGGAAGACTGAGCTTGCATGGTGCAGGCTTAAACCCAAGGCTACTAGTCTGGCAATATCTGATAATGGAGAGAGCCATAATGTCTGAACAGACACTAAATCTGATCAAAGAAACTGACGCGAAGTGGATCGACCTTCGCTTTACAGACTCTAAAGGTAAAGAGCAGCACGTAACTATCCCAGTTCACGAAATGGGTGACGACTTCTTCGAAGACGGCAAAATGTTTGATGGCTCATCTATCCAAGGTTGGAAGGGTATTAACGACTCTGACATGATCCTTCGTCCAGATGACTCTTCATCTATCGTTGATCCATTCTCTGAAGATGCAACAGTCATCATCCGTTGTGACATCGTTGAGCCTGCTACAGGTCTTGGTTACGAGCGTGATCCACGTTCTGTTGCTAAGCGTGCAGAAGAGTACCTGAAATCAACAGGTATCGCTGACAGCGCTATGTTCGGTCCAGAGCCAGAGTTCTTCGTATTTGACGAAGTTCACTTCCACTCTGACATGTCTGGTTGTGGCTACACTGTATCTTCTGAAGAAGCTGCATGGTCTTCTAACAGCAAATTCGAAGGCGGTAACACAGGTCACCGTCCACGCGTTAAAGGCGGTTACTTCCCAGTACCACCAGTAGACTCTCTACACGATCTTCGTGCTGCAATGTGTGACGCGATGACAGCGATGGGTCTGCACGTAGAAGTACACCACCACGAAGTAGCAACTGCTGGTCAGTGTGAAATCGGTGTGGCAGGTAACACCCTTGTTAAGAAAGCTGACGAAGTTCAGATTCTTAAGTACGCAGTTCACAACGTTGCTCACGCTTACGGTAAAACAGCTACGTTCATGCCTAAGCCAATCGTTGGTGACAACGGCTCTGGTATGCACGTTCACCAGTCTCTATCTAAAGGCGGTGTTAACATCTTCGCTGGCGACGCATACGCGGGCCTATCTGAAGAAGCTCTTTACTACATCGGCGGTATCATCAAGCACGCTAAAGCGCTTAACGCTCTATGTAACCCAGGTACTAACTCGTACAAGCGTCTTGTTCCAGGCTTCGAAGCACCAGTTATGCTAGCTTACTCAGCTCGTAACCGTTCAGCTTCTATCCGTATCCCATACGTAACTAGCCCTAAAGGCCGTCGTATCGAGACACGCTTCCCTGATCCAATCGCTAACCCATACCTAGCGTTCTCTGCGCTAATGATGGCGGGTCTTGACGGTATCCAGAACAAGATCCACCCTGGCGATGCAGCAGACAAAGACCTTTACGATCTACCAGCTGAAGAAGCTGCTCAGATCCCACAGGTTTGTTCTTCACTAGAAGAAGCTCTGGACGCTCTAGAAGCTGATCACGAGTTCCTAACTCGCGGCGGCGTATTCACTGAAGACATGCTAAACGCTTACATCGAACTTAAGCGTGAAGAGTGTGCTCAAGTGAGCCAGACAACTCACCCAATCGAATACGATCTTTACTACTCAGTTTAAGATCTTATCGATTCAAAAAACCCGGCACCTGCCGGGTTTTTTATGTCCAGGATGGACGGTATCCTGCAGGCGCATGGATGCGCAGGAGCAGGGTATGCCAGGACGAACAGTATCCTGCAGGCGCATGGATGCGCACAAAACACCTCGCACCAAAATGGTGCATAATATCTTCATATATGCCATTCTATTGTGCATGCTAAAACTCAAAAGCCCGTGGTTACTGGGTTTCGCTGAGTTGGCAACCTTTTTGCTTATTAAGTAGAGCTATTAAGGCTTAACGCTAGAGTAGAGCTGTTAAGTCATCAAAACCCTTGGGAATACCTAATGTTCGGATCGCAACAGTACAAATTGATTCTTGAAAACCTCAATACGGCTGTATTGGTACTGGGGCAGAAGTTCGAGTTGAAGTATATGAATCCGGCCGCTGAGGTTCTGTTAGAGGGTAGCTTTAAACGCTTAAAAAATTCACACATCGAGTATCTCTTTATTGGTTCCGAAGAGGAGCTCAAGCTATTAGAGAGTGTCTCTGCGACGGGACAGCATGTCAGTAAACGCGAAGCCGCTCTGATTACCTTTGGTGGTAACGAGTTGATGACGGATTACACCATCTCAAGGTTACCGAATGGGTTTCTACTGATGGAGTTGCACCCACGTGATCGCCTGGTTCGAATTGAGCGTGAAGAGGAGATGTTGAATCGACATGCCACCGCCAAAGTGCTTGTGCGTGGCTTGGCACATGAGATCAAGAACCCGTTGGGCGGGATTCGCGGCTCTGCACAGTTGCTAGAGCGCGAGCTGGATGATGAGGGGCTTAAAGAGTTCACCGGAATTATCATCGATGAAGCGGATCGGTTAAGAAATCTGGTGGATCGTCTGATGGGGCCTTACAAGAAGCCCAACATACACCCGGTGAACATTCACGAGGTGCTCGAGCGTGTGCGTGCTCTGATTGAAGTTGAAAGCGAGCAAGAGATTCAGTTGGTTCGTGACTACGACCCAAGTCTGCCGGAGTTTAACGGCGACAGTGAACAGTTGATCCAAGCGGTTTTAAACATCTGCAGAAATGCGATGCAGGCCCTGAAAGAGTCTGAAACAGCCGCTCCGCAAATCCGTATGAAAACACGAGCGCTCAGACGAATTACGCTGGGCGCAGAGCAGCATCGACTGGTCTGCTGCGTAGAGATTATCGATAACGGTCCGGGCATACCAAAGGATCTTTTAGATTCCGTGTTCTATCCGATGGTGACCGGTCGTGCGGAAGGGTCTGGGTTGGGACTATCGATTGCCCAATCTGTTATTGGTCAGCACCAGGGTTTAATCGAGGTCGCCTCGAAACCCAGTACAACAAATTTTAAAATTTTAATTCCTTTGGAGAGTTGAGATGGCTAAGCCAGCAACCGTTTGGATAGTAGATGATGATCGCTCAATACGTTGGGTTTTAGAGAAAGCGATCTCTGGCAGTGGCTTGGCGACAGAAGTGTTTGAGTCGGGCGATGCGTTGCTGCGTAAAATTAAGCGTGAACAGCCTGATGTGATTATCAGCGATATTCGTATGCCGGGCATTGATGGTCTTGAGATGCTAGAGCAGCTTCAAGCTGATTATGCAGACATTCCGACTATCATCATGACCGCTCACTCAGATTTAGATTCCGCGGTTGCCTCTTATCAAGGTGGTGCCTTTGAGTACTTGCCTAAGCCATTTGATATTGATGAGGCGGTAGCGCTGGTTCAGCGAGCGGTGCAGCACGTTGAAGAGCAGCGTCAACAAACCGAAGTGATTGTTGAAGATGATACACCTGAGATCATTGGTGAGGCGCCGGCTATGCAGGAGGTGTTCCGTGCCATTGGTCGTCTGTCTCATTCCCCGATTACTGTATTGATCAATGGTGAGTCTGGTACAGGTAAAGAGCTGGTGGCCCATGCTCTGCATCGCCACAGTCCGCGTGCGGGTAATGAGTTTATTCCATTGAACATGGCGGCTATTCCACATGACTTGATTGAGTCTGAACTGTTCGGGCATGAAAAGGGTGCCTTTACCGGAGCTCAAGCTTCGCGCCGTGGCCGTTTTGAACAGGCCGATGGTGGCACACTGTTCCTTGATGAGATCGGCGATATGCCTGCGGATACTCAAACTCGACTCTTGCGTGTTCTTGCTGACGGTGAGTTCTACCGTGTCGGTGGTCATACACCGGTTAAAGTTGATGTTCGAATCATTGCAGCTACCCACCAAAATCTCGAAAACCTCGTTAAAGAGGGCAAGTTTCGTGAGGATCTGTTCCACCGTCTAAACGTGATTCGAGTTCACATCCCCTCGTTAAATGAGCGTCGTGAAGATATTCCTCGTCTCGCTCGCCACTTTTTGTCACGTTCGGCGAAAGAGCTGGGCGTTGAGACTAAGATTCTTAAGCCGGAAACAGAGCGTTTTCTGCGCGATCTGACTTGGCCAGGTAATGTGCGACAGCTGGAAAACACCTGTCGCTGGATTACCGTGATGGCGTCTGGTCGAGAGGTTCTTGTCTCTGATTTACCACCAGAGCTTCTAGAGTCCTCAAATGAACGCCCTGTTGTTCATGGTAATTGGGAACAAGCACTGCGTGGCTGGGCTGATCAGCGTCTCTTTGAAGGGGAGAGGGGCATCCTCAAAGAGGCTGAACGTCAGTTTGAGCAGGTGTTGATAGAGACTGCGCTTAAACATACGGGTGGCCGTAAACGTGATGCGTCTGAACTTTTAGGCTGGGGGCGAAATACCCTAACCCGCAAGCTAAAAGAGCTGGGTATTGAGGCGGATTAGAGTCGCTTAATGCTACAATCGGCATCTAACAGTTTAGGTGCCGATATGCTTCACGTTGCTCTTTACGAACCCGAGATACCACCCAATACCGGAAATATTATTCGCCTGTGTGCTAACACGGGTTTCTCCCTTCATTTGATTAAACCCCTCGGCTTTGAGCTGGATGATAAGCGCCTGCGCAGAGCGGGATTGGATTATGCCGAGTTTGCCTCTATGAAAGTTCATGAGTCATTAGAAGCCTGTATTCAATCAGTCTCCCCAAGAAAAGTATGGTCGATGACGACCAAAACGGATCGCGCCTATACCGATGCTGATTTTGCATCGGGTGATATGATTCTATTGGGCCCGGAGACACGGGGTCTGCCTCAGAGTGTCATCGATTCGACCGATGCAATTACCTTGCCGATGTGCCCTGATTCACGCAGTTTGAATCTGTCTAATGCCTGTGCCATTGTTGTTTATGAGGCGTGGCGGCAGCTCTCTTTTGCGGGAGCCAAGTAGCTAAGGTCTGAGGTGGTTAGGCTTGCTTAAGGGGCTGAGTGTTGGGTATGGAGTGAAGCCATCTCGACACCCGCTAGGCGTAAGCAGATCTGTCCAATTATTAACCAGGGGTCGGTCGGTAGTTGTCCTTTAACGGCCTGATCAGCTTGTCCACAAAGTCGCAGTAACTGCTCAATCTCCGAGACTTTAATCTGACGACTGGCATTGCGAATAGCGGTTTTACGTTTGCTAAACAGTCTCAGTCTGTTCGCAATCGTATCGTAATTCTTCCCTTCTGATATCTCTGTAATCACGCTGCTTAGCGTGCGCAACTCACGTGAAATGGCCCAGAGTATGAAGGTCGGTTCGACACCCTCTTGTCTTAGCGCCTGCAGAATGTGTTGTACTCTTGCAGGTTGTCTTTGTATCGCCGCATCTGCAAGTGCAAAGGCATCAAATCGTGACATGTCGCCAACCGCCTCGGCAACCTGGTTGGCATCAAGGGTTTGGTTGGGGTAGAGCAGAGAGAGCTTCTCTAACTCTTGTTGTGCCGCGAGTAGGTTGCCCTCTACACGATCGGCTAAGACGCCGATCGCCTCTTGATCCATAGAGATTGGAAAAGATTGAAGGCGTGTCGCTAGCCAGCGCGGGAGTTGGTCAACTTCAATGGGCCAGATTTCAACCACTAGCCCGAGCTTTTCGACCAGCTTGAACCAGGCGCTCTTTTTCGCACCGGCATCGAGTCGATCAGCCAAAATGAATATCACCGTATCGGGCGCAGGGTTCTCTAGATAGCGTTGTAGCAGATCTGATTCGGCTTTTTTGATCTTTTGTGAACCGAGTCGTAACTCAATAATTTTGCGCTCTGCAAATAGAGAGAGGCTATTGGCGGCCTCCATCAGGCTGTCCCAGTTAAAGCTGGAATCGATGTGATAGAGCTCTCGTTCAGTGAATTCTAGACCGCGAAGATGGGCTCGAATGGCGTCACAGCTTTCGTCGTGTTGAAGTGTTTCGTCCCCGGTTACAAGGTACACCGGTAGCGCAGTATTTAGCTTGTTGAGCTGCTGAGGTAGCTGATCAACTCTAACTTTCATAGGTTAGCGCGGAACGAAACTTAGGTATTGGCGAATAATCTGTTCAGCCAGTGCACGATTGATCTCTGAGCGGTAGCGCGCTTCCAGAGTCTCTTGCGCCAAGGTGTCTGAAGTTTCGGTAACACTGCGTTGAACATTGACTCGGCGCTCAATGGCGGGCGCTGTGCTATCACCTTGATAGATGGCAAATTGAGCTTCACCGCTCAATTCGTACTCTTGTGCATCTGCATTGGCATCAAGAATCACCGCGCGGCGATTGTAGCGTGCCGATTCAACGATCAGTTTAAGCTTAGCTCGGGATGTTAGGGTCACGCCGTTGCGTTGCAGTTGAGTTGTCAGCTCTCTGCCTAACAAAGTGGGCTGTGTGGTGTTTTCGACCAGAGTTAATTGCTGTAACGCTGGTGGTACCTCATAAAGCCCTTTTAGGTGGAAGCCACAAGCTGTTAGAAACAGCATGGCGAAACCTGCAACGAACGTACGTGACAACTTCATCTTTTACTCCTAGCTGACGACGATGTTGACCAGTTTGCCTGGTACAACAATCTCTTTGCGCAGCGTTAGGCCTTCCATGTATTTCTGAACATTAGCTTCAGCCAGGGCCAGTTGCAAAATTGTGTCCTTATCGGCATCGGCGGCAACATTGATACGAGCACGAAGTTTGCCATTAACCTGCACAATCATCTCGATGTTATCACGTACCAAAGCGGATTCATCAACGCTTGGCCAGCTATCATTTTGGCTTGCACCCGTCAGTTCAGTCAGCAGCTGATCGGCTGCGTGTGGAATGATCGGGGACAACAGCTGGACAGCAGCGCTAAGCGCTTCTTGTTTACAAGCACGTCCTTGCTCGGAGTCATCGTTGAATCGACCGATACTGTTTGAAAGCTCCATGACAGCGGCAATGGCTGTATTGAATGTCTGGCGGCGCTCAATATCATCCGTCACTTTTTGGATGGTTTCATGAGTCTTACGGCGCAGCTCTTTCTGCCCATCATTCAGCTTGGACGTGTCTAAAGTTGATGCTGGGCCGGCTGCGATATGGTCGTGTGCCTGTTTCCAGAGACGTTTGATGAAACGGTGTGCACCTTCCACACCTGAGTCAGACCACTCTAGTGACTGTTCTGGTGGTGCCGCAAACATCATGAATAGACGAACCGTATCGGCGCCGTATCGATCGATCATAACCTGAGGGTCGATGCCGTTGTTTTTCGACTTAGACATCTTGGACATGCCGTCGTGAATCAGCGTTTTACCCGTCTCTTTATGAGTGGCTTTGGTCACACGACCTTTCTCGTCTGTCTCAGTCTCTACATCAACCGGTGAGATCCAAACCTTACCGCCCTGTTCATCTTCGTAGTAGTAGCCATCGGCTAGAACCATGCCCTGACAGAGTAGGCGAGTGAAAGGTTCATCAGAGTTTACTAGACCCTCGTCACGCAGTAGTTTGTGATAGAAGCGTGAGTAGAGTAGGTGCAAAATAGCGTGCTCGATACCACCGATGTACTGATCAACAGGGAGCCAGTAGTTGGCTGCTTGAGGATCCAGCATCGCACTGTCTGAGTAACGGCTTGCATAGCGAGCAAAGTACCAACTTGACTCCATGAAGGTGTCGAAGGTATCCGTTTCGCGTTCTGCATCTGCGCCACACTTTGGACAGCTTGTTTTGATGAAGCTCTCCATCTTTTTAATCGGTGAACCGACGCCGTCGAAGGTTACCTCTTCTGGCAGAAGCACAGGCAGCTGATCTTCAGGTACGGGTACTGATCCACAGCTATTACAATTAACAACCGGGATCGGTGCGCCCCAGTAGCGTTGGCGTGAAACACCCCAATCGCGAAGGCGGAAGTTGATGGTTGTATGACCGCGACCTTTGTTGTTCAGTTCAGTCGCAATGGCTTTAAACGCCATTTCGAACTCTAGATCGTCAAAGTCACCCGAGTTGCACAGAACGCCTTTCTCTGTGAACGCTTCTTGCGTCAAGTCGACAGTCTGATCGTCGGACAGAGGCTTGATGACCTGTTTGATGTTCAGTCCGTATTTGGTTGCAAACTCCCAGTCACGTTGGTCGTGTCCAGGAACCGCCATGACAGCGCCTGAGCCGTAATCCATCAGAACAAAGTTTGCTGTCCAAACAGGCACCATTTCACCAGTGAGAGGGTGAGTGGCTTCGATGCCCAATGGCATGCCGCGTTTTTCCATCATCGCCATGTCAGCTTCGGCGACTTTTTGGTGACGACACTCATCAATAAAGCTAGCAAGTTCTGGGTTATTTTCGGCTGCTTCAAGTGCTAGAGGGTGTTGTGGTGCAACGGCAACATAGGTAACACCCATCAGCGTATCAGGGCGGGTTGTGAAGACCTCTAGATCACCTTTGTTAGGCACCGCAAATTTCAGCTCAACCCCTTTAGAGCGGCCGATCCAGTTGCGCTGCATGGTGCGGACCTGCTCTGGCCAATGATCCAGCTTCTCTAGATCTTCCAGTAGTTGGTCTGCGTAGTCAGTAATTTTCAGGAACCATTGAGGGATTTTCTTACGCTCAACAATCGCACCAGAGCGCCAACCGCGACCATCGATCACTTGCTCGTTAGCCAGAACGGTTTGGTCAACTGGGTCCCAGTTCACCTCGGCCTCTTTTTTGTAGACCAGGCCTTTCTCAAGAAGACGAGTAAAGAACCACTGCTCCCAACGGTAGTACTCCGGGTGGCAGGTCGCTAGCTCGCGATCCCAGTCGTAACCAAAGCCCATCTGTTTAAGCTGATTACGCATGTAATCGATATTGCTGTAGGTCCAGTTAGCAGGAGGCACATTGTTTTTAAGTGCAGCGTTTTCAGCTGGTAGGCCAAAGGCGTCCCAACCCATAGGCTGAAGAACGTTTTTTCCCTGCATGCGCTGGTATCGAGAGACGACATCACCGATGGTGTAGTTACGTACGTGGCCCATGTGCAGGCGACCACTTGGGTAAGGGAACATCGAGAGGCAGTAAAACTTCTCTTTGCTGGAATCCTCTTCAACGTTGAATGCGCCGGATTCTTCCCACTGCTGCTGGACTTTTGGTTCAATATCCTGGGGTTGGTACTGTTCGTTCATCGGTCTCTATATTCTGCAAACATAAAAACGGCATCATTGTTCTTGGAGCAAATTACTTTGCTAAGAAATGACACCGCTCAATGGTTATTTCATTAATACTGTTCAATACTGCATAGGATACATCAGATGCGGTCGCGCCGACAGGTTTGGCTGCTGAATAATCCGCTCTTAAAAGGAGTTTGCTTATGAGTGATACAAACCAAGATAAGCTCGATTCTGGCCGTTATGATCAATTGGTCGATCAAGTGATGGATTCTCTAGATGGTGCCAGTGAAGTGACGCTTGAGAAACTTACCTTAGCGGTCAATGAAGCGGTTGATCTGGAGCAGACAGCACTTGAAATGTCTGCAGATGAAGCAGCCCTGCTAAAAGCCTACCTAATGCGTGATCTGAAGCAATTCTCAATCGGTGTTCAAAAGGTCGGCGGAGCGCTGGCTGATTGGTTGGAGTTGGACCTTGCTGTGTTGGAGAAGGGAATTGTCGATCGCTTGATGAGAGTGGCCGATAAAACCCGTATCGAACAAGAGTTACTCCGTGAGCAGTTGAGTCATGGTGAAGCGCACTACGCCGCCGGTGAAATCGCGCTACCTGGACAGTTTGTCTGTACACAGTGTGGAGCTAAGCAGATGCTGAGCGAGAGTCAAAAATTACAGCCTTGTCGTGACTGTTCAGCGGTTCTGTTTGAACGAGCGATGTCTAAATAGCGCGGCTAATAACAGTGCTGCAGCAAGGATAAGCGCTGGCCACAACCCCAACTGTTGATAGGGGGTTTGGCCCATGCTTGGGGCGATCTCATGGGTTAGGATCGCCGTCTCGAATCTGGGTGCGGTCGCTAAGACTTGACCCTTGGCATCAATGAATCCTGATATGCCGTTGTTGGTGGCTCTTATCACGGGCCTACCATTTTCGATAGCACGCATTCTGGCGATCTCAAAGTGCTGATCTGGGCCATGAGATCCGCCGAACCAGGTGTCATTAGAGAGCGTCAGAATCATGTCACTCTGATTGGCATTCTCTCTGACCAACTCTGGGTAGGCGATCTCATAACAGATTGCGCCCGCCAGCGACCCCTGAGGTGTCTCTACCTGAAAAGTTGGTTGTTCTGGCAAGCTAAAGCTAGACATGGGGAGATCAAAAAAGGCGATCAGCCCTCGCAACTGATTTTCAAAGGGAATGTACTCCCCAAAAGGGACCAGTCTCTGTTTGTCGTACAGGCTGATTTTACCCGTCAACGTGCCCACCGAGTTGTGGTACAGGTTTCGCTGTTGGCTCTCACTCCACTCTTTTCTTGGGAAACCTGAAATTAACGTGGTGCCTTGTTGGTTGAGGATCTCCACTAGCGGACTGATCTGGTTGATGGCGCGGCCTATTAATTTGGGTACGGCGGTCTCAGGCCAAATGAGTAGATCGGTAGCGGGCGCTTGGACGCTTAAATTAATAATGTTCTGTATGTGTCGATCAACTTGCTCAATTTGCCACTTAGACTCTTGGGCTAAATTGGGCTGTATTAATGTGATCGAGACGGTCTTTTCTGAACTCTCTGTCCAGTGTGACGGAATAAGGTAAGAGGCACCTAATATCGCAAGGATCAGTAGGAGAGGGGTCGGTTTTTTACGGTGGATGACATGGGAAGCCGAGACAGCAATGATCAGAACCATCGCCGACACTAGCCACACGCCGCCGATCGGGGCTAATGAGATAAGTGGTGTATCGATGAACGCATAGCCGATGAGCAGCCAAGGGAAGCCGGTAAATAGCCAGCTTCTCACCCATTCAAACAAGATCCAAAGAGCGACAAATCCTGGTGCTGAGCCGTCAGTAAACAGGCGTTTGTAGAGCCAAATTTGTGCGGCAAAGAGTATCGCTAACGCGCCAGTGAACATGAGAGTCATCAGTGCGGCGGCTAAAACACCCATGCCACCGTGTAAGTGAATACTCACATAGACCCAAGAGACACCGGCGGTGAAGTATCCCAAACCATAGAGCCAACCCATCAGGAACGCTGAATCGGATTTAAGGGTCAGCAAGTAGAGGGTGGCAATAGAGACAATCGCTAATAGCGGGTAACTAAAAGGGGCAAAAGCGAGTGTCGCTATTGCCCCTGCAGCAACCGCCAAAGTCCTATTCACAAGAGGCTGGAGCAGCATCACTACTCCTTGTGGTGCTTAACCTGTAGCAGTCTAATTCTGCGGTTTTCAGACGCTAGCACGGTGAAGGTGAAGTCATCGAGTCGAATCGTCTCCCCTTTATCGGGTAGGTGACCAAATTGACGTGTCACCAGTCCACCCACGGTATCGAACTCATCATCAGGTAGGCCGACGTCAAAGTACTCGTTAAAGTCTTCGATAGGGGTTAACGCTTTGACAATGAAGCCATCATCTTCAAAGGCTTTGATGTTGCCCTCGTCTTCATCTTCGTCGTGCTCATCTTCGATATCACCGACGATCTGTTCGAGCACGTCTTCGATGGTAATAAGACCGGCAATTCCGCCGTACTCATCAACGACGATGGCCATGTGATTGCGTGTGACACGGAATTCACGTAGCAAGACGTTCAGTCGCTTACTTTCAGGAATGAAGGTTGCTTTGCGAAGGTGCTCAGCGAGACTGAACTGTTCTAAGCGGCCGTCCAGTGCATAGGGAAGAAGATCCTTGGCAAGAAGAATGCCGACGATCTCATCTGGGTTTTCACCTGCAATAGGAAAGCGAGAGTGTGCACTGTCGATGACCAGTGGCATAAATTCGTGGGCAGATTGATCGATCTGTACCGAGACCATTTGTGATCTAGGGATCATGACGTCACGCACTTGCATGTCGGTCACTTGTATAGCGCCTTCTACAATCGTTAGCGCATCTTGGTCTAGTAGGCCAGTGTCGTTGGCCTCATAAAGAACTTCAAACAGGTCTTCGCGGGTTTTGGGCTCATCCGAAAAAGCTGAAGCAAGTTTGCTAAAAAAGCTTTTGGATGAGCCGCTCGATCGGTCTTCACTCATAGTGTGTGGTTGCCTCAAATATAGGGGTCTGGGATTTGGAGTTGAGCGAGCAGTTCTCGTTCAAGTGACTCCATCTCCTCGGCTTCTTCATCCTTTATATGATCGAATCCAAGTAGATGCAATACCCCATGGATCACCATGTGAGCCCAATGGTGATGAATCTGTTTGTTTTGTTCGGTTGCTTCGCGCTCTACAACCGCGGCACAAATCGCTAGATCACCTAATATATTGCCAGGGAAGCCCGGAGGTGCTTCAAACGGAAAAGAGAGTACGTTGGTCGACTTGTCTTTACCGCGATATTCACGATTCAGTGTCTGGCTCTCGGTTTCATCAACGATACGAATGCATAGTTCAGCTTCGCCCGATAGCTGTGATGCCGCTAATTCGGCCCAGGATTGAAACTGCTCATCACTCGGGAGTGAGTTGCTATCAACAGCGCGAATAACCTCTAAATGAATCACTATTTACGCTCGTCTGTATGTTTGGCTTCGTACGCTTCATAAGCACGTACAATGTGCTGCACGATAGGGTGACGAACCACATCTTTCGCTTCGAAGTGAGTAAATCCAATCCCTTTCACCCCATCCAGTACCTGCATCGCATGAATTAGGCCAGAGCTGGCGCCGCGTGGTAGGTCGACCTGGGTTTTATCCCCTGTAATAACGGCGGTTGAACCAAACCCTATGCGGGTAAGAAACATCTTCATCTGCTCGCGTGTCGTATTTTGTGACTCATCAAGAATGACAAACGAGCCGTTCAACGTTCTGCCGCGCATGTAAGCTAAGGGTGCGATCTCTATGACATTCTTTTCGATCAGGCGTGCTACCTTCTCAAAGCCCATCATCTCATAGAGTGCGTCGTAGAGAGGGCGTAAGTAGGGATCGACTTTCTGAGTCAGATCGCCGGGTAGAAAACCGAGTTTTTCACCCGCTTCGACGGCAGGGCGAACCAGTAGTATTCGACTGACCTCTTCGCGCTCAAGGGCCTCAACCGCACAAGCAACCGCAAGGTAGGTTTTACCGGTGCCGGCAGGTCCGATACCAAAGTTAATGTCATGGTAACGAATCGACTGAACGTACTTTTGCTGATTCTCCCCGCGAGGTCGAATCGTCATTTTTCGAGTACGAATAGTGACATCATCCGTCGCAGTCGATTTCACATCAGTTTGTGAAATGCCTGAGTGTTGTAGCGATAGATGAATGTCTGATGGGGCAAGTGGTTTGCCGTTTAGAGACTCTTTGTACAGTGCTTCAATCAGTGTGCAGACCGGGCGAACGGCCTGAATTGCACCTTCAACTTTGAACTGGAATCCACGGTTACCGATTTGGACTCCGGTGCGCTCTTCAATCAGACGTAAGTGCTCATCAAACTGGCCGACTAGATTAGCCAAGGCTGCGCCATCTTCAGGCTGTAGGTTGATGTGGAAAGATTGTGTTTCGCTCATTATTGATCCAGCTCGGAGCTAACTAACTCACCGATCAACGAGTTCGGAAGCGCTTCAGCAATGCGGACATCGGCGAAGTGACCAATCAGGTCTGGATTATCGCAACGGAAGTTCACAACACGATTGTTCTCCGTGCGACCCGATAGTTGGCCAGGGTCTTTACGCGAGTAACCGTTGACCAGAATGCGTTGAGTGGTTCCGACCATGCGGCGGCTGATCTGCAAAGCGTTCTGAGTGATACGGCTTTGCAAAATGTGTAGGCGTTGTTTCTTCGTCTCTTCCGATACGTCGTCAGGCAGGTCTGCCGCAGGGGTGCCTGGGCGACGGCTGTAGATGAAGCTGAACGACGTATCAAAACCTATATCCTCGATTAGCTTCATGGTCGCCTCAAAGTCGGCATCCGTTTCACCTGGGAAGCCGATGATAAAGTCCGACGAGAAGCTGATATCTGGACGCTTCGCCTTGATTCGACGTAATTTCGACTTGTACTCAATCGCCGTGTGGCCGCGCTTCATTGCCATTAGTATGCGGTCAGAGCCACTCTGGACCGGTAGATGAAGATGGCTCACCAATTCCGGCACTTCGTCATAAACCTCGATCAGGCTGTCGGTAAACTCTACAGGGTGTGAGGTTGTGAAACGAATACGATCGATACCCTCAATCGCGGCGATGGTGCGAATCAGCTCAGCCAGATCAGCCGTATCACCGTCATGAGTCGCACCGAGGTAAGCGTTGACGTTTTGGCCCAGTAGATTGACTTCACGCACGCCCTGTTCAGCCAGCTCAACACACTCGGCTATCACATCATCCAGCGGTCGGCTGACCTCTTCGCCACGGGTGTAGGGCACGACACAGAAAGTACAGTACTTACTACAACCTTCCATGACTGAAACAAATGCCTCTGCCCCCTCAACTTTAGGAGCGGGGAGGTGGTCGAACTTTTCGATCTCTGGGAAGCTGACATCAACGATACCGACCTTGCCCCCCTTGGTATCTTCAATCATCTCGGGAAGACGGTGTAGGGTCTGTGGGCCAAAAATCATATCGACGAACGGCGCGCGATCACGAATCGCTTCGCCCTCTTGGCTTGCAACACAGCCGCCTACCCCGATCATTAATCCGGGTTTTTGCTCTTTCAAAAGACGCCAACGGCCTAACTGGTGGAACACCTTCTCTTGCGCCTTTTCACGAATTGAACAGGTGTTTAGAAGCAGGACGTCAGCCTCTTCTGGATTATCGGTTAGCTCCAGCTTGTGGCTATCGCCCAGAAGGTCAGCCATTCGTGCGGAGTCGTACTCATTCATCTGACATCCGTGTGTCTTGATAAAGAGCTTTTTAGTCATGTTTCACCTGTCGTTACGTTGAATCTATGCCCCATCATTTGGGGCGATGAAGTATACCTCAGCGCACTCTTTGGCGCTAACGAACTTGCAATTGTTTAGAGCGCCCCCACTAACCTGATTAGGCAATTCAAGTTTAGATTGATTGGAGATTCTCAATGGCCGATGCCAAACGCCTCTATCGCGTCACTTACATCAACAAAGATAAAGTCTACGAGCTTTACGTTGAACAGGTTTACAGTGCTGATATGTGGGGGTTTGTTGCGCTAGAGGGTTTCGTGTTTGGTAGTCACACTGAGATGCTGATTGATCCTGCCGAAGATCGTCTACAGCAGGAGTTCGCAGGTGTAAAACGCTCTTTCGTTCCGATGCAGGCCATTATTCAGATTGATGAGGTTGAGAAGCGAGGAAAAGCTCGTATTACGGATGCCGAGGGCACCGTCACCGCTTTTCCAGTCATGCCCTCACGGAGTAAATAACCTCGCGAAACTGATAATCAGTTACTTGCCAGCGACCCTTGGTCGTGCTGACAGATGGCAGGCTGCAAGGTGGGTAGTTGGAGCTCTATCTGATCCGTAGAGTAGTCCTCTACGCTTGAGTCTGAAAAGATCAGTTCGGCACTCTCAATTCTAAAACAGCTAACCGAGCTGTCAGCCCACACCTTATCCCAGTGTTGATCGCCGGTTCTATGCTCGGGCGACAAAGGCCCTGCAATTCTCAAGTAGGCATGATCATCGCCGCTCTTCATCGCAGGAATAACCTTACCCTCTGCGTCGAAAGCGATCGTCTTAAACATCACGTAGTCCAGGTCGCGATCCGTCTGATTGCTAAAGTCGATGACTGCAGCAACATTTTTTTGGGTGATGACTTCCGTCTGAAGTTGGTGAATAACCAGGGTTTTTTGTGGTGGAGCGGGTGTGATGGGCTGTTGAGTTGTCAGCTTAGCTGTTGTGTCTGGCAAGCTGATACAACCTGACAATACCAGTGCTGGTAGCGTCAGTTTTAAAGCGTTTTGCATTGTTATTCTTTTTGCAATCACGTTGTTTTCTCCAAAAACCTTAACTGGATATTAACAAGGTTTTTGATGTTTTGCCTGAAATTTCTTTCGCGAGTCTAGGAACAAGATATCCTGGTAGCTCTCTCTGCATTTGCGTAAAGATCTCTTTACCCTGTTCAATCGGGATATCAAAGTGACTGGCCCCCGCGACAGGATCAAAAAGAAAGAGGTAGTAGGGGAGGATGCCTGCGCTAAACAGAGCACGTGAGAGTCTGACCTGCTCATCAGCGCTGTCATTGACCCCTTTTAACAACACCGCTTGATTGAGAATGGTTGCACCACTCTGTTTTAGCTTGGTGACGGCGTCGCTCAGACTCTGATCAATCTCATTGGCGTGGTTGATGTGAAGGACCACGACGCAATTGAGCCTTGAAATATGCAAGGTGTCATTGAGTTGATCGGTTACTCTGGATGGAATCACCACGGGTAGGCGAGTGTGGACTCTGAGTCGTTCGAGATGAGGTATGGCTTCAAGATCCGCTACCATCTTTGAAAAACGGTGATCAGAGGTGACCAGTGGATCACCGCCTGAGAAGATCACCTCTCTTAACTCTGTATGCTCTTTTAGATAGGCGAGAGCCCTTTGCCAATGCTCCCCACTAAGCTGGTTGTCAGAGTAAGGGAAGTGTCTGCGAAAACAGTAACGACAGTTAATGGCGCAAGCTCCGCTCAAGATCAACAGTGCTCGATCTTTATATTTGTGCACAACGCCTGGAGTCGGGCGTGCATCACTCTCGTTTAACGGATCTTCTGTGAAACCTGGAGCCTGAATAAACTCGTCCCTGATCGGAAGGACCTGCTTCAGCAAAGGATCGTTTGGATTGCCTAGCTCCATGCGATTTAGGAACTCAAGAGGGACTCGCAATGGGAAGAGCTGGCTAGCCGCTTGAGCCTGTTCGAGTAGCTCGTTGGGTAGGGACAGTCTCTCCAGTAAGGCTTTAGGATCGGTGATGGCACTTTTCAGTGAGTCTTGCCAAGAGTTTGGCGTAATGTCCAACAGCTGCATCATTGAAGTGACCAAAATTTCCAAGAATGTAAACGATCTGTTGGAGCCGATTCTCCTTTGAAGTAGAATGCTCGTCAAACATTCAATCAATGATTTGGAAAAAGAGATGGGAAACGTTTCAAGTGGTCAGTTTAAGACTGGCATGAAAGTGATGATCGACGGCGATCCATGTAACATGGTTGAAGTTGAATTTGTTAAACCGGGAAAAGGTCAGGCGTTCACTCGAGTTCGTCTTCGTAACCTTATGACGGGTCGTATTTGGGAGCGTACTTTCAAATCGAACGAATCAGCTGAAACAGCCGATGTGATGGATCGTGACATGGAGTACCTCTACAGTGATGGTGAGATGTGGCACTTCATGGAGCCAAGCACATTTGAACAGTACGCTGCGGATGAGAAAGCCGTTGCCGACTGTTCGCAGTGGTTGAAAGAGGGTGACAAAGTGATGATCACTCTATTTAACGACAACCCTATTGCTGTGACACCTCCTAACTTTGTTGAGCTTGAAGTGACTGAAACTGATCCAGGCCTTAAAGGCGATACGGCTCAGGGCGGTTCTAAGCCTGCGACTCTCAGCACGGGTGCAGTGGTTCGTGTGCCACTATTTATCAACCAGGGTGAAGTTCTTAAGATCGACACTCGTACCGGTGAATACGTAAGCCGTGCCTAACACGGGTTCGTAATAGAAACGGCAGCTTCGGCTGCCGTTTTTGGTTCTAATTTTGGAGTCTGTATGAATCGAAATCACTGGCAACCTACAGCAGAGATCTTAACACTTCGTGAGCGAGCAAAGATGCTGGCTGATGTGCGCGCTTTTTTTGCTGAACGCGGTGTCATGGAGGTGGATACTCAATGTCTGTCACAAGCGGCAGTCAGTGATCCTTTTATCGATTCACTTGAAGTCTCCTACTCAAGTTACCCCGGGGCTGAAGAGCAGCGTTACTACCTGCAGAGTTCGCCAGAGTACGCCATGAAGCGCCTATTGGCAGCTGACTCAGGCCCCATCTATCAGTTGGCTAAAGCATTTAGGAATGGCGAGGTAGGGCGGCTTCACAATCCTGAATTCACCATGCTTGAGTGGTATCGCCCTCGTTTCAGTGCGCAGCAGCTGATGGATGAAGTTCAGGCTCTGGTTACTGCGGTGCTGGGGCCGCAGCATTGGGAGCGTCTCAGTTATCGTGAACTGTTTAAACGCTTTGTGGGCGTGGATCCTCATCAAGCGACCATTGACCAGTTAAAAGCTCTGCTTGAGCCCCATTTTGAGTGCCCTTTTACGGATGATCGCAAAGATACTTGGCTCGAGCTGGTCATGTCGCATCTGATTGAGCCGAAACTCATTGAACCGGTGCTAGTATTTGATTTTCCCGCCTCTCAAGCTGCGTTGGCTGAGGTTGTTGAGGATGATCAGGGTGTCAAAGTGGCTGCCCGCTTCGAGCTGTATGCGGGCGGTATGGAGTTGGCGAATGGTTATCAGGAGCTGCGAGATCCCGCTGAGCAGGCTGAACGGCTGGAAGCTGACGATCAGCAGCGTGAATCCTCAGGGCTTCCACGACGACCGCTGGAGACTCGTTTAGTCTCGGCCCTAGAATCCGGCATTCCAGCTTGTGCCGGCGTGGCACTTGGTTTTGATCGGTTGCTGATGATCAAAGTTGGCGCGAGCAGTATCAAAGAGGTTGTCCCTTTCGGGTTTGAGCGCTGTTAGAGCGAATCGACGGCCAGCTTCATCCTACGAACCGCTTCCTCAATACGCGATCTTGGACACCCGAAGTTAAGTCTAACAAATCCAGGTGCACCAAAATCCTCCCCATCAGATAGTCCCACACCCTGAGATTCAAACAGTTGTTGTGGGCTGTCGACGCCAAGCTGATTGGCATCGATCCAGGCAAGGTAGGTGGCCTCGTTAGGTAGCATGCTTAAGCCGGGAATCTTGCCTATTTCAGAGATCAGGTAGTCTCTATTTCCCTTCAGGTATTCGCACTGCTTGCGATTCCATTCGTCTCCCTGTGAGTAGGCGGCTTCTGCCGCGGTGTAGCCCAGTAGATTGACGTCGGGCACTATGCCCTTGCGTACCTTTTTAAATCGCGCTCTTAATTCGGGGTTTTGAATGATCGCAACAGAGCAGGCCAGCCCTGCAATGTTCCAGGTTTTACTGGGCGCCATCAGCGTCACAGTGCGTGAGGCGATCTCTTCACTCAAACTCGCGATCGGTGTGTGCTGTAGTTCAGGTTGTAAAATGAGATCGCAATGAATCTCATCGCTGCAGATCAATAGATCCTGATCGATAATGATCTGTGCGAGCCTCTCGAGCTCTTCATGGCGGTAGACGCCACCCCCAGGATTGTGTGGGTTGCAGAAAAGTAGCAGTCTGGTTTCTGCTGTAATGGCCTCTTCTAGTGCATCAAAATCAATGACACGACCCTTCATGGGAATGGTGATCAACGCCCTCGAAGAGAGAGCGGGAGCGGACATAAAGGGTGGGTAGATAGGTTGGGCGGTGATGACGGATTGCTCAGCCGTGCTTAAAGCGCGGGTCGCTAAATTTAGCCCGCAGACGAGACCGGGTAACCAGACTAGATCTTCAGCAGAGACCGTCCAGTTGTATAGGCGCTGCATGCGTTCAGAAAACAGCTGATTGAGTGTTTCTGGTGTGCGGGTGTAGCCAAAAACGCCATGATCGACACGCGTTTTTAAAGCATCAATCACAGCTTGTGGAGAGCGAAAATCGGTATCAGCAACCCACATTGGAAGTATGTCTGTACCGGCGTATTTAGACCACTTGTCACTCCAGGTCCCTTGGCGATCAATTAAGTGATCAAAATCGAAATCATTCATTGGTTCACTCACTACTCTTCCCTTTCTACTGGTCGATCATCAAGCTATCATAGGCCAATTACTCTTTATAGCGAGCCGTTAGAGAAATTATTTCTACGGCCTAAATTCGTGGAGACCCTTATGAGCAACGATCGCGTTATTATTTTTGATACCACGCTGCGCGATGGTGAACAGAGTCCCGGTGCGTCTATGACCGGTGAAGAGAAACTGCGAATCGCTCGTCAGCTTGAACGTATGAAAGTTGATGTGATTGAAGCGGGTTTCGCCATTGCGAGTCCTGGTGATTTCGAGGCGGTGAAAAATATTGCCGACAACATCAAAGATAGCCGAGTCTGTTCACTCTCTCGTGCTTTGGATGCGGATATTGATCGTGCGGGTGAAGCGCTGAAGAATGCTGCGCAAGGTCGTATTCATACCTTTATCGCGACTTCGCCGATTCATATGAAGTACAAGCTTCAGATGGAGCCTGATCGTGTTGTCGAGCAGGCTGTGCATGCCGTTAAGCGAGCGCGTAATCTGATCGATGATGTCGAGTTCTCGTTAGAAGATGCTAGCCGCTCTGAGTTGGATTTTATGTGCCGTATTATCGAAAAAGTGATCGATGCTGGCGCTCGTACTATCAATATCCCTGATACGGTCGGTTACGCCGTGCCTCATCAGTTTGCTGAGGTGATCGGGGAGCTCATTCAGCGTATTCCAAACTCGGATAAAGCGATCTTCTCTGTCCACTGTCATAACGATCTAGGCCTAGCGGTCGCCAACTCACTGGCAGCCGTGGGAGCGGGTGCACGTCAGGTGGAGTGTACGATCAACGGTTTGGGTGAGCGTGCTGGTAACGCAGCCCTAGAAGAGATCGTTATGGCACTGAAAACTCGCCAAGACGTTATGGGTCTTGAGACCAATATTGATACTCAGCACATTGTCGGTGCCTCTAAACTGGTGTCTAGCGTGACAGGTTTCCCTGTTCAGCCTAACAAGGCGATTGTCGGCGCTAACGCCTTTGCTCATGAATCGGGCATTCACCAAGATGGTGTACTGAAGCACCGTGAAACCTATGAGATCATGACCGCAGAGAGTGTCGGTTGGACGACCAATAAAATGGTATTGGGTAAGCATTCAGGCCGTGCTGCATTTAAATCACGTCTTGAGGAGCTGGGTACTACGTTCAAGAGTGATGCTGATCTAAACAGCGCTTTCCAAGCCTTCAAAGTGTTAGCCGATAAGAAACATGAGATCTTTGATGAGGATCTTATGGCGCTGGTCAGCAATAGCCGTGCCGAAGCGTCAAGCGAACGTTTTCAGTTGGTCAACCTATCTGTGACATCGCAAACGGGTGAGACACCTCAAGCCGATCTAGTTGTGAGTATTGATGGGCAAGAGCACTCGTGCTGTGCTGAGGGTAGTGGTCCAGTCGATGCTATCTTTAAAGCGATTGAGTCACAGGTGAACTCTGGCTCTACACTGTTGATCTATTCGGTGAATGCCGTGACTGAAGGAACCGATTCGCAAGGTGAAGTCACCGTGCGTCTTGAGAAGGGTGGTCGCATCGTAAATGGTTTAGGTGCCGATACCGATGTCATCATTGCATCGGCTAAGGCCTATATCCATGCGCTCAATCTTCTGGATACTAACGCGGAAAAAGCGCACCCACAGGTTTAATCATGTCAGTTCAGCAGGCTCGAATCCAAGCCGCCTATTTAGATCAGCTTGGTATCCAGCAGTGGATGCCTCGTCAAATCTTGCCAGCAGCAAAGCCTTCGCCTGATTGGGTCTATCGCTTTGCTCATCCTGCGGATCTCCTTGGTGACGATGAAGAGGTGATGCAGGCGTTGGCTCCACAAGCACACAAGCCTGTCGAGCCTCATGCTGAGCGTCGTGCGATTACTCAGATTGGTGAAGCCTTAGAGGTCTCCGCTCCCGATGAGGCAGAGGTAGGTTCTTCTAACATCAGACGTGCTGCCGTTGCTGAGTTGACGGCTGATGAGAGTTCTAAAGAGCCTCAAACATCGCCCACTACTTCGGTCAAACGAAGCTTTGAACCTGCGCCGCGTTATAAAATTGTTATGGCTCGAGCGGGCCGACTCCTACTAATCGATAATCTTCCCATTCGTGCTCGCGAAGGCTTCTCCAATAAGCATAAGCGTCTTTTGGCGGGCATTGTTCAAGCTCTTGGAGAGTCACCACAATCAATCACACTGCCGATTACGCTTGAGTGGCCTATGCTTGCCGGTAAAACCCTGGATCAGGGGCCGCATGAAGCGAGAAAACATGTGCAGCGACAGTTGAGCTTTATGCAGAAAGAGTCTGGTCTAGAGACCGTTATTCTGTTTGGCGAGGGGCTTGCGAATTGGGTGGTTGGTGAAGGTGTGGATGAGACTCATGGGCAACTGCTGCCACTGCAACAATCGGGACTGAACTATCTAACGACCCAATCACTCTCGCAGGCGCTCAATATGCCTGGCGCTAAACAGCAGATCTGGTCTGATCTTCAGCCACTGGTTTAGTGTTTATCTTCTGAAATGCCTGCTGTGATGACGATTGATCAACTGTTTGCTCTGGATCAACAGTGCTTTCCTGATTACTGGTCAAAATCTCAATGGCAGACGTATCTATCTCAAGATGATCGTTTTCCCTGCTACACACTGTTTGACGCTAACGAACCGATCGGCTTTGCGCTCTACCAAAGGTTATTTGATGAAGCGGAACTGCTCCGCATTGGCGTAGTGCCTGATCGGCGTGGAGAAGGTTGGGCGGCGAAGATGCTGACTGATCAGCTTGAACAGTTCACTGGGGATGGAATCAGCCGTGTCATGTTGGAAGTGCGTGCTTCTAATGAGGCGGCGATTCGTCTCTATCAATCGGTGGGTTTTGTCACGGACGGTCTGCGTAAACATTACTACCCGCTGATCGGTCAAGAGGGTAGGGAGGATGCGATCCTAATGTCACGACCGGTGTAAATTAAACAGATGGAAAATCCTATCTTAGACATCAATCTTATTTGGCATCTGGTAGCGGCACTTTTAGCGGTTACCTCTATCTGGAGTGCCTTTAAACGTGTGCCTTTTCAAGCGCTTTGGGCTGAGCCTCGACTTCAGCATCTGTTGTTCGGCGCTATGGTCTTGCTGATGTTGACTTGGACCTTTAGAGCGGGCCTATCGGAAGGGTTGAGTGTTCACTTTTTGGGTATGACCGCGTTGACACTGATGTTTGGCTGGGATCTTGCCATCTTGGCTGGCGCGATTGCGATGCTCGGCATCACTCTAGTTGGAGTGGAGCGCTTTGATATGCTGGCCATAAATTTAATTGCGATTGTTGTGGTGCCAGCGACACTGACCATCACGCTTCTTAAATATATCGAGAGACGATACCCGCCTAACTTCTTTGCCTATCTCTTTTTAGCCGCCTTTATTGGTGGTGGGTTTGCAGTCGCTAGCTCGGGGTTGACCCTGTCGCTTGTGCTTGGCTTGTCAGGTATCCACAGTTGGCAAACGATTTATCACGAGTACATCTCCTTCTTGCCGTTGATTATGTTCCCAGAGGGGCTCATTAACGGCATTCTTATGACCGCTGTCATGGTGTTTCATCCCGATTGGATCCGTACATTTGACGCGGCTAAGTACATCGACAATCAGTAGTAAGCCATCGCATTGCTAAGTGGCGGTTTTCCGCCACTTCTTGCTGATTAGCTTCGGCGAGCATCCGCCATTAATGCCTCCTTTAAGTCTTATGTCCTGTATTTATTTTCACTAACTTGTTGAAAATAAATATATATCTAGGTTGTTGGCACGTTTTCTGCTTTGCAAAAGTGCTTTTTACAAGGTCGTTGTGACCTAATACAAACTGGAGTGTAAATAATGAAAAAACTAACTCTTGGCCTTTCTGCCTTGGCTCTATCTGTATCGGCTGCTACTGCACAGGCTAACTGTGACGCTGGCGAGATCGTTGCAAAACTTTCACACGTTACTGGTGGTACAACTCACCCTAAAGTGGTTGCGGCTAACAAACTTGCTGAGCGTGTAAACGCTGAAATGAACGGCACTATGTGTATCGAAGTTTACCCAAATTCTACACTGTTCGGTGACTCTAAAGAGCTTGAAGCGCTTCTACTAGGTGACGTACAGATCCTAGCGCCTTCACTATCTAAGTTCGGTTCTTACACTTCTAAGTTTGGCGTATTCGACCTTCCATTCATCTTCAAAGATATGGACGCTGCAATGCGCTTCACTAACTCTGATGCTGGTCAGGACCTTCTTCTTGCAATGGAAGATGTTGGTTTTGTAGGCCTAGGTTACTGGATGTCTGGTATGAAGTACTTCTCTGCCAACAAACCACTACTAAAACCATCTGATGCTGAAGGTCTAAAGTTCCGCGTACAGAACTCTGACGTTGCTAAAGCGATGATCGCAGCAATGGGCGGTTCACCACAGCCAATGGCATTTAAAGAGGTTTACGGTGCACTACAGACTGGCGTTGTAGACGGTCAGGAAAACACTTGGTCAAACATCTACACTAAGAAGTTCTTCGAAGTGCAAGATTCAACGACTGAGACTAGCCACCAGCTTCTTGCATACCTATTCATGACGTCTCAAGAGTTCCTAGACTCTATGCCTAAAGACGCTCGTGAGCAGTTCATTGCGATCGCTAAAGACGTGACTAACGAAGCTAACCTAGCAGTTAAAGCGAAAGAGCAGGGCAACCGTGAAAACATCCTTAAGGGTGGCGGCAAAATCAACACACTTGACGATGCTGCGCGTAAAGAGTGGGTTGACGCTATGAAACCTGTTTGGAAACAGTTTGAAGATAAGATCGGTGCTGATCTAATCGAAGCTGCTGCAAACTCTTAATCAACTTAGGTTGATGATCGACGGGCTCGTTTAGAGCCCGTCCTTTCCTTTTCCCGAGCTTATGTAGCTCAACATATTGGAGTACTGACGTGGAGTGGCCGCATCTTTACCTCTTAATTCTTATTCTAGTGATCTGGGGCTTAGAGAAACGTTTCCCAAGATTTATGGAAAAACTGGAAGAGAATTTCCTTGTTCTAATCATCTTCTCGATCATGGCCGTATCCTTTGGTCAGGTTATTGCTCGCTACGCCTTCGGAACCGGTTGGTCAGCGGCACTTGAATTCAGCATGGTGATGTTCTCATGGCTGATTTTGATGGGGATGAGCTTCGGTATTAAGAATGGTACCCACTTGGGTGTCGATATCGTTCTTAATGCGGTACCTAGCAGGGTCGGTAAGTGGTTGTCGCTGTTTGCAGCTTTTGCAACGCTGATGTACGCCTTGATTCTTCTTGATAGTGCTTGGTTGGCAGCCTTGGGCGTCGATGTCCGCGGTGGTGCCATTGAGTACTGGGCTAAAATGTACAAGATCAACATCGGTGTCGAAGAGATGCGTTGGCCTGACTTCATTATGGAGTGGTTCGGCGTTAAAGAGCGTGTTCAACGTTGGTTGGTGTTGGTTATTCTGCCAATCAGTTTGGCTCTGTTGGCTTATCGCTCACTGCAGGCGTTTGTCGGTATTTGGACCGGTGCACGTCATCACCTCATTGCTGGTCACGAGGCGGAAGACCTTGTTGATGAGCACAAAGATGCACTGAAAGATTAAGGGCCTGAACTGATGGAAGCATTAATTCTATTTGCACTGGTATTGGGTCTGCTCTTTATCGGTCTTCCTGTGGGTGTGGCGCTAGGCCTATCCTCAATTCTATTTATTACTTTCTTCTCTACAGACTCATTGTCGTCTGTAGCGATTTCGCTGTTTGGTGTCGGTACACACTACACTCTTTTAGCGATCCCGTTTTTCATTATCGCGTCGTCGTTCATGTCGACCGGTGGTGTTGCGAAACGCTTGATTAACTTTGCGATTGCGTCAGTGGGGCACTTCCGTGGTGGTCTTGCGATGGCGTCAGTATTGGCCTGTATGATGTTTGCTGCACTCTCTGGTTCATCGCCAGCGACTGTTGTCGCGATCGGTACGATTGCTATCGCCGGTATGCGCCAAGTGGGTTACTCAAAAGAGTTCGCTTCGGGTGTTATCGCAAACGCGGGTACTTTGGGTATCTTGATTCCGCCCTCTATCGTTATGGTCGTTTACGCGGCATCGACGGATGTGTCGGTAGGTCGTATGTTCTTGGCTGGTGTTATTCCAGGTCTAATTGCCGGCGGTATGCTGATGCTGGCTATCTACGTGGTTGCA
The DNA here is from genome assembly GCF_013283255.1 of Marinobacterium sp. xm-m-383. Classification (NCBI taxonomy): domain Bacteria; kingdom Pseudomonadati; phylum Pseudomonadota; class Gammaproteobacteria; order Oceanospirillales; family Oceanospirillaceae; genus Marinobacterium; species Marinobacterium sp. xm-m-383. The sequence goes on along the minus strand of NZ_WBYT01000008.1, from coordinate 8,641 downwards.
CGTATTAAAAACCTGCCTGCAGAGGAGTGGAAAGGTTTCGGTACCATCGTTCGTGGTGGTAAGGATGCATTCTGGGGACTGTTCCTGATCGTCATCATCATGGGCGGTATCTACGGAGGCGCATTCACCCCAACAGAGGCTGCGGTTGTTGCGGCGGTCTACTCAATTATTGTTGCGCTCTTTATCTATCGCGATATGGGGCCTTTGAAAAACACGCCATGGGTACTTGAGTCGGATGCGCCACACGCGAAAGTCGGCTTCAGTGGTTCGGTTTATGGTGTGTCACTCTTCTTAGTCTGGATGATCCTGTCGTTCTTTGCGACGTCGGATCCAGATAGCACGGTAACCGCTGGCGAGCGTGCAATCTGGGGTGCTGTGGTCAGTATCGCCTTGACCATCTTCTACACCATTAAGCGCAGTCACGCCATGAATGAGAGTTTTGCTCACTGCTTTGTTGCAGGCTTAGCGATCTGGAAACGTAACTTTGTGACTCTGATTACAGCCTTCTTCCCATCACTGTTCGGTGAAGAGAGCCGTAAGACCATGCTTGAGGGTACCAAAACCACAGTGATGCTGATGTTTATCATCGCCAATGCACTGTTGTTCGCTCACACTCTATCGGCTGAGCGTATTCCTCAGCACGTGACTGAGTGGATGCTCGATGTGGGCTTTACTTGGTGGTCATTCCTGATTGCAGTCAACATTCTGTTGTTGATCGGTGGCCAGTTCATGGAGCCATCAGGTCTATTGGTTATTGTGGCACCGGTTGTATTCCCGATTGCCATGGAGTTGGGCATCGACCCAATTCACCTAGGTATTATCATGGTAGTTAACATGGAAATCGGTATGATCACACCACCGATCGGTTTGAACCTGTTTGTAACCTCGGGGATTACAGGTATGAGCTTGTCGCGTGTCGTGAAGGCGGCCGCACCGTTTGTCGCGGTACTCTTTGTCTTCTTGATTCTTGTGACCTATGTGCCAGCGATCTCGACCTGGCTACCCTACAGCATCATGGGTCCTGAATTAGTGACCAAATAGTCCTTAATTCGACTCATTTTTTAAACGGGGATGGTTCTATGAACCCTCCCCGTTTTTGTTTAGGTAGATGGCAGGTGCTAATTAGCGCTTAAAGCTCTAAAATAAGCGCCTATTGCTATAACACTGGATATCTATGAGTCACACTGCTGTTAACAACGACGACCCCTATAAAGAGATTCGCCCCTACCGCGATGATGAAGTGGGTCAGGTTCTGTTTGATCTCCTCCACAATAATGAGTTTGTGGATGCCATTACAAAGTATCAGTTTCCTAAAGCCTCAGGTTGGGCGGGATGGTTTTTAAGGCCCATCGTCAAGCAGTATCTAGCGGCACGCATGGGTGATGTTGATACCGTTCGTGATTTTCAACAGCTTGTTGAAAGCTACATGAACAAGATGATCAAACGATCCACGACCAAGTTAAGTTGCAGTGGATTGGATAAGCTCGATAAAGAGGATGCTTATCTGTTTGTCTCTAATCATCGCGACATTGCTATGGATCCAGCGTTCGTGAATTGGATGCTCTACCATGCAGGGATGGACACAGTCCGAATTGCGATCGGTGATAACCTGCTGCGTAAGCCTTACGTGTCAGATCTGATGCGTTTGAACAAGTCGTTTATCGTCAACCGTTCTGCTAAAGGACGTGAGATGATGACGGCCTTAACTCAGCTCTCTAGTTACATCGATCACAGTGTCACCACGGGACATTCCGTCTGGATCGCTCAGCGCGAAGGGCGTGCGAAAGATGGTGACGATCGTACAGATCCAGCGCTACTGAAAATGTTCTATATGTCTCAGCGTAAGCAACGTAGCTTCTCTGAGATGGTGGAGCGACTCAATATTGTCCCAGTATCTATCGCATACGAACTAGACCCTTGTGACTCGGCTAAAGCCAATGAGTTGGCTGCCAAAGCTGAGGGCGGAACTTATGAGAAGAGTGAGTTCGAAGATATTCAGAGTATCGTCAAAGGGATTGTCGGTGACAAAGGCCGCGTTCATGTAGGCTTTGGTGAGCCTATTCGAGGTGAATTTGAATCGGCAGAAGAGCTGGCGGCAGAAATTGACCGTCAGATACACCAAAATTACCGCTTGCATGCCACCAATCTAGCCGCTGCAGGTGAAGCAACTGATGAGGGGCTGGCGTTACTTGAGTCAAGGCTGAGTCAGGTTGATGGCGCTGCTAAAGATATTTTGAAAGCGATGTACGCTAAACCGGTTTTAAACTACAACAATGCGCAAACGGAGAGCCACTGATGTCAGAGTTTACTCATATCGATGAGAAGGGTCAGGCTCGAATGGTCGATGTCTCTGAAAAAGAGGTTAGCTTCCGTGAAGCAAGAGCCTATGGTCGTGTGACCATGTTGCCAGAGACTCTCTCAATGATCGTCAATGGCGGTCATAAAAAGGGTGATGTACTGGCGACAGCACGTATTGCTGGGATCATGGCGGCTAAACGTACTTCCGACCTCATTCCAATGTGCCACCCTCTGATGTTGTCGAGTGTGAAAGTTGAGCTGACGCCGAATGAAGCAGAGAGCTGTGTTGAGATCAGCGCGATCTGCAAATTGAGTGGCCAGACGGGTGTTGAGATGGAAGCGCTGACCGCTGTCTCTGTGGCCGGTTTGACACTTTATGATATGTGTAAGGCGGTCGATAAAGGTATGGTGATCGATCAAGTCTCTCTGCAAGAGAAAAAGGGTGGTAAATCGGGCCACTGGATTGCTGAATAACAGCACTATTTGGAAGCTACATGTTAAAAATTGTCTATTTCGCCAGTTTAAAAGATCGCATCGGTCGCTCTGAAGAGAGTATCGGCCTTCCTGAAGGTATCAGTTCAGTCGACTCTTTGATTGATCATCTTTCGACAATGCACGGGGAAGAGTGGTCTTCAACCATTAATGGGTCGACGGTTTTGGTTGCGGTGAACCATGAGATGTCTGATAGAAGTGCTCCCATTAAAGAGGGTGATGAAGTCGCCTTCTTCCCGCCTGTGACAGGGGGTTGATGCAGTGACTAAGCTGATTGGGTTTGTTCGTGCGCTCTGCTATTACGCAGGCTTCTATCCAGTGACGATCGTCTGGGCATCACTCTGTCTGGTGGTTGCTCGTGCACTGCCGTTTAAACCAAGATTCTATTTTGTAACCGCGATCAATAACTTCTACATTGTTTGGCTACGAGTCTGTTGTGGCGTTAAGGTCAATGTTCAGGGGCGAGAAAACCTCCCTGCATCGGGTGCTTATGTTGCGATATCTAATCACCAGAGTGAGTGGGAGACGATCTATTTTCAGCTGTTGATCCAGCCACAGGTGGTGGTCCTTAAGCAGGAGTTACTGAAAATCCCATTTTTTGGTTGGGCGCTTGCTCTGCTAGAACCGATCGCTCTTGATCGCAGTAAACGTCGAGGCGCACTAAAACAACTGCTGGACCAAGGTAAGGCAAAATTGTCTGCGGGTGTGCCCATCCTTATTTTTCCTCAGGGTACCCGACTTCCGGTGGGTGAATTAGGTCGTTGGAATAAAGGTGGAGCTATGTTGGCTGTGAGCAGTGAAGTTCCTCTAGTCGCCATCGCTCATAATGCGGGTCGTTTCTGGCCAGGAAAGGGTTTTATTAAGCACCCTGGTACGGTTGATGTTCTTATAAGTAAACCTATCGAAACGACAGAGAGAACTGTTGAAGAAGTGCATAAGGATTCTGTAGACTGGCTTGAAGAAAGTCTTACACGCATCAAAGCCTAAGGATCTATGTCACTGTTTGGATACGCCTCAATACATGGCGATGAAGGTAAAGCCCAGCTTCAGGCTCGATTGGCTGACAGTGCTCGAGTGGCCGGTATCGAGCTTGATTCAGTGGCCTTTGAAGAGACCTCTGAACCCATTCAGCTCTTAAAGATTTTGGATAAATTGAAGTCGGGCGATCTGCTTCTACTCAGTAAAGTCTATGACTTTACCCGGCTGTCGAGTGATCAGTTTGCTAAGGTTGCTCAAGTGTTGCTGGAAAAACAGATCTCAATCGCTGCGTGCGATGTTCTAGATTCGGTTATCAGCTTACGCAGTAATGACAAAGCGCGTTATCTAACCTCTCAAGTTCTGATCGAAATGATCGCACAGCAGTCACAACCTGCAAGGGTGTGACTGAAGCAGCAATTACTGGTTGCACTGCCGGTTTCCCCTTTTTAAACTCATATTAATGGTTGTTGGAGTGATTCAGAGTTGTACGGCGATAAAATTAGAATTTTAGTAACCGGTTCGGAAGGGCAGATTGGCCGAGCGTTTTGTCGTGTCGCTGAAAAGCTAGAAAATATCGAAATAATCCCCGTCAACCATCGCAGTTTTGATGTGACTGATCCGGCTGCCATTGAAGCCAAATTGGCGGATGTACTTCCACATTACGTTCTTAATGGTGCCGGTTTCAATCAGGTTGATGCGGCCGATGCCCACCCAGGCAAAGCCTTTGCAATTAATGCGGATGGGCCTCTTAATCTGGCTAAAGCCTGCAGTGACCTTAGTATTCCAATTATCCATATCTCGTCTGATTACGTGTTCGATGGTCACTATGCGAGTGGCTATACTGAACTGGATGAGCCGGCTCCCTTAGGAGCCTTTGGTGAGTCAAAACTGCGCGGTGAAGAGCATGTTAGAGCTTATCAACCTAAACACATTATTCTTAGAATCAGCTGGGTATTCAGTGAGTCCGGAGTCAACTATCTGACCAAAATGCTCGATAAAGCGCGTGAGTATAAAACCATTGAAGCGGTGGATGATCGACGTGGATGCCCAACCGCTGCGCATGATGTGGCTCGAGTAATTTTGGCGATTATCCAACAGTTGGAAGAGGGTGCTGATCACTGGGGTACCTACCACTACTCCGGTGCAGAGATCACAACGCGCTACCGATTTACTGAGGCGATCATCGCTGCTGCTGGCCAATATGAGGAGCTGGCGGTTCGTAAAATTCGCCCGGTGGCTGGCGCAGAAGAGGAGGGGGCCGAACGCCCAACTTCATCCGTGCTGACCTGTAAGAAGATTTTGAATACCTTCGGTATTCGTCAACGTCCATGGCGCGTCGACCTGCAAAGACTGATTCGTGAAATCTACGGTGAAGATGGCAGTAAAGTGCCTCAACCGACGGTAGAAACCAAAGCGGAAGAGCTAGGTTCCTAGTCAATCTGCTCTAAAACGGTCGAGTCGTTTGTCTAATCGCTTAGAATCAGCGAAAATACGCGCCAATTCTGAGCGACGGCTCTTTTCAATTTTCTAGAAGAACGATTCATGTCAAACGCAGTTCACGATCAAGTGGCTAACCGCCGCACTTTTGCAATCATCTCCCACCCTGATGCCACCCAGCCTTTCAACGCTTAAAATCACCTTTCATTGCACACCACAATCACATCTCTACTTACTGAATTTAAAGGTTTTTTGTCTTTTTCTCGTTTCTTTGCTTTTCAATGATGTTCAAGCGTAATCTCGGAAAGTGTGTACAAACTTGAGTACAAATTCCGTTTTAGAGGTCTTTGGCGAAAATTCCATGACACAAACCTGGCTGTAGGCCTTGTCGTTACTGGGTTTGACGTAAAAAGTACTACCGTTAAAAAGAGTCTCTTTTTTTGGTAAATGTTTTCTTCTGTGCCAAATTACAAAATTTAATGAGGGAGTCTATTGTTGGTGTAATTTTTGCTCTAGTGTTTGTTTTTGAAGATGCTTGAAGCGAACCAATACGGTTATTTCTAATTGAGATATCAGACTTACCTTCAAATTTAGTTGCTGTTTACACCATCATTTTGCACTTGTTTTTCGACTTGTGTGTACAAAATTTCCTGTAACTGTGTACAAACTTCCTCTTTGTTGCACTTATCTTCTGGCGATTTGACGCGAGTTCTTCTGTAGCCCTTGCTGTATAAGGTCTGAGCGACAAAAGTACTTAGGGAGTTTGATGCGTCAGTTCGCGATTATCAGCGAGAGTATCGCTCTTTTGTCGATGACAAAAATCTCCTTCTACTTATATATAATTATGTATCAGTTCATGGCTTTTGATATGTAATAGCTAATCGAATTTGTATTATTTGAGTCACTGTGATATGTTTTTGTATATAATTATTCTTAAGTGATGCATTAAGGCGTATCAAAATGAGCTATGTAACAGAGCAGATACTCGAAAGTCTTCGAGAAGCTCGGGTACGAAAGGGGTTTAGCCAGAGAGAGTTAAGTGCTCGTTCGGGGGTGCCTCAAAGCCATATTTCGAAAATCGAGTCTGGCAGTGTTGATTTAAGAATATCCAGTTTGATTGCACTTGCCCGTGTACTAGACCTAGAGCTATTGGTTGCGCCTAAAAAATCTGTACCTGCCATCAAGTCGATCATTCGAAGTGGACAAGGTATTAACGGCATCAGCGACGAGGGTGAGCCAATGTCCCCCGCATATCAGTTAGAGGAAGACGACGATGACTAACCATGTCTCTACGCTCAACGTTTTGCTTTACGGTGAACCCATTGCAACGATCACCAACGTGGGCAATGACAGAACGATTTTTGCCTTTATGGATTCGTACATTAATGACGAATCACGGCCTGTGTTAGGGCTTGGCTTTAAAGATTCGCTAGGTGGCTTGCTGACTAGCTTCAAACCGACCCAAACCAAGTTAACCCCGTTTTTCTCTAACCTTTTGCCAGAAGAAACCATGCGAAATTACCTGGCAGAGCGTGCCGGTGTTAATCCAGCGCGGGAGTTTTTTCTATTGTGGGTACTGGGACAGGATTTGGCAGGCGCAATCACGGTTGTGCCTGCGGATGGTGAAGCTTTACCACCTAGTGTGCATCAAGACATAGAAGATGAAACGAAAACAGATGAGCCAATGCGTTTTTCATTGGCGGGAGTGCAGTTGAAGTTTTCAGCTGTGCAGCAGGCAAATGGCGGTTTGACGATCCCAGCAACCGGTCAAGGTGGCTCTTGGATTGTAAAATTACCGTCGTCTCGGTTTGAAGCTGTGCCAGAAAATGAATATTCGATGATGGAACTGGCTCGAATGTTGGGAATGGACGTGCCAGAAACGCAGCTACTCCCCATTAATCGGATTGCTAATATCCCCAATGGCATTGGCAAATTTGGTGACAGTGCGTTTGTGATTAAGCGTTTTGACCGTGCAGATGGTCAAGCTGTTCACATTGAGGACTTTGCGCAAGTGTTTGGTGTTTATCCTCAAGATAAATACAAAAAAGCCAGTATGCGCAATATTGCTCATGTTATCGGTATTGAAGGGCAAGACGAAGACATTGCTGAATTTACTCGCCGATTGGTGTTCAATACTCTAATTGGTAATGCTGATATGCATTTGAAGAATTGGTCTGTGATCTACAAAGATAAGCGCACCGCATCGATTGCGCCTGCTTATGACTTTGTTTCAACCATTCCTTATATCCCCGATGATAGTGCATCGCTGAAGGTGAGCCGTAGCAAGAGATTCAGCGATTTCACGCTGGATGAGCTATCACACTTAGCGGCTAAAGCCATGTTGCCAGAAAAATTGGTGTTAGATACTGCAAAGCAAACTGTAGCAGGCTTCCATGAGGTATGGGCGAAAGAAAAAGCGCATTTACCCCTCACTAAGTCAGTGATTGAAGCCATCGAAATGCACTTACGAAGTATACCGCTACGCTGAATTCCTAGTAGCTAGAGCGTGCATATCGATAAAGATGGTTTAACTTAATGCGATTTTACGGCGCTTTTCGCCGTAAACTGGAAATTTGGTAAACTGCACAATGATACCGGTGTCATGATAAGGCTGATCTTCTGAACAAATCATGCATCTTTCTGACCATCAACAAGTGATGAATCAGGCGATGATAGCTTTACATTGATTTTCAGGAGAATGCAGATGACAGCAGTAGCGCACCAGGTAACCCCTTTTCTAACATCTTACGAAGTGATGGCTCGTTACCACATTAGCTATACGACGCTCTGGCGAAGAATAAAAGATGGTAGCTTGCCGCAACCTCGTATCAACCGAAATACACGAAACAAGCTGTGGCACATTGAAGATTTGGAGGAGTATGAGAAGAAAGAGGACTGAGCCTCTTTCTTTTATTTTATTGTCCGAAACGCCAGTTGAACGGAAAGCCTGTCGGCTCGATGATGGTCTCTAGCTGTTGATACCAAACGTCGTAAGCATGACGCATTTCATCCAGGTACTGATATTGGTTGTAGATAGCATCCAACCCTTTTTTGCTGTGGCCAATCATCAACTCGGCAACTTCTTGCGTGGTGATGGCTGACATTCGCGTTCGCATCGTTCTGCGAAGATCATGCATAGACCAGTGTTCCATCTCAATACCAAGCGACCTGCGAGCCCAGATTTTCACATTGTTAGGAATAGTGGTGTCAAAGCCATTTGTGGCAAGCTCTTCTTGTCCGTTCGCGGGAAACAAGTAAGTTGATTTGCTCATCTGCATCGCCAGTTCAATCAGCTCGATAGCTGGTTTGTGGCAAGGCCCTAGTATTGTAGACACCTGTTAGCGTTACAATAACGCCTAACAAGAGGTGATCACCAATGAGTGCAAAACGTTACACCGAAGAGTTCAAAATCGAAGCGACTAAACAGGTCACGGAA
>NZ_WBYT01000007.1:0-83883 GCF_013283255.1 Marinobacterium sp. xm-m-383 | reverse complement strand
TTCCGTGACCTGTTTAGTCGCTTCGATTTTGAACTCTTCGGTGTAACGTTTTGCACTCATTGGTGATCACCTCTTGTTAGGCGTTATTGTAACGCTAACAGGTGTCTACAATACTAGGGCCTTGCCACCCCCTTGTTGTTTAGGGTTGATAATAAATAAGCGATTCTTGGGATACCTGTACCTTTGCTCTTCACCATCTCAATCAGTTGGCTTTGATTACCCCTCGGTTGAAACAGCATGAATGATGAGGTCGCCACTCGTTGCAGGTCGTCAACACCGGCATTAATCAGTGCATCCACCACGTCGCGTGTAAGTCCAAAGCGCAAGACCGCCTCTTGCGGATCAATTCGCGCTAATTCTCGTGCTGCGTGTAGGTACGCCAAATTTAATTGATAGAAGTCTTGTTGATTAGTTGTCATTGACGGACCTCCAGTTCATGTAAAATATTGCGATAAATAGAAAGCACTCTTTGCCCATACCAGCGTGCACGCTCTTCGTTCCAACTGTGATAGCGGCCTATGCCAAGCTCTAAATCGTTTGGTGAAGACTTGATTGCTTCGGCCAAAATACTTGAGCCGACGGTAAGGTTGGTGATGGGGTCTAGCAGTTCCGCCGCTGAGCTCACCCGATGTCCGTGCCAATGCAAATTGATTTGCATTAGGCCAATATCGAGCTGGTATTTTTCACTCTCTTGCAGTGCTTGGTTTAACAGTTGCTCCGCTTCTGTCTGAGATTTGGCGTAAGTTGCATTTGAACCATTTCGAATTGCGTATGGCCATGGACTGGTCATGTTGAGACCGCGATGTGAGGCGGACTCAGCCAAGGCAACGGCGTAGAGCATGACTGGATCAATACCAACGCTTTGTGCTGCTTTTTCCCACTGATGGCCCGGAAACGCATAGACTGAAGTGCTTGCGGACATGGCTATCACTAGGGCAATGGTTTTTGCTTTAATCGTTTTCATTTTTGTCCTCTAGTTGATTATCGTTAAGCATTTTTATGACTTTCGGGCATACTGTTTTTAAAGAAACTGCGCTGAAGTCGACGATGCCTCTCGCGTAAACTTGTGCCGCTTTTGACCAGTCACCCACGGCAACTGGAGCTTGTATATCAAATCCTTTTTGCTGGTTCTGATGATCTGCAATACCCTGTAATAGCCTTGGGTATTCACCCACTTCATCACGCAGCAAGTAAGCCTGGTAGCGTGTTAAAAACTCTTTTTGCTTAAAGGGGTATTCCCTGTCATAAACCTTACAGAGTTCAATCCATCCACCCATATCTGAAATCACGCAGTGGATAAGTGCATCGTCAAACATCACGGATATCCAAGCGCCAACCTGACGAACAGCCTTATCAACTTTGCTCCAAGCTACCATGGCTCTTGAACCCGAGTTGCCGTCGATATGCTTGATGACGTCAGCGGGCTTTGGAAAAAATTGCCCAGTATCCGGTGATTGAATATGCCGAGTCAGACCGATTCGCACTTCTTCAATGCTATAAGCACGAAGGGCTTCAAATGCGATGGATAGCAATTGTGGTGATACGCTTTTGCCATACATGGCCCAAGCAGCTCCCCAAACTTCAGCAAACTCGCGTTTATCAACCTCCTGCACTTGAACGAACCTCCCGAATACCTGGTCCGGCCCAGCTTTCAGCAATGCGGCGATTGCTTTCTTCAATGTTCAATTGGTGATTGCTGCCCTTTAGGCTCGTCGATGATTGCTGTACTTCATCAATGCGAACGTACTCGTCTTCCCATTGCCGGTTTAAAAGCCAGTTATGTGGCATAGGGGTCTTAGTCCGATCTTGATACTGCAATCGGTTGTCTCGTTGCTCTTTCCAGCGTGTTAGCACTTCCAAGGCGAGTTCATGGTCTTCATTGAGGCCCATGCGTAGCCATTCTTCTTTGGCTTTCGCTTTTTTTTCTTTGCGTATTTGTACATCCCAGAAGTCTTCAAACTGTATGTGGTCAACAGTTTTAACTGTTGGTTTATTGCTTCTCTCAGAGTCATCCGACCGTTGAGAGTCCCTTACCGGGTTGCCATCAGGCATAAATAATGATGAAAATTCTTCTGGTAGCCGAGCTTGAAAAGCGGCAAGAGATTTCAAAAGCGATGCCATACCAATGAAGTCGGCAGGTACATCTTTAAGCAACCGAAAGGCTGCTTTACCTTGGTTTGGGTTTTCGATTGGGTTGTGCTTCAGAAAGCTCCGAATCAAAGTCCAACCGGATTCCTCGCAACGAATGAGGAACTGATCTTGTTCTAACTCATTTAGAGCCATGGCAACCTGTTGCTCATCCCAGTTCAAGTCAGAAGCAACGTAACCAATCGGCAATCGAAAGCAGCCAAGCAAATTACAATGTGGGCATGTAAGCAAATACAGTCCTAGCAACTTCGCTGAGTCACTCCAGGACAAAACGTTTTGCTTTAGCCAAAAGCGGGTATAGACCTTGCCATAATCACGCATGGAGGAACTCGCTTTTGTGTTTACGTAAAATGCTGACCATTATTTGCCCTTAATCCTACTGGTTACTAGCTTTCAGCTCGCTTGGGCATTCGGGATAGATGTCCGGTCTTAACTGGGATCGGGTTACCTGTCCTTGCGTAGCTTGCTCGATGGATAAAACGAATTCAGCGGGAACACGCCCTGATTTATTCAACCAAAACCAGACGTTTTGCTGTTTTGAGTTGATGGCTCGTGCTAATGCTGATTGCCCGCCTACCAAGTCAATGGCACGGCGGAGATGTTTTTGTGTCGTGTTGAACACTTCCATACCGTCTCCTGTTACAATAATAACTGTTACAAGATTGAATGTTACAGTTTAAACTGTAGATTAGTCAACAGTTAAAATTGTTGAAAGGCTACAGTTTTATTTGTAGAATACGGGCTTATGAAAACTTTATCCGAACGACTAAACCATGCCTTGCAGCTTACTGGGGTGACTCAGTCTGAGTTGGCTCGTCGCATTGGTATCAAACAGCAGTCGATCAGCCAGATTTGCTCTGGTAAATCGGCTAGGTCTCGTTACACCATGCAGATCGCGGAGGCGCTTCGCGTGAATGCTCATTGGCTCGCCACGGGTGATGGCGAGATTGGCTTGGGGGTCGGTAATGTAGAAGTCGGGCCTAATATTAAGGGAAGAATTCCTCTCATTAACTGGGTTCAGGCCGGTGATTGGACTGAAATAGCGGAGGGATTTGCCCATGAGGATGCTGAGGAGTGGCGTGAAGTCACTGGGAAAGCACATGAGGGTTGTTTCGCACTTCGCGTAAAAGGCGACAGTATGGAAAATCCAAGCGGAAAAAAATCCATACCTGAGGGGGCAGTGATAGTTGTTGATCCTGAGTTACCTTACTCTTCAGGCTCATTGGTTGTTGCGCGTTTGGATGATTCGAAAGAAGCAACCTTTAAGCAGTTGGTCATTGATGGTGAACAGAAGTACCTAAAACCTTTGAACCCCCAATACCCTGCAATACCGATCAACGGCAACTGCACCATCATTGGTGTAGTACGACAAGCTATCATCGATTTTTGGTAGCGAAGGAATTTGTGGTTTAGCCACAGTTGTTCATGAGCTGAAGAAGCAACGATTGCAAACAGCTACAACTGAGCATTGGCGCACGCTGAGAGTAAATGGTAACCGATCAGATAACCATTGATTGTTTATAAAGTCAAGATCAGCGAAAATAGCGGCCAATTACGATTAACACGACGGATTTGACAAGCGAAGAACTGAAAAGAGAGTACTTCCAAAAGTGTGTACAAATCCGTGTACAAACTAAAAGAATTTATACATGGCAAACCAAGATTTTCTTAATGAAATCAATAAGCGAAGGACCTTTGCTATCATCTCCCACCCTGATGCGGGTAAAACCACTATGACCGAAAAGCTATTGCTATTAGGTCAGTTGATTCAGGTTGCTGGTACCGTAAAAGGCCGAGGCAGTGATCGTCACGCGACCTCTGACTGGATGTCGATGGAGCAGGAGCGTGGCATCTCGATCACCTCGTCTGTGATGCAATTCCCATTCCGTGACCGTATCGTTAACCTACTGGATACACCGGGGCACGAGGACTTCTCGGAAGATACCTATCGCACATTGACCGCGGTGGATTCTGCTTTGATGGTGGTTGACGGCGCAAAGGGTGTCGAGGACCGTACCATTAAACTGATGGATGTCTGTCGTCTTCGCGATACTCCTATTTTCTCATTTGTGAATAAGTTAGACCGTGAGATACGTGACCCTATTGAGCTCTTGGATGAGATTGAATCGGTACTAAAAATTGAAGCCGCACCGATTAACTGGCCTATCGGTGCCGGTCAGCGTTTTAAAGGGGTCTACAATCTTTACACGGATCAAATTCACCTGTTCACCAAGGGGCAGGGGCATCTGCTTGCTGAACAGAATATCATTCAAGGCTTGGATAGCGACGAAGCTCGTGAGCTGTTGGGTGCCGATTATGAAGAGTTCTGTGACGAGATCGAACTGGTACAAGGGGCTACCCACCAGTGGGACAAGGAGTCCTACCTAGCGGGTACCATGACTCCGGTATTCTTTGGTACGGCATTAGGTAACTTTGGTGTTCGAGAGATGATGCATGATTTTGTTGATTGGGCTCCTGCCCCTTCTAATCGTGCAACAGAGACACGTGAGGTTCAGGCGGATGAAGATAAATTCACAGGCTTTGTCTTTAAGATCCAAGCGAATATGGATCCAAAGCACCGTGACCGGATTGCCTTCATGCGTATCTGTTCTGGCAAATACACTAAAGGGCTCAAGATGAAACATACGCGCATCGGCAAAGATGTTCGTATCGCAGACGCGGTTACCTTTGTTGCGGGTGATCGCGAGGCGGTGGAAGAGGCTTGGTCTGGTGACATCATCGGATTGCACAACCACGGTACTATTCAAATCGGCGACACCTTTACAGAAGGTGAAGAGCTTAAATTTACCGGCATTCCACACTTTGCTCCTGAACTGTTTAAGCGTGTGCGTCCTACTGATCCACTGAAGATGAAGCAGCTTCAGAAAGGGTTGCAGCAGCTGTCCGAAGAGGGTGCGGTGCAGTTGTTTATGCCACTTCGCAACAACGATCTGATTCTCGGCGCGGTCGGTCAGCTTCAGTTTGACGTGGTCATGTATCGCCTTAAAGATGAGTATAAAGTGGACTGTGTCTATGAGGCGATCAGTGTTGCGACGGCTCGTTGGGTTGAGTGTGCTGACGATAAGATGCTCAATGACTTCCGCAAAAAAGGGTATGACAACCTGGCCGAAGATGGTGCAGGTCTAATGACCTACTTGGCACCGACACGAGTGAACTTAAACCTCACCGAAGAGCGTTGGCCGGATATTCAGTTCCGCGCTACTCGCGAGCACTAACATGCTTTTTGATTCCCATTGCCATCTCGACTTTCCCGAGTTTGCAGTGGGAATCAGCTCTCATCTCGATCAAGCACAGGCAAAGGGTGTAACGGATATTCTGGTACCCGGAGTCACGGCTAGCGATTGGCCTAGAGTGATCCATACCTGTCAGCTTAACCATCCCATTCGGCGTCATCTGGCGCTTGGCTTGCACCCCTGTTTTCTAAAACAGCACGATATTGATCAAGATCTTTTGACCCTAGAGACGCTCCTTAAGCAGAGAGATGACGTTGTTGCGATTGGTGAGTGTGGATTAGACCTTTTTATTGAAGATCCACAATTAGATAGGCAGCAGAAACTCTTTGATGCTCAGTTAGAGTTAGCGGCTGCATTTGAATTGCCGGTTGTGCTTCATGTTCGCCGCTCCGTCGATCTGATTACGCAGCGCTTAAAACGCCACCGTTTACGTAGAGGTGGCGTTGCCCATGCATTCTCGGGTAGCCAGCAGCAAGCGGATAATCTTGTTGCCTTGGGATTTTTGATTGGTGTTGGTGGGGCAGTGACCTATGATCGAGCTAATCGACTCAGAAGGGTCGTCTGTTCACTGCCAGTGACAAGCTTGGCGCTTGAGACGGATGCGCCCGATATGCCGTTAAGCGGTCATCAGGGTAAGCCAAATCACCCGTTTAGGGTTGCAGAAGTGGCTGAAGCAGTCGCCGAGTTACGTGGTGAGTCTACTGAATCTATTGCTCAGCAAACTCATCACAATGTGGCTGCTCTTTTGGGGCTTTAGGTTAGATCTTCGTAAGCGTTTGAAACGTCGAAGCTGACTGGCAAAGAGCGACCTGGAACCTTAATTCCAGAATGAGTGATCTCTAAATCTTCACCAGCAAGCACCGCATAGTCATAACGGTAAGTCGGCCGAGTCGTGCCTTTGAGTGCGGCTTGGTTATACTCATGAGCCTGAGCGACTGTCGCTTCTGAGCGTTTCTGCCACTCAAGCATCTCTGCAGCGCCATAACGTTTTTGAAGCAGGTTAATCGTCTCGGTCGGCGAGATGAGTACCGCAGTCGCGTTGTTGCCACCAAAGCCTTTAGAGTTGATCAACGCGTTAGAAATGAATTGATTACCCACTTCTTTATGCTGAAGAGGTAGCTCAAGATGGCTCTGATGAACGTCGCTAGCTACTGCCTGAGTAGTAACTATGCCGGGGATGACTCCCTGTTCCCAAACACCCAGTGTTGAAACCAGTTGGTCACCACCCGCAGTGCCCTGAGAGTGTCCGAGGTAAGTCTTAACCGCAGTGACCGTCCAATCATTGATGTTGAACGCTTTGCCGACCTCGTTTAATACATGTGATTCAGTCACTCGGTTCTGTGGTGTGCTGGTGCCATGCGCTTGAATCATTGAGTGCTGCTGTAGCGCTTCAGAACCGAGTAGCTTCTCAACCAAAGAGGCCGCTTTGCCCAGGGTTAAGTAGTTACCGACACCGGGTGCTGAGATCGATTTTTTATAACCGTCGGCATGAACATAGACATCAGGCACCGAAGCATAGATCTGAGCGCCGGTCTCGATCGCTAGGCGATCACTCATCAGAACAATAAATTGACTCGATTCACCAATGGTGAAACCGCAGTTGTCCCCAAATGGACGGCAGGCTGAACGGTGGTCTACATCAGCAAGTGAAGCGAGCTTATCCAGTGCCTGAAGCTGTTTGTCTTCAGCCAATGCGCCCATGGCGCGGAACCCTTCAATAACCTCTGGAGTGACCGGGGCGTCAGACCCGCCAACCAGAACAAACTCAGCCTTATTGGTGCGAATCGCTTCAACGGCATTACGCAGGTTGTACAGGAAAGTCGCACAGGCACCGAGCGCGCCGCCGGTCGTGCCAAGGTTGCCAAGCATGTAGGCGTTAACGAAATCAGCCGGCATTTGCGCATAACCCAACGGCATCTGCTTAGAGGTTGTGCGCTTACCAATCGCAGGGTATTTATTGAGACCGCCAAAGCCTAAGTCGTCGAGTTGGCCAATTGAGTTAGAGGCAAATACCGCAATTTGATCAGGAGCCAGAGTATCGAGCAGTTTATCGATATCCAGACCTGTGGAGGCCAGTGCATCAGAGGCTGCATAGATCGCCATTTGCAGTGCGCGCGGATGGTTGCGTGATTGGTATAGAGAACCCGGTTCAAATCCTTCAGGCAACATACCGGCGCTCTGAACAGGCAGTACGCGTGTATCGTTGAAGATTAGGTCGAGCGCACCGGTTAGGGTGACTTCGACCTGGCCTGCCTCGGTATCTGCCAATGTCCAGTTGTCGGGGATGTTGGTCGGAAGATCACGTTTGCGCATAGTGAATTTAATGGATTCACCTGCCGGATGGATCTTTGATGCCTTGTTCATCAGGACACGATTTGCGTCAAAGAATGAACTTGGAATTTTACGGATCAGGGTGGCATCAAGCAGTGCCTGCCGCTCATCTGCATTACTGTTGGTGAGAACGGCGAGATCCTGTAACACATCCTGCTGATCTTTATCAGACAAGGTTTCAAAGATGAGGCGTTTGTAGCCTTGGTTGAATGAGGAGCGACCGGCGGGGCTGATGCCACCAAAACCAACGATGACCGGTAAATGAGACACTGCCTTGCTCCCCATAAATGACACAAAAAATATCAGGAAATTGTAACTTGCAGGTCAGGTTCTGGCTAGACGCTGAGGCGGCAAATGTAAAAAAATGTTAACCCACATGCTCGGTTCGACTTTTGAGGCTACACTGAGCATAGAAAAGGATGAATTTAAGAGATGTAAGAGGAATTTGATGAAAGGTTCAATACTCTCGATAGCGGTATGTTGTGCTCTGGTTGGGTGTCAAACAATTGATCCCTATACACAGCAAACTAAAACAGCCAATGCGACTAGCGGTGCCGGTATTGGCGCAGCAGCGGGTGCTGTACTGGGTGCCATTGTATCTAAAGGTAATCGTGCCGAAGGTGCACTGATTGGTGCAGCCCTAGGTGGTGCTGTTGGTTCAGGTGTCGGTTACTACATGGATCAGCAAGAGATGCTACTGCGTCAAGAGCTTGAAGGGACGGGTGTGCGCGTCGAGCGAGTGGGTGATGAGATTCGCCTGGTTATGCCAAGTAATATCACCTTTGCTGTGGACAATGAGCGTTTTGATAACGCCTTTTATCCGGTTTTGGATTCAGTCGCTAAAGTGTTGGCGAAGTTTGAAAAGACCAGCATTAATGTGGATGGTTACACCGACTCGACTGGGTCATTTGAATACAACCAGATGCTCTCTGAAAGACGTGCGGCTGCTGTTTTTAACTATTTAAGACAGGTAGGTGTGGATGCTCTTCGTATCGCGGCTCGCGGTTTTGGTGAGCGCTATCCGCTGGCTTCTAATGAGACAGAAGAGGGGCGTGCACAGAATCGCCGAGTAGAGATCTGGATTCGTGGTACGGAAATGTAAAAAAGAAGATGGTGCTCGGTTGAGCACCTGGATATAAAAAGATTACTTAGCGCCGGTGACTTCGTTGAACTTGCTCAACTGGTCTGCGCTGGCCTCTTTTTGGTACTTCACTTTCCAATCAGCATAAGGTTCGCCGTAGACAAGCTCTCGCGCTTGCTCATAATCAACGCTCTTGCCGCGCTCTTCAGCCGCTGCAACATACCACTTAGAGAGACAGTTTCGGCAGAAAGAGGCTAGGTTCATCAGGTCGATGTTCTGAACCTCTTTGTGGTTGTCTAAATGCTCCACTAGACGGCGAAATACCGCCGCTTCGATTTCTGTTTTAGTCTGTTGTTCCATCTCGGTTCCTTACTGCATATGCTGATCAAGCTCTTTACAGATCTCACTGGTGAGTTGCTCACAGATTTCTGGATCAGTAATCGGCTGATTGTTGGCATTGGTTAAATAGAAAAAATCCTCAACGCGCTCGGCGATGTTGGCGATCTTGGCGTTGTGAACATTGATCTCAAACTGCGCAAAGATACGTCCGATTCGAGAGAGTAGACCAGGGCGGTCCGCTGTGAATACCTCAAGTACGGTCTGTTTCAGATTGGGATCGGTGTGTACTGAAGCACTGGTTTTGATCGGAAACAGTTTAAGCTGCCTCGGTACTCTTCGATGAATGATGTCAGGGAAGTCTGCGGGATCATCCAGTTCATCGACCAACTGCTGTTGAATCTCTTTTTGGTAGTCTGGATTGTCATTCAATGGCTGATTGTTCTCATCCAGCACCATGTAGATGCTGAGCGTGTAGCCGTTATTGGTTGCCATGATGCGGGCATCTTGAACACTGAGATTTTGCTGGTCTAATGAGGCAACCGTTGCGGCGAAGAGGTTGGTCGTATCTTCAGTAAAGATGAAAATCTCCGTCGCACCCTCATGAGAGCGATAGCTGTGTTGGTGCAGCGTCACAACCGGCAATGGCTGGTTGCCATGTTCAAGTATGGCCTGTGTGTGCCGGGCAACGGCTTGACTGTCGATGCGTAAAAAGTAGTCATCCCCAAAGTGTTGCCACAGATTTTTAACGCGCTCCTCTTTGGCTCCCAATCGCTTAAGGGATTGCAGTGCTTCAAACTGAGTCTGTTCAATCAACTCCTCTTTACCCAGAGGGTTCTCTAGTCCGCGTCGAAGAGCACGCCTGGTTTCGGCATAGAGTTGACGAAGCAGGGTTGCCCGCCAGCTGTTCCAAAGTTCATTATTGGTCGCATTGATGTCAGCGACGGTCATCACATAGAGATAGTCCAGGTGTGTCACATCGCCCACGATGCTAGCAAATTCATGAATGACTTCAGGGTCTGAAAGGTCGCGTCGTTGTGCCGTCATCGACATGATCAGGTGTTTATCCACTAGCCAGGCGACCAGTGCGCTGTCCCATTTTCCTAGGTGGTGTCGTTTACAGAACTCCAGTGCATCGACTGCGCCGAGTTCTGAGTGATCACCTCCGCGACCTTTGGCGATGTCGTGGTACAGGCCGGCCGCGTAAAGCAGCTCAATTTTAGGTAGATTGTTCACTACGCGATGAGCGACAGGGAAGGTTTCACGAAACTCTGTGTGCCGGAACTGACGCATCATCTGAATCACTTTGAGCGTGTGTGCATCAACCGTGTAGATATGGAAAAGATCGTGTTGCATCTGGCCAACAATATTACCGAACTCAGGTAGATAGAGGCCTAAAATGCCGTAACGATTCATTCGCTTCAGCTCTGTCGAGACACGTTCAGGTGAACGCAGTAGCTCCATAAAGAGGCTGGTATTTCGGAGGTCAGACCTGAAATCATCATCGATCAGGTGTTTGTGATCTCGAAGTAATCGAATCGTCGAGGCACGAACACCTTTAATTTCAGGATTCTGTGCCATCAGAACAAACAACTCCATGATGGCAAAAGGGTTCTGCTCAAATACCTTGTTGTGTGCGACGGCCAGAAAATTGTCGCGAACGATAAAGCGTGAGTTTAGCTTCTGTATCTGTTGCTCTACATCGGCTCTAAGAATAACTTCGTCAAAGTATTGCAGTAGCATGCCGTTGAATTCTGACATCGCTTTAACAACACGGTAGTAGCGGCTCATGAACTGTTCAACCGCTAACGAACCTTTGTCATCCGAGTATCCAAAGTACTCAGCCAGAGTGCGCTGGTGATCAAACAGCAGTCTATCTTCACGGCGCTTTGAGTGCATATGCAGGGCATAACGAACTGTCCAGAGGTAGAGTTCACCTTTGTTGAGTGTTTCAAGCTCTGACTCCGTTAAAAAGCCGTGATTGACTAAGTCTCTAATATAGGTGGCACCAAAGTGTCTCTTGGCAACCCAGCCGATGGTTTGAAGATCGCGCAGTCCACCTGGGGAGTTTTTGATGTTAGGTTCAAGATTGTATTCGGTGTTGTTGGTGCCTAGATGCCGTGCTGTCTGCTCCTTCATTTTCGCTTTGAAAAATTCAGAGTCTGTCCAGGCGTCATCCTGAGTGACGCGCTCAAACATTTTTAGTTGCAGGGATGGGTCCCCTGTCAGCGGGCGTGACTCGATCAAGTTGGTGGCGATGGTAATGTCATTACGGCACTCTTGATAGCACTCTTCAATGGTGCGCACACTAGAGCCAATATCCAGGTTGATATCCCAAAGAAGTGTCAAAAAGCCGCTAATGGTCTCCTCGAAACTTTCAGCCTCAACACCATCGATCAAAATCAGAATGTCGACATCGGAGTGGGGGTGTAGCTCCCCTCGGCCATAGCCCCCGACTGCGATCAGCGAGACTTTGGATTCGTCTGGCCAATCGAAATGTTGCCAGGCAACTCGTAAGATTTGGTCAATCACCCAGGCACGACCGTAGATCAACTTGCGAATATCCTCTTTCGCTTTGAAGCTCTCATGCATCGTTTCCGTAGCATGTCTAACTGCGCTTTTCAGGGCAGTGGTCAAGTTGCCATCATTGATCTCTTGTTCGAGCCGTTTGATATCTAAAAACTTCTCGATGCCATTGATGGGGACGGGTGTCAGCTTGATAGCTTGGCTCATCAAATTTAGCCTTTCTCTTCACTACGCAGGGTGAGAATTTCATGGCCATCAGCCGTCACTAAAATCGTGTGTTCATACTGAGCAGAGAGACGACGGTCTGCTGTCTCTACAGTCCAGCCGTCACGCTTGTTTAACTTAACCTGGCGTTTGCCGGCGTTAATCATCGGTTCGATGGTTAGGCACATACCCTCTTCAAGGGTTTCACCAGTTCCTGCTTTGCCGTAGTGGAGGACTTGAGGCTCTTCGTGGAACTCTGCACCGATGCCGTGGCCGCAATACTCGCGAACCACCGAGTAGTGGTTTGCTTCGGCATGTTTCTGAATCACAGCGCCGATATCACCGAGTTTCACACCCGGTTTGACCAGCTCAATACCCATGTTCATACACTCTTGAGTGATCTCGCAGAGGCGTTTTGCATGTGGTGCAACATCACCTACAAAGAACATTTTGCTGGTGTCGCCATGGTACCCATCTTTGATCACGGTAATGTCGATGTTGACAATGTCGCCGTTCTTTAAGGCTTTGTCATTGGGGATGCCGTGACAAACGATTGAATTGACTGATGTACAGATGGATTTAGGAAAACCGTGGTAGTTCAAAGGTGCTGGAATCGCTTGCTGCACATCAATAATGTAGTTGTGACAAATTTGGTCAATCTCATTGGTTGTGATGCCAGGCTTTACATGCTCTTCGATCATCTCAAGAACCTCGGCGGCTAAGCGTCCAGCCACTCGCATCTTTTCGATTTCGTCAGCGGTTTTGATCTTGATGGTCATCGGTGAATCCTTTTTAAATCGGTGATTTGCGCTTCGGAAAATTGAAGGCGTTTTTGATACTGCTTATTGTACAGGAGGTAGTGTTTTGGTCTACCGGAGTTTGCTATGTAATTTTGAAAGCGGATGTCAGGCTGAAAGCCAGACGCCCTAGATCTTTAAGTGGTTTTTAATTGGGTGTCTGGCCTTCAGCCTGACATCCGCTTTAAAAGGTAGGTAGGGAGTAAAATTACTTCTCAAACGTTAGTCTTTATGGTATAAACTGCGCTCCCAAAAATCGTGCTTCGGCACTAAAACTAAAACACACACACTTCGTCACGTTTGTCTGGGTGCCCTAAGGGGTTGATAAATGGGGGGTGTGGAGGTTTAAACCCATAGAGGAAATACCAAATGGCACAAGTAAATATGCGCGATCTGCTTAAAGCAGGTGTTCACTTCGGTCACCAGACTCGTTACTGGAACCCAAAAATGTCGAAGTTCATCTTCGGTGCGCGTAACAAAATTCATATCATCAACCTTGAGCACACTCTGCCAGCTATGAACAACGCACTAGACGTTGTTAAAAACATGGCTTCTAACAAAAACAAAATTCTTTTTGTTGGTACTAAACGTGCAGCAGCTAAGGTTGTTAAAGAAGAAGCATCACGTGCGGGCATGCCTTACGTAAACCACCGTTGGTTGGGTGGCATGCTAACTAACTACAAGACAATCCGTCAGTCGATCCGTCGTCTACGTGATCTTGAAGCTCAAGCACAAGATGGTACTTTCGAGAAATTGACTAAGAAAGAAGCGCTAATGCGTAGCCGAGAAATGGCTAAGCTTGAGCTATCTA
Source organism: Marinobacterium sp. xm-m-383 (assembly GCF_013283255.1). Classification (NCBI taxonomy): domain Bacteria; kingdom Pseudomonadati; phylum Pseudomonadota; class Gammaproteobacteria; order Oceanospirillales; family Oceanospirillaceae; genus Marinobacterium; species Marinobacterium sp. xm-m-383. The sequence continues at coordinate 70,395 of NZ_WBYT01000007.1, read as the reverse complement.
TCGGCGGTATCAAGGATATGGGCGGTCTTCCAGATGCTCTATTCGTTATCGACGTAGATCACGAGCGCATCGCAATCAACGAAGCTAACAAGCTTGGTATCCCTGTCATCGGTGTTGTTGATACTAACAGCAACCCAGACGGTGTTGACTACGTTATCCCAGGTAACGATGACGCACTACGTGCCATTCAGATCTACGCTCAGTCTGTTGCAGACGCGTGCCTAGAAGGTTCTGATGCAACGGGTGGCGCTGCAAGCGAATTCGTTGAAGTTGAAGAGCAAGCGGCTGAGTAATTCAGTCTTAGGTTTGTAACCTTTAACTTACATACTTTCAAAAGGGGGAGCCAGGCTCCCCTTTTTTAGATTTACCTAACTAATTTCTTAAATGAGGATTGCAAAATGGCAAATATCTCTGCGGCAATGGTAAAAGAGCTGCGTGATCGTACTGGCCTAGGCATGATGGAGTGTAAAAAAGCACTTGCTGAGTCTGGTGGTGATGTTGATAAGGCGATTGAAGATCTACGTAAGTCTTCAGGTCTAAAAGCTGCTAAAAAAGCTGGCCGTACTGCTGCTGACGGTGTTGTTGTGGTTCGTGTTGCTGACGACAACAGCTACGGTGTAATCGTTGAAGTTAACTCTGAAACAGACTTTGTTGCTCGTGACGAAGGTTTCCTTGGTTTTGTTAGCCAGGTAGCTGACAAAGCGTTTGCTGATAAGCAGACAGATGTTGCAGCTCTAATGGCTGGTGACCTTGAGTCGGCTCGTGAAGCGCTAGTTCAAAAGATTGGCGAGAACATTACTGTTCGTCGTATCGCTCTTGTTGAAGGTGCAGTCGTTGCTGGATACGTACACAGCAACAACCGTATCGCTTGTCTTGTCTCTCTTGCAGGTGGTGACACTGAAGTGGCTCGTGACGTTGCTATGCACGTTTCTGCAGCTAACCCTCGTGTGTGTAAGCCTGAAGATATGCCACAGGAAGAGCTTGATCGCGAGAAAGAGATCATCATGGCTCAGCCTGACATGGAAGGTAAGCCACAAGAGATCAAAGAGAAAATGGCAATCGGCCGTGTTAAGAAGTTCCTTTCTGAAAACAGCCTTGTTGAACAGGCGTTCGTTAAGAACCCAGAGACAACTGTCGGCAAACTTATCAAAGATGCTGGTACTGACATCAACGGTTTCACCCGCCTAGAAGTTGGTGAAGGCATTGAAGTTGAGAAGAAAGACTTCGCTCAAGAGGTAGCAGAGCAGCTGCAAGGCTAATTCTGTACTAAACTAGCCCTGCCGACTTGCGGGGCTAGTTGTTTTCGATATACCTTTATCACACTTCTTTTAATCGCCTGCCGGGGGTGCCCATGCCTGTAAACAAGCCTAACTCCAAATATAAGCGAATTCTTCTGAAATTAAGCGGTGAAGCTTTAATGGGAGAAGAGAACTTTGGTATCGATCCAAAAGTTCTTCATCGAATGGCTCTGGAGATCGGTCAGTTAGTGGGTATCGGCGTTCAGGTCGGTCTAGTGATTGGTGGTGGTAACCTGTTTCGCGGCGCTGCGCTAAGTGAAGCAGGATTGGATCGAGTGACTGGCGACCATATGGGTATGCTAGCCACTGTGATGAACGCACTTGCAATGCGTGATGCACTCGAACGCTGTAATATTGCGACGCGAGTGATGTCGGCAATTCCGATGAGCGGCGTTGTGGATCACTATGATCGTCGAAATGCGATGCGTTACCTGTCACAAGGTGATGTGGTGATCTTCTCTGCTGGTACCGGTAACCCTTTCTTTACAACCGACTCTGCTGCCTGTCTGCGCGGCATTGAGATCGAAGCCGATGTGGTACTTAAGGCAACTAAGGTTGACGGCGTCTACACTGCGGATCCTATGAAAGATCCAACGGCTGAGCGCTACGACCGTCTAAGTTTTGATGAGGTGCTTGAGCGTCAGCTGGGTGTGATGGATATGACAGCAATCTGTCTGACCCGTGACCACGATATGCCCGTGCGCGTTTTCAATATGAACAAGCATGGTGCTCTTGTTAACCTAGTTGTAGGTGGCGACGAGGGTACATTGATCGATAGCGGCAGCGCTAACGGAGATAAATAATGATTACTGAGATTGTTCAAGACGCTGATCAGCGTATGTCAAAAAGCGTTGATTCTCTTGTAGAGCAGTTTAAAAAAATTCGAACAGGTCGTGCGACCCCTGCCATTCTTGATTCTGTGATGGTCCACTACTACGGTTCTGATATGCCGATTCAGCAGGTTGCTAACGTGACGGTTGAAGATGCGCGTACACTGTCGATCATCCCATGGGAAAAGAACATGGTTCCTGAGATCGAAAAAGCGATCATGAAATCAGATCTTGGTCTTAACCCAGCGACAGCCGGTGATGTTATTCGCGTGCCAATGCCAGCGCTGACCGAGGAGACTCGTAAGGGCTATATTCGTCAGGCACGTGGCGAAGCTGAGAATGCTCGAGTGGCTGTGCGCAATGTGCGTCGTGATGCTAACGGTGATATTAAAGATCTTTTGAAAGAGAAAGAGATAACAGAGGACGATGCGCGTCGTGGCGAAGATCAGGTTCAAAAAGAGACTGATAAGCACGTTGCTGAGATCGACAAGCTGTTGGCTCAAAAAGAGAAGGATTTGATGGAGATTTAATCCATCAAATTCGCGCACAGCGCATTAGGATACGACCTTTAATGGCCGATAATAACGATAACACCGTCAATACACGTCCTGCTCCACGCCATATTGCCGTCATTATGGATGGCAATAACCGTTGGGCCAAAGAGCGTCGCTTGCCGTCTCTCGCCGGTCATAAAGCGGGCGTCGATAGTGTCCGTGATGTCATTCAAGGCTGTATGGAGTCAGGGGTTGAATCTCTGACTCTTTTTGCCTTCAGTTCTGAGAACTGGCGCCGTCCTGAAAAAGAGGTCCGTGGTCTGATGGATCTCTTCAAGTTTGCCCTCGATCGTGAGGTTAAAAAACTCGTCAAAAATAATATTCGTCTTCGTGTCATTGGTGATAAGTCTGGTTTTTCCGAATCACTACAGCAGCGCATCGAAAAAGGCGAACAAGCGACTGCCCACTGTACTGCGCTTAATCTGAATATTGCAGCTAACTACGGTGGTCAGTGGGATATTGCTCATGCGGTTCAGCAGATTGCTGAGCAGGTCAAGCAGGGCGAGCTAGAACCTACCGATATCAATGCAGATCTTATTTCAAAGCATGTCTCACTGGCCGATCAGCCTCTGCCAGATCTCTGCATCAGAACGGCCGGTGAACAGCGAATCTCTAACTTTTTAATCTGGCAATTCGCTTACACAGAGTTCTACTACAGCGATCTCTACTGGCCAGACTTTAACCGCGAAGAGCTTCTCAAAGCGGTTGATAACTTCCAAACGCGTGAGCGTCGATTTGGCCGAACCAGTGAGCAACTGGAGGCCGAAAGTCATGTTTAAACAGCGCGTCATTACCGCTTCAATTTTGGCGCCATTGGCGCTAGGTTCGGTTTTCCTTCTACCTTTGTCTGGGTTTGCTATCGTTATGGCGCTTGTGATGATGATTGGGGCCTGGGAGTGGGGTAATTTCGCGCTCTATTCACGTCGCATGCGAGCGCTCTTTGTGGCGTTAGTGGGAGTGGTAATCGCAGCGATCTACCCATTTGTTACTGCTTTGACGCTCCCTATATTAGTTGTCGCAGCGCTATTTTGGGTGTTTGCGATTACTCGGGTGGTTCGCTACCCAAAGACCCTAGGTATCGATGGGGCTGTGACTAAGTTGATTACCGGTCTGTTGGTGCTAGTCCCTGCTTGGGTGGCGATGGTGGGTCTGAAAACCCATGAGAGCGCGCATCTATTACTACTGCTGCTGTTTTTGTTGGTTTGGGGTGCTGATATAGGCGCCTACTTTGCCGGTAAGCGCTTTGGTCGAGTTAAGCTTTTACCTAAAGTTAGTCCTGGCAAAACGCGTGAAGGGGTTTATGGTGGTTTGTTAGCAGCCATGATGATCGCTCTTGGATTCTCGATTGTCTTAGGTCTCTCTTCTACTTCTATTATTCTGCTGATGGCGCTCTCTGCTTTGGTGGTGGTTGTCTCTGTATTTGGCGATCTGTTTGAGAGCATGTTTAAGCGTGAACGTGGTATCAAAGACAGTGGTGTGATCCTGCCAGGTCATGGTGGCGTACTGGATCGTGTCGACAGTCTTACGGCTGCTGCACCGCTGTTTTTGTTAGGAATTCAACTGCTTCCGATTCTTTAAGGGTAAGTGATGGATTTTATCCAAACGGTTCTCTCTCTTCTTATAACACTTGGCATACTGGTCACAATTCACGAGTGGGGTCACTACTGGGTAGCTCGTCGTTGTGGCGTTAAGGTACTGCGCTTCTCTGTCGGCTTTGGTAAACCTATCTGGATGCGTAAGGGCAAAGATGGCACTGAGTATGCTGTCGCCTCCATCCCTTTAGGTGGCTATGTTCGAATGCTCGATGAGCGTGAAGGACCGGTTCCAGATGAGCTCAAATCTCAAGCGTTCAACAACAAAAGCGTCTATCAGCGAATCGCGATCGTTGCAGCAGGCCCGTTTGTTAATTTGATCTTTGCCCTCTTTGCGTATTGGTTCCTATTCATATGGGGGGTGACGGTTGTAAAACCTGTCGTTGGCGCCGTTGCACCTGACTCGCTTGCAGAGCAAGCTGGTCTTCAGCCCAATTATGAGATCGCTGAGATTGACGGGCGAGAAGTGCTCTCATGGGAGGAGATCAATTTAGCGTTGGCAGCACGAGTGGGTGAGACAGGTGTATTAACTCTTCGTGCAGGTGAACCTAATTCTGGTTGGTTAAGAAACTACTCGGCTGATCTGCAAACTTGGGATGTTGATCTAGAGACCACTTCGCCACTTCGAGCCTTTGGCTTGTCACCCTGGCAGCCAGAAGTGCCTGCCGTTATAGGTCAAATCTCTCCTGATGGCCCAGCTTATAAAGCAGGTCTGCAAGAGGGCGATAGGGTCGTCAGCATTGACGATACGCCTATCGATAACTGGATGGCTTTGGTTGGCAAAGTGCAAGCTTCTTACGATACCGATCTTCGATTTGAAATTGTTCGTGATGAACAGTCCGAAGAGGTGATTGTAAGACCCGGCCTAAGACCCGGCAGTGATGCCTTAGTTGGCTATATCGGTGCCGGCGTTGTCGTCCCTCAGTGGCCAGAGGATATGTTAAGGGATCTCTCTCAGGGGCCGGTGGATGCTCTAGTGAGTGCCTACGAAAAGACCGTTCAGATGATTGGACTGACGCTGGACTCGATCAAGAAGATGATCGTTGGTGTCATTTCAGTGAAAAATCTGAGTGGCCCAATTACGATCGCTAAGGTGGCCGGCGCTTCGGCATCATCAGGGTTGGAATCCTTTATCAGTTTTTTGGCCTATCTCAGCATCAGTTTGGGTGTGCTAAATCTTTTACCAATTCCGATGCTAGATGGCGGTCATTTAGTGTACTATTTTGTAGAACTGATTCGAGGTCGTCCTGTCAGCGAGCGTACCCAAGCTTTCGGAATGAGGTTGGGTATGGCGCTGTTGTTTAGTTTGATGGCCATTGCATTTTTTAACGATTTAGCGCGTCTTTAAGCGTACTAGAGGAATCACTGGATGAAACGCTTCACACTCTTATCACTGTTAGGACTTATCTTCTCGGTCCATGCTATTGCCAGTGATTTTGCCGTCGATGACATTCGTATCGAAGGTTTGCAGCAGGTTGATCCAGCCATTGTATTCCGAAATTTTCCGATTAATCGTGGTGATCTTGTCGATCAACGAGCTCTCAATGATGCGACAAAAGATCTGTTCGAATCCGGTTATTTTGATGATGTAGAGCTACTCAAAGATCAAGGTGTGTTGATTGTTCGAGTTAAAGAGCGCCCGTCCGTTGCGCTGATTCGTCTTGAAGGTAACGATCTGATCAAAGACGAGCAGTTAATGGCTGCCCTCAAACGATCAGGCCTTGAAGAGGGAGACGTGTTTCGTCGTTCAGCTCTTGATCAAATTCGTCTCGATCTGCTTCAAGTATACAACCAGGCAGGTCGCTATACCGCTGAAATCAACACGGATGTTGAGCAGCTAGATGGTAATCGTGTAGCCCTCAATATAAAAGTCACTGAGGGTGAAACTGCGGTAGTACAAAAAATTAATATCATTGGTAATTCGGCTTTCTCTGATGAAGAGCTGTTGGGTCTGTTTGATTTGGGAACAACCAATCTCTTCTCATGGTGGACTGATAATGATAAATACGCTCGAGAGAAGTTAAGTGCTGATATCGAAAGACTTCGTTCCTACTACTTGGATCGCGGTTTCGTTAAGTTTGATATCAACTCATCTGATGTCTCTATTAGCCCTGATCAGAAGCAGGTCTTTGTTACCATCAGTCTGACAGAGGGTCAGCAGTATAAGTACACTGATATCGATGTTGTTGGTGAGTTCGGTGTTGATAAGTCTGAGCTTACTAAACACCTTCAGATGAAAACAGGCGATCTGTTTTCTAGAAAGTTGGTGGTTGAGACAAATAACCTCATTCAAAAAGAGTTGGGTGATTCCGGCTATCTTTTTGCTAAGTCAAACGCCATACCTGAAGTTGATGACCAAGGTGGTGTGGCGCTCAAATTCTATGTTGAGCCGGGTAAGTTGGTAACGGTTCGTCGTATCGAGATTCGTGGTAACGCGATGACGGCTGACGAGGTAATCCGTCGTGAGTTACCGCAGATGGAGGGCAGTGTTGCTAGTGCAGATGCGATTGAACGATCCAAAACCCGCCTTGATCGTTTGGGCTTTTTTAGCAAAGTTGATATTAAAACATTGAGAGTTGCTAGTGCAGATGATCAGGTTGACCTTCAGTTTTCTGTTGAAGAGCAATCACTAGGGCAAATCAACGCTGGCGTTGGCTACTCCAGCGCTGAAGGTATTTTGTTTGATGTCGGCCTTCAACAAGATAACTTCTTGGGAACCGGTACAGAGTTTGGCTTTGCTTTTAATAACTCTCAAATTCTAACTCAGTACACATTCAGCTTTAATGATCCCTACTACACTCTTGATGGGGTAGGGCGTGGCTATGATGTCTATTACCGTACAAGAGATTTCGGTAATGATGATCTCTCTGATTACAATACCAATGAGGTTGGTGCCTCAGTGAATTTTGGTTACCCGATCGATGAAAACCAACGTGTCACCCTTGGTGTCGGTTTGGATTCAACGGATGTAAACATTAATGAGTCTGTTTCAACGCGACCTGACATTATTGACGAGTTTGTTACCTCAGCAGGTTCTTCGTACTTAACTTATAACCTGAACGGCCGTTGGCGCAATAACCACCTGAAAAATGCCTTTTTCCCAACGGATGGTTACCTTCACGATGTTCGATTGGATGTTGCTGTGCCAGGTGGTGACCTTGCTTACTACAAAGCCAGTTACACAGGTCGTTACTATCAACCGCTTAACCGAGATCAAACCTGGGTGTTTGGACTTAAGACTCGTAATGGTTTCGCAGGCTCATTGGACAGTAACCCTTACCCCTTCTTTCAACGCTATTTTGCCGGTGGGTTAAGAACCGTTCGCGGTTTTGCTAATAACTCTTTAGGCCCTAAAGATGGTGATGACCCAATAGGAGGAAACATTCTCCTGTCAGGCTCTGCAGAGCTAATTTTCCCTGCGCCATTTTTAGATGAAGATTCATCGATTCGTACCATTGCCTTCTTGGATGGCGGTAACGTATTTACTACGGATAGCTGCTCTGGCTTGACAGACTGTTCTGACAATATTGATATTGGTGAGGTTCGATTTGCTGCCGGTGTCGGTTTGAGCTGGATTACGGCAATTGGCCCGTTGTCTATCTCTTTTGGTCAGGCACTGAACGCTAGCTCAAATGATACGAAAGAGTCTGTGCAATTCTCATTAGGACAAACCTTCTGATGATTGCTCGTTCTCTGCTTTTTTGGGTGTTTGCCTCTATCTCGCACTCAGCTATTGCTGGTTCAATGGTTGTTCTTGATGTCCAAGCGGCGCTTCAGTCGAGTAATGCTGCAGAAGCCTTTCGCGCAGATTTAGTTAAAAGCACTTCCCAGCAAGAGTCTCAGGTTCGTGATTTAGAAAATCAGGCTAAAAAGATGCAGTCTGATTTTGAGTTTAATAAGGGGCTGCTGACTCAAGAACAGATTCAGCAAAAAGATCTCCAATTCAAGAAAGTGTATGGCGAGTATCAGCGACAGCTGCAAGCGCTTCAGCAGCAGCGAGCGGCTATGGAGAAAGAGTTTTTAGAGGGTATGCGTCCCAAGTTGGATCAGGTCATCAAAGCGCTTATTGATGAAGGCGATATTTCGCTGATTATCAATCGTCAGTCGGCTATCTATGTTGAGCCTAGAATCGACATTACAGGTGAGATTATTAAACGCCTGAATGCCCAGGAGTGACTGGGGTTTGACTGATTTTTCCGAAAAAGCGTCCGATTTAGCTCTTCGCGTTAGTGGAGAGCTTGTTGGTAGTGATTGTCTAATCTCTGGGATGTCTACCCTTGATAAAGCGGGTATCGGTCAGCTCTCTTTTCTATCCAACGCCAAATACCAAAAACAGCTTCCAGACACTCAGGCTGAAGTCGTTCTAGTCAGTGCAGAGTTCGTTGATCTGGTCCCCAATAGCGCTATTGTCGTTGCTAATCCCTACCTAGCCTTTGCAAAGTTATCGCAGCTGTTTGATTGGCGTGGTCCTTTAGTCGCTGGAATTGCGCCGACTGCAACAGTAGACCCTTCTGCCGAGATCGACCCCTCTGCTCAGATTGCGGAGGGTGCAATTGTTGGCGCTCAAGTTAAGGTGGCTGCCCATGCCTATGTGGGTCCCAACGTGGTCATAGGTGAGGGTGTATTGCTCGGTGAGTCAACACGGCTTGAAGCGAATGTAACCCTCTATCCTGGAGTTTCCATCGGTAAGCGATGCATTATTCATTCTGGTGCTGTGATTGGAGCCGATGGGTTCGGTTTTGCTCATGACGGTCAAGGCTGGGTAAAAATCGCCCAAGCCGGTGGTGTGATTTTAGGTGATGATGTTGAGGTCGGTGCAAACACAACGATCGATCGCGGTGCTCTGTCGGATACTTTGATTGCTAATGGTGTGAAATTGGATAATCAAATTCAGATTGCACACAATGTTGAGATCGGAGAGTCAACGGCCATAGCTGGTTGTACTGCAATTGCGGGTAGCACTCGTATCGGCTCTCATTGTACTATTGCAGGTATGAGCGGTGTCACGGGGCATTTAGAGATTGCCGACCGAACCCACATCACGGCGATGACTTTGGTCAGTAAATCAATCAAAGAGTCGGGTGCTTACTCATCGGGTACTGGGGTTGAACCTCACGCTCAATGGAAGCGAAATGTGGTCCGGTTTAAGCAACTTGATGAGTTGTCCCAACGCGTTAAAAATCTAGAAAAGCTTGTAAAAAAGCTTGCTGAATAAGGCTAAAAACTGAATATGATGGATGTAAATGAGATCCGTAAATACCTTCCGCACCGCTACCCTTTTCTATTGGTTGACCGCGTTGTAGAACTAACACCCGGTGAATCCATTGTCGCTTACAAGAATGTGACCGTTAACGAACCTTTCTTTAACGGCCACTTCCCTGATCATCCCGTCATGCCGGGTGTCTTGATTGTTGAAGCGATGGCTCAAGCGGCCGGTATTCTTGGTTTTAAAACCATGGATAAAACACCTCAGGATGGTTCGATCTACTACTTTGTGGGTGCCGATAATCTGCGTTTTAAACGCCCAGTAGTGCCTGGCGACCGCCTTCAGCTTGAAGCGTTGGTATTGTCTGAAAAACGCGGTATCTGGAAGTTCCAAGTTAAAGCGACGGTTGAAGGTGAAACGGTTAGCTCGGCAACCATTCTGTGTGCTGATAGGAAGGTCTGATTTTGATTCACCCGCAAGCTATTATCGATCCCTCTGCTAAGTTGGCAGAGGGTGTTGAGGTTGGACCTTGGAGTTACATCGGACCTGATGTCGAGATCGGTGCAAATACTCGTATCGAATCACATGTTGTCGTCAAAGGCCCGACCAAAATCGGTAGCGGAAATCATATATTTCAATTCGCATCTGTGGGCGAAGATTGCCAAGATAAAAAGTATGCCGGTGAACCCACTGAATTGATCATCGGTGATAACAACGTTATTCGAGAAGGCGTAACGATTCACCGCGGAACAGTTCAGGATAAAAGCCTGACGCAGATTGGCAGTCATAACCTTCTGATGGCCTATGTCCATGTGGCCCATGACTGTGTTGTCGGTGATCATACGATTTTGGCCAATAATGCAGCCTTAGCTGGGCATGTTCATGTTGGTGATCATACGATATTGGGCGGTTTTACAGCTGTTCATCAGTTCTGTCACATTGGTGCACATGTTATGTGTGGTGCCGGTACTGTTGTGCTCCAGGATATCCCCTCTTACACCCTTGCAACCGGTAATCCCGCATCACCACACGGCATTAATGCTGAAGGTCTAAAACGTCGAGGCTTCTCATCTGAGTCGATCCGTGCGCTTAAGAATGCCTATAAAACGATCTACCGTAAAAACCTTACTCTTGCGGATGCGATCGCTCAACTAGAGTCGCTTGAAGCTGGCGAGTCAGCATTGACCCCATTGATTGAGTCGCTACGTAACTCCTCTCGTGGAATCATCCGTTAATTCAACTAGACCCATTAAGATTGCTATTGTTGCTGGAGAAGAGTCCGGTGACATTCTTGGCGCTGGGTTGATCAGTTCGTTAAAGAAGCGCTATCCCAATGCCACATTTGAGGGGGTAGGAGGCCGTCGAATGATTGCTCAGGGCCTTAATTCAGAGTTTCCTATGGAGCGTCTGTCGGTTATGGGTCTGGTGGAGGTCTTAAAACGGCTTCGCGAACTTTTAAAACGGCGCAAGAAGTTAATAGAAAAGTGGTTGCAAACACCCCCCGATCTTTTTATTGGCATTGATGCTCCCGACTTTAATTTAGGTCTTGAGAGAGTCCTAAAAGAGCGTGCCATCCCAACGGTTCACTATGTCAGCCCCTCGGTTTGGGCCTGGCGAGAGAAACGTCTAAAAAAGATTGAACAGTCGGTTGATTTGATGCTCTGCTTTCTCCCTTTTGAAGCGAAGTATTACAAAGATACTCAGGTTAAGGCTCAGTTTATTGGCCATCCATTAGCCACTCAGCTGCCACTCTCTATTAGTCAAAGCCAAGCCAAAACGGCTCTTGGTCTGAGTGATGCGAGTCCCGTATTGGCTCTGATGCCAGGAAGTCGCAGTTCTGAAGTGGGTAAGTTGGCACCCCCGTTCATTGAAACGGCACTCGCGCTTTGCAGTAAGATTCCCAATCTTCAGGTCATCCTTCCAGCCGCTAACGAAGCCCGTTATCAGCAGATAGCCCTGTTAATTCGAGAGGCTCAGGCAGAGAGTAAGATTAAACTTGTTCAAGGCTCCTCGCAGGAGTGTTTGATGGCGGCAGACTCAGTTTTGATTTCGTCCGGTACGGCAACACTGGAAGCGATGCTCTGTTCAACGCCTATGGTGGTGGCCTACAAAATGGCCCCGCTGAGTTATGCGATTATTTCTCGAATGCTAAAAACTCCCTATGTATCCCTGCCTAACCTATTGGCAGGCAGAGCATTGGTTCCCGAGATTTTTCAGTCTGATGTGAGGGTCGAGGTATTAGAGCCTCTGGTTTTACAAAGTCTGACGGATAGCCATTACATTCAATCGCTGCAGCAGGAATTTTCTGATCTGTCTGGGCTAATTCGCCAAGATGCCGATGAGCAAGCGGCAGAAGCTGTATCCACACTATTGGAGTTTAGAAGCTGATGCAGCCTCAAGAATTTAACTTTGCTGAGCACTCTCTCTTTGCCGGTGTGGACGAAGTAGGGCGAGGACCGCTTGTTGGCGATGTGGTTGCAGCAGCAGTGATTCTCGATCCTAACAATCCTATTGAGGGGTTGATGGATTCGAAAAAGCTGTCTGAAAAGCGTCGTGAAGCTTTGTCCATTGAAATTAAAGAGCGAGCGTTGTGCTGGTCAATCGCGGTTGCAACGCCGCAAGAGATTGATGAATTGAATATTTTGCACGCGACAATGCTGGCGATGAAGCGAGCGGTGTTGGGTTTATCCCAAGTGCCTGATCATGTCTATGTGGACGGTAATCGATGCCCCGAGATTCCTTACTCTGTTGAAGCGGTAGTGAAAGGTGACTCAAAAGTCGCAGAGATCAGTGCGGCTTCTATCATTGCTAAGGTACATCGTGATCATCAAATGCTAGAATTGGACGCACAATTTCCGCAGTATCAATTTGCCAAACATAAAGGCTACCCGACGCCGGCTCATCTTCAACTGATACAAGAGCACGGGGTATTACCGGAATATCGTCGTTCATTTGCGCCAGTAAGGCGCCTAATGGAGGGGAATCAGTAGAATGACTGACGCATCGTTCGTCCATCTTCGTGCGCACTCTGAGTTCTCACTCTATGATGGTCTGGTTCGTGTTAAAGAGCTAGTTAAGCATGCTGCACAGGCGCAGATGCCCGCTGTTGCGTTAACCGATCAGACCAACTTCTATGCGTTGGTTAAGTTCTTCAAAGCGGCCACTGCGGCGGGGATTAAACCAATCTGCGGGGTCGATTTTTGGGTGGTAGATGATGCCGATCCGGAGTCGCCACCGACCCAGTTGACGCTGCTCGTTAAAAACGGCTTGGGTTATCGTAATCTCACCGAACTGGTCTCTAGAGCCTATGCCGAAGGTCAGTCACTCGACCCTGAGCGTGCGCTTATCTATAAAAGCTGGATTGCTGAAAAATCTGAGGGTGTGATCGCGCTCTCGGGCGGTCGCCGTGGGGAGATAGGTCAGGCGATCCTATCTGGTCAGGCGGATTTAGAGGCTCGTCTGCAATATTGGATGGATCTTTTTCCAGATGCCTTCTATCTGGAATTGGTTAGAACAGGGCGCTCTGATGAAGAGACGGTCATCCATAAAAGTATCGAGCTTGCCCAGTCGCTGGGTTGTCCTGTCGTTGCAACCAATGAAGTGATGTTTGTCCGCGAGGATGACTTTGATGCTCATGAAGCGCGAGTCTGTATTAACCAGGGGCGCACTTTGGATGATCCTACGCGCCCAAGAGATTACTCTGATCAGCAATATTTCAAATCCTCTGAGGAGATGATTGAGCTCTTCTCTGATATTCCCTCAGCGATCGAAAACAGCGTTGAAATCGCCAAACGATGCAACATCGAGATTGAACTCGGAACTTACTACCTGCCAAGATTCCCAATACCTGAAGGGGTGTTGATGGATGACTACTTCAGGAGAGTGTCTGAAGTCGGTTTAGAAGAGCGCCTCGATTTTCTCTTTGATCGAAACTCAGAAGAGTTTTCTGAGATTCGTAAGGCCTATGATGAGCGGTTGAAGTTTGAGCTGGATATCATCATCCAGATGGGTTTCCCAGGTTACTTCCTGATCGTCATGGACTTCATCAAATGGGCTAAAGAGAATGGTATTCCTGTAGGGCCAGGGCGTGGTTCCGGTGCCGGCTCATTGGTCGCTTATGTCCTTAAAATTACCGACCTTGACCCACTTGAGTACGATCTTCTGTTCGAACGTTTCCTTAACCCGGAGCGTGTTTCGATGCCGGACTTTGATATCGATTTCTGTATGGATAATCGAGATCAGGTCATTGACTACGTCGCTCAAACCTATGGGCGAGATGCCGTTTCGCAAATCATTACCTTCGGTACCATGGCGGCTAAAGCGGTGGTTCGAGATGTGGCGCGTGTTCAAGGTAAACCCTTCGGTCTGGCTGATCGCCTCTCTAAATTGATCCCATTTGAAGTGGGAATGACACTCAATAAAGCTTGGGAGCAGGAAGAAGCGCTTCGCGAGTTCGTTGAAGGCAGTGAAGAGGCTCAAGAGATTATGGAGATGGCCTACAAACTCGAGGGGGTTACTCGAAATGTAGGTAAGCACGCCGGTGGTGTGGTGATCTCTCCAACCAAACTGACCGATTTCTCGGCAACTTACTGTGATGCTGAAGGTCAGGGCTTGGTGACCCAGTTTGATAAGAATGATGTTGAAGAAGCGGGTCTCGTTAAGTTCGACTTCTTGGGTCTTAGAACCCTGACTATCATTGACTGGGCACTTGAGACCATCAATAAACAGAAAGAGATTGAAGGCGAAGAGCCGCTGCGAATTGAAGCGATCGATTTAGAGGATCCTGAGGTCTACGCTCTACTCAAGCGTGCTGAGACAACGGCGGTTTTCCAGCTTGAATCCAGTGGTATGAAAGATTTGATTCGTCGTCTCTTGCCGTCACGTTTCGAAGATATCGTCGCACTGGTGGCGCTGTTCCGTCCAGGTCCTTTGCAATCGGGCATGGTTGATGACTTTATCAACCGTAAGCATGGCCGCGCTGAGATGGCTTGGCCTCACCCTGATTACCAGCTGGATTCTCTTCAACCGGTTTTGGAGCCGACTTACGGCATCATTCTCTACCAAGAGCAGGTCATGCAGATCGCTCAGGTGATGGCGGGTTATACGCTGGGCGGAGCGGATATGCTGCGTCGAGCGATGGGTAAGAAAAAACCAGAGGAGATGGCGAAGCAGCGACATCTTTTCATTGAGGGCTCAAACGCTCAGGGCATTGATGAAAAACTGGCAGGTAATATCTTTGACCTGGTTGAAAAATTCGCGGGTTACGGATTTAACAAATCCCACTCGGCTGCCTATGCATTGGTCTCTTACCAAACAGCTTGGCTAAAAACCTACTATCCAGCGCCATTCATGGCGGCTGTTATGTCCTCTGATATGCAGAACACCGACAAGGTGGTGATCTTCATTGAAGAGTGTCGTCAGATGAAGCTCAAAGTATTGCTTCCCGACGTTAATTTGAGTGAGTTCAAATTTACGGTGGGTCCAAATCAGGAGGTTGTCTACGGGCTTGGAGCGGTTAAAGGCGTAGGTGAGGGTCCTGTTGAAGCGATCATGGAGGCTCGGAAATCGGGAGCGTTTAAAGATCTGTTCGATTTCTGTAAACGAGTAGGGTCTAAAAAACTCAACAAGCGAGTGCTTGAATCCTTAGTACGCTCTGGTGCTGTTGATGCCTTAGGTCCCAATCGAGCGGTGTTGTGGGCCGCTATACCTGCAGCTTTGCAGTCGGCCGATCAAGATGCGCGCAATCAAGATGCGGGAATGTTCGACCTGTTTGGTGAGTCTGAAGAGGTTGTCGATGCCGATCCTTTCGAGCAGTTCATGAATGCTCGCGAGTGGAGCGACAAAGAGCGTCTGAATGGCGAGAAGGATACCCTCGGTCTTTACGTGACGGGTCACCCTATTGATGAGTATGAGTCTGAATTAAAACACTTTGTTTCTCGCAAACTACAAGAGCTTCAACCGGCTAGAGGGCGAGCTCAAAAAATGGCCGGCTTGGTTGTCGACCTGCGTGTTAAAAAGACCAAGCGAGGCGAAAATCTCTGCTTTGTAACCTTGGATGATCGATCTGCTCGTATCGATGTGAGTCTGTTTGGTGAAACCTATGATGAAGCGCGTCGTCTGATTCAAAAAGATCAGGTGATTGTGGTGGAAGGAGAGGTGGCTCAAGACGACTATAACGGTGGCCTCAAGGTGCGTGGGCAGCAGGTATTAAGTGTCGCGGATGCCCGTATTCGTTATGCGAAGTCGTTAACGATTAAGGCCGACGCAAAGGGATTAACTCAACAAAGCTTGAGAATGTTGCAGGACTCTTTGAAAAAAGCACGCGCTTATCAGCAGGGTATGCCTGTTGTGATTGACTATAGCTGTGCTGAGGCGAAGGGTCGGATTGAGCTTGGCTCAGAGTGGATTGTCTCTCCTGATGACGACCTGATGCAATCACTTCGCGAGCAGTTTGGTAATCATAGCGTCTCGCTGATCTACTAGTTTTCCTGACAGTATTTAGCCACCTAGGGTGGCTACTTTTTTGCGTGCGCGGTAGAATTCCACAATCAGTTTTATCTTTTAGAAGCGAATTGTATGAACCCCAACTACCTTGATTTTGAACAGCCAATTGCTGATCTGGAAGCAAAGATCAACGAACTTAAACACGTTGGCGAAGATAATGAGAGTATCAACCTCTCTGACGAGGTATCACGCCTTCGTGAAAAAAGTCACTCTCTGACTCGTTCAATCTTCTCTGACCTGAGTGCTTGGCAGGTTTCGCAATTAGCTCGCCATCCGCAACGCCCATACACTCTGGACTACATCAAATACATCATCGATGAGTTTGAAGAGATTCATGGGGATCGTCATTTTGCTGATGATCAGGCAATTGTGTGTGGTATTGGTCGTTTAGATGGTCAGCCTGTTGCCGTGATTGGTCATCAAAAAGGTCGTGAAGTCAAAGAGAAGGTTCGTCGCAACTTTGGTATGCCTCGTCCAGAAGGTTACCGTAAAGCACTCCGTGTGATGGAGATGGCAGAGCGATTCAATATGCCAATTCTGACCTTTATCGATACTCCAGGGGCTTACCCAGGCATCGATGCTGAAGAGCGTGGTCAATCCGAAGCGATTGCATTTAACCTTGCGAAAATGTCTAAGTTGAAGACGCCTATTATCGCGACAGTGATTGGTGAAGGGGGTTCTGGTGGTGCATTGGCTATCGGTATCTGTGATGAGCTACTAATGCTTCAGTACTCAACTTACTCAGTCATCTCTCCAGAGGGGTGTGCTTCAATTCTATGGAAGAGCGCAGAGCGTGCTTCAGATGCCGCTAAAGCGATGGGTATCACGTCTGAGCGTCTTCACGAACTGGGTCTGGTTGATCAGATTGTTGCTGAGCCGCTAGGTGGTGCGCACCGTGATCCCGCGTTGATGGCCGCTAGTCTTAAGCAGCAGTTGCAAGCCTCACTGCAAAAACTGACTGGCCTAGCTGATCAAGAGTTGCTGGATCAACGTTATCAGCGAATTCTCTCTTACGGCGCAATTGGTCGTTAATGAGCAATAAAACAGCCGCAGATATTCGAGAGAGTCTGCGGCTTTTTTTTCTACAACATCCCCATATTGAGCATTGGGTCGTTGCCTACAGCGGCGGTCTAGACTCAAGCCTGCTTCTTAAGCTCTGCTCTGACATACTCCCTCCTGATCGCTTGTCAGCAATGCATGTTAATCATCAGCTGCAAAGCGGCTCTGATAGCTGGGAGCGATTTTGTGCTGAATCATCATCCGAATGGGGTGTCACTTTTGAATCAGTAAAAGTGACCTGTGACTCCTCGTCTGAAGAGAGCGCAAGGCAGGCGCGTTACTCTGCATTTAACAAGCATTTAAAGCCCAAAGAGGCTTTGCTGCTAGCCCACCACCAAGATGACCAAGCCGAAACGGTCCTCTTTAACCTCTTTAGAGGCTCAGGTGTTAATGGGCTTTCGGGAATTGCTTCAAATAGGACAGTTGGGGGAGGAGAACTTTTCAGACCGCTTCTGAATACGACAAGAGCTGATATCGAGTCAGCGGCTAAAGAGTTGCACATTGCTTGGGTGGATGATCCCAGCAATCTCGATACAAGCTTTACCAGAAACTGGATTCGTAGAGAGTTGTCGGGTGTTTTGAGCGCTCAATGGCCTGACTGGAAATCTAAGCTGGCTAAAACAGCGTCACGCTTGAGCGAAGCGAGTGAATTGCATGAAGCGCTGGCGCAGATGGATCTTGAACGTTGTCAGCTAGAGGAGGGGGTTCTCTCCTTAGCACTCCTGTTGCAGCTCTCACTGGCACGTAAGAAAAATCTTCTCTATCACTGGTTAAGTTCTGCTGGTCAGAAGGTAGGCTCGGAGAAACAGCTGGAATCGATTGCAAAGCTGGATGTTAAGGCAAAGGGTGAGTGGCAATTTTCCACAGTGATTTTGCGCGCCTATGATGAGAAGTTATTTTTATCACCTGATATTGAACGTCAACCCTGTGAGTCCATTGAGTGGGTGGTCTCTGATGAGACAGTGACATTTGGTCCTGGTCAGTTGAGCGCCATTAGATCTGAGGCTGGTCTGCCGGTAGATATGAAACTAACTCTTCGAGCTCGAGAGCCAGGTGAGTCTGTTTACATTGAGTCTCGCGGGGGGCATGTCAGTATTAAAAAGCTGATGAATGAGCATCGAATCCCACCTTGGTTAAGAGAGTGTTGGCCAATTGTCTGTTCGTCGGGTCAGGTGGTGGCGATTCCTGAAATATGGCTGGATGAAAAAGTCTGCGTTAAAGACGGATTTTTACTAAATTGGGTCGTTTGATGTTTGTTACCAAAGCGCTCTTTTGGTAGACTGATTTCCCATCTTGAGTTCGCTAGAACTCCCTACAAACTCTATCTGACAGGTTCTGCATGACGCGCTATATTTTCGTCACCGGTGGTGTTGTTTCCTCATTGGGCAAAGGCATTGCTTCGGCCTCTCTCGCGGCAATTTTGGAAGCGCGTGGTCTTAAAGTCACCATGCTTAAGCTCGATCCATACATTAACGTGGATCCTGGTACTATGAGTCCGTTTCAGCATGGTGAGGTATTTGTCACCGAAGATGGTGCTGAAACCGATTTGGACCTTGGCCACTACGAGCGTTTTATTCGTACGACCATGGGCAAGCGAAACAACTTTACGACAGGCCGTATTTATCAACACGTTCTTCGTAAAGAGCGCCGTGGTGATTACCTAGGCGGAACTGTTCAGGTTATTCCTCACATCACTGATGAGATTAAGCGCCGCGTTATCGAAGGTGCAGGTGATGCTGATATCGCTCTCTGTGAGATTGGCGGTACCGTTGGTGATATTGAGTCCTTGCCGTTCTTGGAGGCTGTTCGTCAGCTGAAAGTGGAGCTGGGCTCAAACCGCGCTATGTTCATGCACCTTACACTTGTGCCTTACATTGCTACGGCCGGTGAGATTAAAACTAAGCCGTCACAGCACTCTGTGAAAGAGCTGCGCTCTATCGGTATTCAGCCTGATATTTTGGTATGCCGCTCTGATTTTGCGCTGCCTGAATCACAAGCTAAAAAACTCTCTATGTTTACCAACGTAGAAGAGCGCGCTGTTATTTCATTGCCTGATGCAAATACCATCTACAAAATCCCTGCGATGTTAGAAGCACAAGGTTTGGATCAGATCGTTGTTGAACGATTTAACCTGGATTGCCCTAAGGCTGATCTAGGTGAGTGGAATGCGGTAGCTGATGCGTTTTTGAATCCAGAGGGTGAAGTGACCATCGCGATGGTCGGTAAATACATGGAACTTCTGGATGCCTACAAGTCTCTTATCGAGGCGATATCACACGCAGGCATCTCACATCGTAAGAAAGTAAAAATCGAATACATCGATTCTGAACGTGTTGAGCGGGAAGGGGTTGAGATCCTTAAGGACTTCAGTGCGATCCTAGTACCTGGTGGATTTGGTGAGCGTGGTGTTGAGGGTAAGATCGAGGCGGTACGTTACGCTCGTGAAAATAAAGTCCCTTACCTTGGTATCTGCCTTGGCATGCAGGTTGCTGTAATTGAGTACGCACGTAATGTTGCTGGCTTGGCGGGTGCGACCTCGTCGGAGTTCAATACAGAAGCTGAGCACCCTGTTATCGGTTTGATTACTGAGTGGACGGATCACACCGGTGAAGTTGAACAGCGTACTGACGATTCAGATCTAGGTGGCACTATGCGTCTAGGTGCTCAGCTATGTCATCTTAAAGCGGGCACGCATGTTGCTGAAGCCTATGGCTCAACTGAGGTCGTTGAGCGTCACCGCCATCGTTATGAAGTGAATAATAATTACGTTGCACAGCTAGAAGCTGCCGGGCTTGTTATCTCAGGTCGTTCAACGGATGGAGAATTAGTCGAGGTTGTGGAGGCACCAGATCATCCGTGGTTTGTGGCTTGTCAGTTCCACCCAGAGTTTACCTCTACGCCACGTGATGGACACGGTCTATTTAAAGGATTTATTGGCGCTGCGCTTGAGTACCAAGCGAACAGCTAATTAGGAGTTAGGGAAATGACTACAATTGCAAACATCAAAGCACGTGAAGTATTGGATTCACGTGGTAACCCAACGGTTGAAGCGGACGTTGTTCTTGAGAACGGCATCATGGGATCTGCTTGTGCGCCATCGGGTGCATCAACCGGTTCACGTGAAGCACTAGAGCTACGTGATGGTGATAAATCTCGCTACCTAGGCAAAGGCGTGCTTAAAGCGGTTGCTGCTGTGAACGGCGAAATCAAAAATGCCCTAGTTGGCATGGATGTGACTGATCAACGCGCTCTGGATAACAAGATGCTTGAGCTTGACGGTACAGAGAATAAGAGCAAATTTGGTGCGAACGCCATTCTTGCTGTTTCACTTGCTGCTGCAAAAGCGGCTGCGCAAGCTAAAAACATTCCACTTTATCAACACATCGCAGAGATCAATGGTACTCCAGGTCGCTACTCTATGCCTGTGCCAATGATGAATATCTTGAACGGTGGTGAGCACGCGGATAACAACGTTGATATCCAAGAGTTCATGGTGCAGCCGGTTGGCGTATCAAGTTTTGCCGAAGCGCTTCGTTGCGGTGCTGAAATTTTCCACGCGTTAAAAGCGGTGCTTAAAGCTAAAGGCCTTAATACAGCGGTTGGTGACGAAGGTGGCTTTGCGCCAAACCTTGCGTCTAATGAAGAGGCACTGGTTGTCATTAAAGAGGCGATCGCTAACGCAGGTTACGAGTTGGGTAAAGATGTCACTCTGGCACTAGACTGTGCCTCCTCTGAGTTCTACAAAGAGGGTATGTACGATCTTGCGGGTGAAGGTAAGAAGTTTGATTCAGAAGGATTCGGTGACTACCTTAAAGCATTGACTGAAAACTACCCAATTGTCTCTATTGAAGATGGCATGGATGAGTCTGATTGGGATGGTTGGGCGAGCCTGACAAGCAAGATCGGCGATAAGGTTCAGCTAGTTGGTGACGATCTATTCGTAACCAACACTAAGATTCTATCTCGTGGTATCGAACAGAGCATCGGTAACTCGATCTTGATTAAGTTCAACCAGATCGGTTCACTGTCTGAAACCTTGGATGCGATTAAAATGGCTCAGGATGCTGGCTTCACGGCAGTTATCTCACACCGTTCTGGCGAAACTGAAGATACAACCATTGCTGACCTTGCAGTGGGAACAGCCGCTGGGCAAATTAAGACCGGTTCACTTTGTCGCTCGGACCGTGTTGCTAAGTACAACCGCCTCATTCGTATCGAAGAGGAGTTGGGTGCTGCAGCAGCATACCGAGGCCTAGTTGAGATTAAAGGCCAGGGTTAATAGAAACATGATATAAAAGGGCCTTAGGCCCTTTTTTTGTGGAGAGAAACAGCTTGCGTTGGTTTTGGTTAATTCTGCTCCTAATGGCAGTGGCGCTTCAGTATCGACTCTGGTTCGGAGAGCCAAGCTTGCCTCAAATTTGGCAGGTACAGAGCGATATTGAAGAGCAGCGCAAGATTAACCAGAGGCTGTTGGAGCGAAACTCAGAGCTGGAAGCTGAAGTGCAAGATCTAAAACGCGGCTTGTCAGCACTCGAAGAGAGAGCCCGATCTGAAATGGGAATGATTGGTAAAGAGGAGACTTTTTATCAGGTGGTTAAGCCTTTGACACCATCGGAGATGGATAGTGACTGAATTTGTTGTAGAGCCTTTCAGCTATGTGAACGGCCAACCCGATGTGAAGGCACAGCTTCGTTCTGCACCAGAGGATTTTCGTGTTGTTGAAGATTTGGGGTATGAACCAGAGGGGGAAGGCGAACATCACTACCTATACATTCAGAAACGCGGTGAAAACACCGATTGGGTGGCGCGTCAGCTAGCTAACTTCTGCCAGGTCAGCCCCAGAGATGTGGCCTACGCAGGTAAAAAAGATCGCCATGCCGTAACTGAGCAGTGGTTCAGTGTCCATCTGCCCGGATCTCGACGTGTGCTTAACTGGGCGTTATTCGGTGGTGATACGATCAATGTTCTCAAGTCGAGTAAACATCGTCGCAAGATTAAACTCGGTCATCTTAAGGGTAACCGATTTGAGATTACCCTCAGAGAGGTCTCTGATGTAAATCGACTTCTGCATAAAGCGACTTCTCTTGAATCAGGGGTTCCTAACTACTTTGGTGAGCAGCGATTTGGTCAGTCGTTCGGTAATCTTCACTCAGGATTGGCTATCCTGTCGGGTGAGTTGGTTGAACGTCAGCGCAACAAACGCAGCATGTACATTTCGGCACTGCGTTCCTATCTATTCAATCGAGTGATCTCCACTCGTATAGATCAAGGCACCTGGGATAGCCCTCTCGATGGGGATGTCTTGATCGAAGACTTCACGCAAAAAGTTCATCGTTACGACGCTAATGATCCTGATCAAAAAGCCCGTTTCGATCAGTGCGATCTGCATTTGACTGCGCCGATGTGGGGTAAAGGCGAATTATACTCCCTGGATAAGGCTCAGATGATAGAAAAGTCGGTCGTCGCGGGGTATCCTCAAATATCTGAGGGGTTGGAAACGCTTGGGCTTAGACAAGAGCGTCGCAGTATGCGATTGGTCCCAAGAGATTTGCATGTGGAAGTGCTAGAAGAGCAGGTCGTAAAACTCAGTTTCTCTCTTCCATCAGGCTCGTTTGCCACGAGTGTTTTGCGTGAGCTGTGTGTCTGGTAACCCTTTCCACTTAGGATTGAGCCAATAATAGATAAGAGATAACTAGATGCATATTTTGGTTTCCAATGATGATGGTGTTTACGCACCGGGGTTGC
This sequence comes from Marinobacterium sp. xm-m-383, assembly GCF_013283255.1. Taxonomy (NCBI): domain Bacteria; kingdom Pseudomonadati; phylum Pseudomonadota; class Gammaproteobacteria; order Oceanospirillales; family Oceanospirillaceae; genus Marinobacterium; species Marinobacterium sp. xm-m-383. The sequence continues at coordinate 47,607 of NZ_WBYT01000007.1, read as the reverse complement.
GGGTTCTTGCTGAACGTCTAAAAGAGGCAGGTCACCGCTGTACGGTTGTAGCACCTGATCGTAATAGAAGCGGTGCTAGTAACTCGTTAACCTTGGATCGTCCTCTTGATGCAATTGTGCATAGTAGTGGTTATTTTGGAGTCGATGGAACGCCAACCGATTGTGTGCATTTAGGGGTTTCTGGGATTTTCTCAGATGGTGATATCCCTGATATCGTCGTTTCCGGTATCAATGCGGGTGCAAACTTGGGTGACGATATTGTCTATTCAGGTACCGTGGCTGCGGCAACCGAAGGTCGTCATTTGACACTACCACCTATAGCAGTATCGACCTGCAATTTTCACCCTAAACACTATGAAACGGCCGCACAGGTAGTGGCTGATCTGGTCGCGAATATTGAATCCTTGAAGGTTGCACCGAGAACCGTCATTAATGTGAATGTTCCTGATCTCCCTATGGATCAATTAAAGGGTGTGCAAATTACCCGTTTGGGCCACCGCAGTGCTGGCGAACCGCCACTACCTACTCAAGACCCACGAGGTCGAACTCGCTATTGGATTGCCGCCGTCGGTGAAGCCAAAGATCGTGTTGAAGGTACCGATTTCTATGCGGTTGAAAATGGCTATGTTGCGGTCACCCCTCTGCAGCTGGATATGACTCGCTACTCTGATCTTGATCAGGTGGCTGATTGGTTGGAGCAGTAATAGTGTCCCAACAGCTTTTACGTGAAGGGATCGGAATGACTTCACGCCGAACAAGAGAGAGGCTTCTCAATCGCTTGCAGGATCAAGGGATCACCGATAAAACGGTATTAGAGACGATCGTTGAAACGCCCCGTCATCTCTTCATTGATGAAGCGCTATCGCATAAAGCCTATGAAGACACCGCGCTGCCAATTGGATATAACCAAACCATCTCTCAACCCTACACTGTCGCTAGAATGAGCGAGTTGCTGTTGGAGTTTGGTGCTAAAGATAAGGTGTTAGAAGTTGGCACGGGATCTGGCTATCAGACAGCAGTTCTTGCTCAGCTCTGTCAGCAGGTTTTCAGTGTAGAAAGAATTCTTCCGTTACAAGAGCGAGCTGCATCTGTACTGGGCTACTTGGGATTGAGTAATGTCTCTCTTTTTCACACTGATGGTGGAATGGGGCTCGAGCATGAGGCACCGTTTGATGCCATTATGGTAACGGCAGCCCCCTCAGTTATTCCTGAATCTTTGAAGAAGCAATTGAAGGTGGGTGGCGTTTTAGTGGCCCCTGTTGGAGATGAAGAGCAAAAACTGGTTCGCATTTTGCGACGCAGTGATTCGCATTTTGAGACCAAAGTGATAGAGCCGGTTAAGTTTGTTCCTCTACTCAATGGGTTGGTAAGTTAATAGACAATGGATCATTTAAATAAGCAGCGCACAGCGTTTCAATATTTTAAGTTGTTATTGAAAGGGATGTTGATGGGTGCGGCTGATGCTGTTCCTGGTGTTTCAGGTGGAACTATTGCCTTCATTACCGGTATCTATGAAGAGCTCATTCACTCGATTCGTCGCTTCGATTTGAAAGCACTGAATGTTCTTTTTAAGAAAGGCTTAGTGGCTGCCTGGAAACAGGTTAACGGAACCTTCTTGTTGGTCCTTGTAGCCGGTATCGCGCTTAGTATCATCTTATTGGCGAAGACGGTTCTGTTTCTCCTAGACGAGTACCCGGTTCTGTTGTGGTCGTTCTTCTTTGGTTTGATTCTTGCGTCAACATGGAGTGTGGCTCGTCATGTTGCAGGTTGGTGCGCCAATCGGATGTCCGTCTTTGTTCTTGGCGCGGTGTTGGCCTATTTGTTGACCTCCATGTCGCCCAGTAGTGTGCCTGATTCGGCGCTGATGGTCTTTTTTGCAGGGATGATTGCCATCTGTGCCATGATTCTTCCAGGTATCTCAGGTAGCTTTATTCTGCTTCTATTAGGGATGTATACGACCATTCTGACAGCGATTAAAGAGTTTGATTTTGCTGTTATCGCACTGTTTGCCGCTGGTGCGGCCTCTGGTTTATTGGCGTTTTCTCGAGTATTGAGTTGGGCTTTCAATCATTATCGCTCAATGACTTTAGCGCTGTTGTCAGGTTTTTTGCTGGGTTCACTCAATAAGGTGTGGCCATGGAAGTACACACTCTCTTACACCATCAACTCTAAAGGGCATCAGGTGCCGCTCGTGGAGCAGAATGTTACCCCAACAGCCTTTACAGATCTTACGGGTGAACCATCTCAACTAGTGTTGGCCATTCTATTGATGCTGTTTGGCTTAGCGGTTGTTCTGTTAATCGATAGACTGCCATCGAGAGGCTAACTGTTTGCGGCTCACTGCTTTACTTGCATTTGCGCTACTTCTCTCTGCTTGTAGCACAGGGTATGCCCCAGTTTCAGATCAGTCACTAGGTCTTCAGCGACCCACCATCGGTGCCGGTGAGTATCGTGTTCGATCGGGTGATACTTTGATTGGTATCGCCTTTAAATTAGGGATCGATCACAGAAGATTGGCAGCAATCAATGGCATTAAAGATAAAGATCTAATATACGCCGGCCAGGTTTTAAAAACTCAAGGCAGCCCTGTTGCTACTCCTTCAAAGCCCCCCTCTAGAGCGGTTGCTAAGCAATCAGTCAACAAAACCCCATCACCTAAAAAGAGAGTTGCGCCAGTCGTGACAAATTTTTCTTGGGGTTGGCCACATTCTGGCAAGATTCTTGCTAGGTATTCAGCTAAAGAGGGTGGCAATAAAGGTTTGGATATCTCTGGCAAACTGGGTGATGCAGTTAAAGCAGCAGCACCTGGGCAGGTGGTATATGCCGGCAGCGGTTTGCTAGGATACGGAAATCTTGTCATTATCAGTCATAGCCAAGAGTTTTTGAGTGCCTATGCGCACAACAGTAAAATTCTGGTTAAAGAGAATCAGCAGGTAAAAGCGGGGCAAGTGATTGCTGAGCTTGGAAGCAGCGGAGCAACGGTTCCCATGCTTCACTTTGAGATTCGAAAAGACGGTAAGCCGGTTGATCCGTTGCGCTATCTACCCAAACGATAGCCCGAACGTTTCAACAAGCCCTCACCCAATAGCTTGATGAAGTGAGTGCAGTATGAATTCAGACAGCAAGATTGAGTTCAATGATGAGTCGTCAGATGATTTAGATCTTTTAGATGGCGAACAGAATAATAATCAAAATGAGCATGAGACAGTCGTCGACTCTCGTCGTGGTAAAGACGGTGTGGCTCATGAAGATTTAATCTCAGCAGGTCAGCTGGACTCGACCCAACTCTACCTCAATGAAATTGGTGCTGCCTCGCTGTTGACGCCCGATGAAGAGAAATCTTTGGGTAGAGCGATCCAACAAGAGGGGTGCATGAAATCCCGTGCGCGAATGATCGAGGCTAATCTGAGGTTGGTGGTTAACATTGCGCGTCGTTACCAAAATCGCGGCTTATCACTGATGGATCTCGTTGAAGAGGGTAATCTTGGACTTATTCGTGCAGTAGAAAAGTTTGACCCTGAAAAAGGCTTTCGTTTTTCCACCTATGCCACTTGGTGGATTCGCCAAGCGGTTGAACGTGGGGTCATGAACCAGACGCGAACCATACGTCTACCCATCCATATTCTTAAAGAGTTGAACAACTATCTTCGCGTTGCACGTGAGCTCTCTCTTACACTGGATCGTGAGCCGACCCCAGAAGATGTGGCTCGTCATCTAGATGAGCCTCTGGAGAATGTTGAAAAGATTATGCGGTTGAATCAACGCGTTGGGTCTTTGGATATTGTGGCAACAGAGGATGGTCGATCGCTAACGGAAGTCATTTCGGATGAAAATGTTAAGTCCCCCGATGACCATAACGCCGATGAAGACCTTCACAAGAATCTAGAATATTGGATAGGCACGCTTCCAGAAAAACATTGCGAGGTTATCTCTCGACGCTTCGGCTTGCGTGGTTTTGATGCTCAGACCCTGGAAATGGTGGGTAATGAAATCGGCCTGACTCGCGAAAGGGTACGACAGATTCAGGTGGAAGGACTCAAAAAGCTTAGAGCGATCTGTTTAGAGAATGGTCTTAACGTCGATTCGCTGTTTAGGCTGTAGCTAACGCTCTAGTAACGCTAGCTTGTCGGTTTTTCCATTCCACTCTTCAGCATCAGAGAGTGGTGCCTTCCGGTAACGGATGTTTGGCCACTGCTCACTCAGTTCGGCATTGAGTTTGTAGTAGATATCCTCCTGTGGGAGAAGGTCATCCTCATGTTTAATAGCTTGAGCAGGGCATTCAGGTTCGCACAGTGCGCAATCGATACACTCATCAGGATGTATCACTAAGAAATTGGGGCCTTCGTAAAAACAATCCACGGGGCACACATCGACACAATCCGTATACTTACACTTGATACAGTTTTCGGTCACGATAAACGTCATGTGTTACCTCCCATCAGCTTTCTATTGAGTATAGATTAAGCGGATCAGTATTTCTCAACTAACTGTTTGAGCTCATAGATTAGGTCCAATGCCTCTCTAGGTGTGAGTGAGTCAGGATCCAATGCTTTTAACTTTAAGTCGCTCTCAGATGGAATAGGAGCGATAAAGAGATCGTTTTGTTGTGGTGATGCCGCTCCAGCTGTTTTGAGGCTGGTTGAAGTAAGAGGTTGAGATTGGCTCCCCTCTTCGAGCTGAATCAGTTTTGATCGGGCACTTTGAATCACTGAGCGAGGTACACCTGCCAATTGAGCAACTTGCAGACCGTAACTCTGGCTTGCAGGCCCCTCTTGGACCTCATGCATAAAGACAATATGGTCGTTATGTTCAACAGCCGTTAAGTGCACATTGACGACGCCGTCAATAAGCTCTGATAGTTGTGTTAGTTCAAAATAGTGGGTTGCGAATAGCGTCAGAGCCTTACACTCTTTAGCTAAATACTCTGCTGCGGACCATGCAAGTGATAGGCCATCAAATGTACTTGTGCCTCTTCCTACCTCATCCATTAGAACTAAAGAGCGCTCTGTTGCGTTATGCAGTATGTTAGCCGTTTCGGTCATCTCAACCATGAAGGTAGAGCGTCCGCCCGCCAGGTCATCGGAGCTACCCATTCGAGTGAAGATTTGATCGACGATGCCAATTTCCGCGCTGCTGGCCGGAACAAAGGAGCCAATCTGAGCCATTAAGGTAATGATGGCTATTTGTCGCATATAGGTGGATTTACCACCCATATTTGGACCGGTCACCATCAGCATCTGTCGTTCTGAATTGAGTTCGGCATTGTTGGCGACAAAGGGCGTGTCTAACACCTGTTCAACAACAGGGTGGCGACCTTCAGTAATCCTTAAACTAGCCGAATTAATCAAAGCTGGGCAGCTGTATTCCAAAGTAGAGGCGCGTTCAGCGAGGTTGCGTAGCAAATCTAACTCTGCCAGTGCCTCGGCTGATGAACGAAGAGGAGTAAGCTGTTCGGCAAGTAGATCGAGCAGCTCATCATAGAGGGCTTTTTCGCGGGCCAATGCACGGCTTTTCGCGCTAAGTGCTTTATCCTCAAACTCTTTAAGTTCCGGTGTTATAAAACGCTCTGCGTTCTTAAGAGTCTGACGGCGTTGATACTCTACTGGAGGTTCAAACTGTTGGGCTTTACCGACCTCAATAAAGTAGCCGTGCACGCGATTGTAGCCAACCTTAAGTGTGGCGATGCCTGTGCGAACTCGTTCACGTTCCTCGAGGTCAATTAGATAGCTACCTGCGTTTTCACTCAGGCCCTGAAGCTCATCAAGCTCAGCATCGTAGCCACTGGCAATGACACCGCCTTCACGAATGACAACGGGAGGATTCACTTTAATAGCTCGGCTCAAAAGCGAGGCTAGATCCGGAAAGGAAGAGACAGCCTGTTTGAGGTGGATGAGTCGATTGCCTTCGCAATCTGTCAGTAATTCTTGGATGTCTGGTAGCGCATTCAGTGCCAATTTGAGACGCTCTAGATCCCTTGGTCGAGCTGAGCGCAGAGCAACACGAGACAGAATTCGCTCTATATCGCCAATTGAGCGCATGACATCGTCAAAGGCTTCAAAACGGAACTGATCCAGCATCCATTGGATGGCTTGCTGTCGTTCTTGTAGAGCAGTGATATTACGAAGGGGTCTGTGCAGCCATCGGCGCAGCATTCTGGCAGCCATAGGTGTCTTAGTTCTATCTAAAACAGAGACCAGGGTTTGCTCGCTACCACCATTGAGGTTGACATCGATCTCAAGATTTTTACGTGTAGCGGCGTCGATATGAACCGCCTCGTTACCCTTATCTACGATTAAACTGTTGATGTGGGGTAGAGCGCTTCGCTGAGTATCTTTAGCGTATTGCATTAAACAGCCAGCCGCCGCAACAGCAAGTGACATGCCTTCACAGCCAAACCCCACTAGGTCTCGAGTTTTGAATTGCTCGTTTAGGATTCGATGTGCGGTCTCAATCTCAAACGCCCAAGGTGGCTGGCGCCTCAGGCCAAGACCACGAAGCGACTGGATCCACTCTTGCTCAGCAAGCTCATCTGAGACAAGCAGCTCTGCAGGCTTTAGTCGCTCGATTTCGGAGTGTGCGAATGCTGAAGTGTCGAGTTCAGAGACATGAAAGCGACCTGCGCTAATGTCCAGTACTGCTAGGCCATATCGATTTTTATGTTCATAAATGGCGGCTAAAAGATTATCACGACGCTCCTCTAGAAACGCCTCGTCTGTCAATGTGCCAGGTGTGATGATTCGAGCAACTTGACGCTCAACCGGCCCCTTGCTGGTGGCTGGATCACCTACTTGCTCGCAGATGACAACGGACTCACCCAGTCTAACCAGCCTGGCGACGTAGCCCTCGGCTGAATGAAAAGGGACTCCGGCCATTGGAATGGGCTCACCGCCCGATTTGCCACGTGCAGTTAGCGAAATGTCCAACAGCTCGGCAGCTCGTTTAGCATCGTCGTAAAAAAGCTCATAAAAATCCCCCATGCGATAGAACAGAAATTCATGTGGGTGATCGGCTTTGATGCGTAAATACTGTTGCATCATTGGCGTGTGCTGGGAAAGATCTTGTGGACTATTGGACATAAAATTTACAATTATTAAAGCGAGCTAAAGATCAGATTCTACTTGAATCTGTTTGATTATCGAGTGACGAGAACAATAAATTTTAATGAAAGCTTTGACTGTGAAGAGTGATGAATAAGCAAATTGATCTGTTGGCTAAAAAGCTGATTGATGCACGATTAATGATGGCGACGGCAGAGTCTTGCACCGGCGGTGGTATTGCTCAGGCGCTCACTGATATATCGGGCTCATCACAGTGGTTTGATAGTGGTCTAGTTACCTACTCCAATGAAGCTAAGCAGCGTTTATTGGGTGTTCCAAACGAATTGATTGATCAGTGGGGTGCAGTAAGTGAGCCCGTTGCTAAGTCGATGGCTGAAGGGGCGGCAAATCAAGAGGGCGTGGATTTGGCGGTCGCTGTGACTGGTATAGCTGGTCCCACTGGTGGTAGTAAAGATAAGCCTGTCGGTACTGTATGGATTGCCTGGAAGATACCTAATAAACAGTCAGAAGCGCGCTGTTTTAAGTTCGATGGAGATCGTTCCGTAATTCGGCAGGCGACCATAAATGCAGCTATTACGGGGCTCTTAGAGCGTTTGTGAAATTATTTTCGTATTCCTGTTTGACATATTTTTTACCTGTGCTTTAATACTGGTTATTAATACAGTAGTTAGCCAGTAGACAGCTCAAGGAATTTCTCATGGATCAGAATCGTAAGAAAGCATTAGACGCAGCACTCTCACAAATAGAACGACAGTTCGGTAAAGGCGCAGTCATGCGCATGGGTGAGCAGCCTCGTGAGGCTATCCCTGCAGTTTCAACTGGCTCACTAGGATTGGATATTGCCCTAGGTATAGGCGGTCTTCCTTACGGACGTGTTGTAGAGATCTACGGTCCAGAGTCCTCTGGTAAAACAACACTAACCCTGCAAGTGATAGCTGAAGCTCAAAAGCAGGGTAAAACTTGTGCATTCGTGGATGCTGAACACGCTTTAGATCCAATTTATGCTGAGAAACTTGGTGTTGATGTCGACTCGCTTCTTGTTTCTCAGCCGGACACAGGTGAACAAGCACTTGAAATTACCGACATGCTAACTCGCTCGGGCGCTGTTGATGTGATCATTGTCGATTCGGTTGCTGCATTGACGCCTAAAGCTGAAATCGAAGGTGATATGGGTGATTCGCACGTCGGTTTGCAAGCACGCTTGATGTCTCAAGCACTTCGTAAACTGACGGGTACCGTTAAACAGTCAGGTTGTTTGCTAGTCTTCATCAACCAGATTCGAATGAAAATCGGTGTCATGTTTGGTAACCCTGAGACGACTACGGGTGGTAATGCGCTTAAGTTTTACTCTTCAGTTCGTTTGGATATTCGCCGAACTGGTGCGGTGAAGCAGGGTGATGAGATTATCGGTAACGAGACTCGTGTAAAAGTTGTTAAAAACAAAGTTGCTCCGCCATTCCGCCAAGCAGAATTCCAGATAATGTACGGCAAAGGTATCTATCACATGGGCGAAGTAATCGACCTAGGTGTGCAGCAAAAGCTGATTGATAAGAGTGGTGCTTGGTACGCATACAATGGCGATAAGATCGGGCAGGGTAAAGCGAATGCAGCCAAGTTCCTGGAAGAAAATCCAGAGATCGCTAACGAAATTGAGTCACAAATTCGTAAAGAGTTGCTATCTGTACCAGCCAAGCCTGAAAAAGGTGATGAAGGTTCTGAAACTAATGCAGAGTTAGAATTTTAATCACAGAATAGAGGGGCTTCGGCCCCTTTTTTATTTCTATGCAAAAACGACAAAAGAGACCTATAGAAACAGAATCCGAGCTAAGGTCCTTTGCCTTCAGTTATTTGGCTAGGCAAGAGTATTCGCAGAGTCAATTACGTGAGCGTCTTGCAAAAAGATGTGAAAAACCTGAACTCATAGAGAGGGTGTTAACTTACCTTGTTGAAGAGGGGTATCAATCTGATAGCCGCTTTGCAGAGAGCTACATTCGAGTGAAATCCGATCAGGGGCAAGGTGGTAAGAAAATAGCTTTCGATCTGAGTCGTAAAGGAATTTCTAAGCAATTAATCGAAGAGTTATTAGATAGTCGCAAAGACGATCCCAAGCAGGTCGCGCTTGAGTATCTAAAACGCAAATTTGGTGAAGAGCCTCCTGAAGATATGAAAGTGAAAGCAAAATGGTTTAGACATATGGCTGGACGTGGTTTCAACTATGGTGAAATCGAATACGCATTTCGTTATCAAAATAGTGATCCCGATTACGACTAATCACCGTTAATTTGGTCAATTCCCCCGCACTACCCCCTACGAGTTTCACTCTAGTTTGTATATACTTATCCGCTATTTTGCCAAGGTTGTACCTGTATCAATTTAGGTACGGCTATTTTGGTGTCAATTTAAGATGATAGAGACTCGGCTGATTCTATGAAAAAGATGACCAGTGCTGAAATTCGAAACGCATTTCTGGACTATTTTGCTAGTCAGGGACATGAGGTGGTTTCTTCAAGCCCACTGATCCCTGGCAACGATGCCACACTGCTTTTCACCAACGCAGGTATGGTTCAGTTTAAAGACGTATTCCTGGGTAGCGATAAACGCAACTACTCTCGAGCAACAACCTCGCAACGTTGTGTTCGTGCCGGTGGTAAACACAATGACCTAGAGAACGTAGGCTACACTGCTCGTCACCACACTTTCTTTGAAATGTTGGGTAACTTCAGCTTTGGCGATTACTTTAAAGAAGATGCCATTCGATTTGCTTGGACCTTCTTAACGGAAACCTTGGGTCTTCCAAAAGAGCGTCTATGGGTAACCGTTCACCACAGTGATGATGAGGCAGAACGTATCTGGAAAGAGACCATGGGTATCGACCCAGAGCGTTTCTCTAAGCTTGATGAAGATAACTTCTGGGCGATGGGTGATACAGGTCCTTGTGGTCCATGTACAGAGATTTTCTTCGATCATGGTCCTGATGTTTGGGGTGGCCCACCAGGAAGCCCAGAGGAAGATGGGGATCGATACATCGAGATCTGGAACGTTGTCTTTATGCAGTACAACCGTTCTGCTGATGGTGAAATGACACCGCTAGAGCGCCCTTCAATTGATACCGGTATGGGTCTTGAACGTATTGCTGCCGTTATGCAGGGCGTTCATTCGAACTACGAAATTGATCTGTTCCAAAACCTACTTGCAGCGACAGCTGAAGTAATTGGTACCAAGGATCGCGATAACAAATCACTTCGCGTAATCGCTGACCATATCCGTTCATGTTCATTCTTAATCACTGATGGCGTGACGCCTTCAAACGAAGGGCGTGGCTATGTTCTTCGTCGTATTATGCGCCGCGCCATTCGTCACGGTAATAAACTCGGTGCTCAAGGAACCTTCTTCTACAAATTGGTTGCGCCCCTAGTTAAAGAGATGGGCGAAGCCTATCCTGAGCTTGCAAAAATGCAGGAGCAGGTTGAGCGAGTGCTTCTTAAAGAGGAGGAGCAGTTTGCTCGTACCCTAGATAAAGGACTGGCACTTCTTGAAGAGGAGATTGCAAATCTTCAGGGTACGGTCGTTCCTGGTTCAGCAGTATTCAAACTCTATGACACTTATGGTTTCCCGGTTGACTTGACCGCCGACGTTGCGCGTGAGCGTGAACTGACCATTGACATGGAAGGTTTTGAAGCAGCGATGGCTGATCAGCGTGAACGTGCTCGTGCATCAGGCTCATTCAATGTGGATTACAACGATAAGCTAGAGATCGATGGCGTTACCGAGTTCTCTGGTTATGAGCTTCTGGAAGATCGTGTTGAGATTGAAGCGATCTTCAAAGAGGGCGAATCAGTCACAGAGCTATCTGCTGGAGAGTCCGGTCTTGTGGTTATGACTCGTACACCTTTCTACGCTGAATCGGGTGGTCAGGTCGGTGATACTGGTCAGCTGGTTTGGGATCGCGGTACGTTTGATGTGGCAAACTGTACAAAAGAGGGTAAGAGCCATGTCCATCACGGCTCTGTGACTGAGGGCGTTTTAAAGCTCGGAGACCAAGTTAACGCACTGGTTAACAAAGCTCGTCGTCAAGCTGCGGCTCTTAACCACTCAGCAACGCACCTTTTACACGAAGCGCTTCGTCGCGTGCTCGGAGAGCATGTGCAACAGAAAGGCTCGCTGTGTAATGATGAACGTCTCCGTTTTGACTTCTCACACTTTGAAGCGGTTACTGACGAAGAGCTCAAAACCGTTGAACAGATGGTCAATGAACAGATTCGTGCAAATACGTCAGTAGAAACCGAAATCATGGCGATTGATGCTGCGAAGGAGCGCGGAGCTCAAGCCCTATTTGGTGAAAAGTACGATGATGAAGTACGTGTTCTATCCATGGGTGGCGACTTCTCAGTAGAGCTTTGTGGTGGTACTCATGCTTCTCGTACGGGTGATATCGGTATGATGAAGATTGTCTCTGAGTCGGGTATTGCATCAGGCGTGCGTCGTATCGAGGCGATTACCGGTCTTGCTGCTCTCAACTGGTTTGAAGAGAGTGAGTCACTACTGGGTGAACTCGGCGCAATGGTTAAAGGTTCTCGAGATTCACTGCTAGAGAAATTCCAAGCATTGAACGAACGTAGCCGTTCCCTTGAGAAAGAGATTGAACGATTGAATGCAAAACTGGCGGCTGCCCAGAGTGGTGAGCTGCTCTCGTCGGCGGTTGAGATCAACGGTATCAAGGTTTTGGCAACAGAAGTTCAAGGTGTTGACCCTAAATCACTTCGCGACATGCTGGATCAGCTTAAGAATAAGTTGGGTAGCGGTGTGGTTGTGCTTGCAGCACACGATGGTGAAAAGGTTAGCCTTGTCGCGGGTGTGACGAAAGATCTTACTGGTCAAGTAAAAGCGGGTGATCTGATTCGTGAGCTTGCCACTCAACTTGGCGGTAAAGGCGGTGGTCGACCCGATATGGCTCAGGGCGGTGGCACCGATATAGCGGCTCTTCCTCAGGCGATTGCTGCGGTACCGGAATTAGTTAGAGCTGCACTTTAATCGTGCAGCGTTAATTGGAAATAGAGATAGATGGCTTTATTTGTACAAAAATATGGCGGTACCTCAGTAGGTTCAGTAGAGCGTATTGAAGCAGTCGCTGACAAAGTAAAACGATTTAAGGATCAGGGTCACGACATTGTCGTGGTTGTCTCTGCAATGAGCGGTGAGACCAATCGTCTTATCGGTCTTGCTAAAGATATCACTGATAATCCAGATCCACGTGAATACGATGTTTTGGTATCAACTGGTGAGCAGGTGACGATTTCACTGCTCTCTATGGCTCTGAAAAAGCGTGGTCTAGGTGCGAAGTCTTACACTGGCGGTCAGGTTCGTATCCATACTGATAGCTCACACACCAAAGCGCGTATCCAAAGCATCGATACCAGCAAAATGCGTTCAGATCTTGATGAAGGTAACGTCATAGTTGTAGCCGGCTTCCAGGGCATGGATGATGACGGCAATATCACGACCCTAGGTCGCGGTGGTTCTGATACAACGGGTGTTGCTCTGGCGGCTGCTTTAAAAGCTGATGAGTGTCAGATCTATACGGATGTCGACGGCGTCTACACGACAGACCCGCGCGTGGTAGAAGGTGCCCGTCGTCTCGATAAAATTACCTTTGAAGAGATGCTAGAGATGGCCAGTCTCGGTTCAAAGGTTTTGCAGATTCGCTCGGTTGAATTTGCAGGTAAATACAATGTTCCATTACGTGTATTGTCTAGCTTCCAAGATGGTGGCGGTACACTTATTACTACAGAGGAAACTGATAGCGTGGAAAATCCAATTATTTCAGGCATCGCGTTTAACCGTGACGAAGCAAAACTGACGGTGTTGGGTGTGCCTGACCTTCCAGGTATTGCATCACGTATCCTAGGTCCTGTCTCGTCTGCCAATATCGAAGTAGATATGATCGTTCAAAACGTAGCAGCCGATCAGACTACCGACTTTACATTCACAGTACACCGTAATGATTACGATAAAGCCTTGGCTATCCTTGAAGAGACGGCTAATGAGCTAGGTGCACGTGAAGTGAAAGGCGACAATAAGATTGCTAAAGTCTCTATCGTGGGTGTGGGTATGCGTTCTCACGCAGGCGTTGCAAGCAATATGTTCACAACCTTGGCGAAAGAGAATATCAATATCCAGATGATCTCAACTTCCGAGATCAAAGTCTCTGTAGTAATCTCAGAGAAGTACATGGAGCTAGCAGTTCGTGCGCTGCACAGTGCGTTTGAACTCGATCAAGCAGACAGCGTCGCTGAATAATCGCTATCTAGCATAATTGGATTCGCACATGGCGATCACTTGGTCGCCTATCTTAAATGGATTTAGGAGAAGCTGATGCTAATACTGACAAGGCGAGTTGGTGAAACTCTAATGATTGGTGACAATATCAGTGTCACTGTTCTTGGTGTCAAAGGTAATCAGGTGCGAATCGGTGTGAATGCACCAAAAGATGTTTCCATTCATCGTGAAGAGATCTACCAAAGGATCTTGGATGAAAAAGAGCAGGAAAATAGCGGAAAGTCGTAAGTTTTTCCCTTTTAGGGTTTAACTTTAGTCACCTCTCTTGTACTATACGCGCCGTTGATCAGGAGCGGTGGCCGAGTGGCTGAAGGCGCACCCCTGCTAAGGGTGTATACGTTTACGCGTATCGAGGGTTCGAATCCCTCTCGCTCCGCCATCAAGATTAAGCGCCCGTAGCTCAGCTGGATAGAGTACCTGGCTACGAACCAGGCGGTCGCACGTTCGAATCGTGCCGGGCGCGCCATATTCAAATAAATGCCACCTTTATGGTGGCATTTTTTTTTGATCTGGACTTGTCCAGCCGAGTCAGCGTGCTCGTTCGACTGAAGCGCAGGGCACCATCTCCACTACCCACCTTAAAACAAATTGAGACTTTCTCATTCTTTAGTCGCAATGAAAGTCATTCCGAAACTAACACTTATACGCCGTTACAGAGTGCGTAAATACTGCAGCTTCATTCGTAAGTTGACTGGTAAGTTAAAAAAACGACCTTTTTTGTAAATTCACTACATACAAAGTGGGCTTGATATGGCTGCGGGGCTATGGGATAACTGTTCCCTATGCTGTTGGGTAGGGGTTACTTTGCGCATAGATCCAAGGATTATGCCAAGCCCTTTGAATTATTTTTATTGGAGTAGAGTAGATGAATAGTCTGATATCAGAAGGCCTCAACCTTATGGTCTATGGTATGGGGTTCGTTTTCGTATTCCTTACGCTGCTGGTCATTGTCACTACATTGATGTCTAAGCTGGTAAACAAGTTTTTGCCAGAACCGATTGTAGAGCCAAAAGCCAAAGCGTCTGCGCCTCAAGCTGCAGGCAACAATGATGAGTTGTTGGCTGTATTGTCGGCAGCGGTTCATAAATACCGTAAGTAATTTTAGGCACTGCCTTTTAACAAGAGAGAACTTAAGTTTATGTCTGATGCAAATAAGCCTCTTGGTATCACGGATGTAGTTTTACGTGATGCGCACCAATCATTGTTTGCGACTCGTCTTCGCCTCGATGACATGCTTCCTATTGCTGAGAAGCTAGATAAGATTGGCTACTGGTCGCTAGAGAGTTGGGGTGGTGCCACTTTTGACTCATGTATTCGTTATCTAGGTGAAGATCCTTGGGATCGTATTCGCCAACTTAAAGCAGCAATGCCAAACACTCGCCAGCAGATGCTACTGCGCGGTCAAAACCTATTAGGTTACCGCCACTACGGTGATGATGTGGTCGAGCGTTTTGTTGAGCGTTCAGCAGAGAGCGGTATCGACGTATTCCGTATCTTCGATGCGATGAATGACCCTCGTAACCTTGAGAAAGCGATTGCGGCCGTTAAAGCGACTGGCAAACACGCTCAGGGTACGATCTCTTACACTACTAGCCCAGTTCACACCATCGACATGTGGGTGGATTACGCTAAGACCCTTGAAGACATGGGTGCTGATTCAATCAACATCAAAGATATGTCAGGCATTTTGACCCCTTACGGTGCGTTTGATCTTGTATCTCGTCTGAAAGCTCAGACGGGGCTTGAAGTTCAGCTGCATGCTCACGCAACGGCAGGTCTGTCTGATATGACCATCCTGAAAGCGGTCGAAGCGGGCATTGATCGTGTTGATACAGCGATCTCTTCAATGTCGATGACCTACGGTCATACAGCAACAGAGTCTGTAGTAGCGGCTCTAGCAGGTACGGATCGTGATACCGGTCTAAACCTAGAAGCACTCGAAGAGATTGCAGCCTACTTCCGTGAAGTTCGTAAGAAGTACGCTAAATTTGAAGGCTCACTGCGTGGTACTGACAGCCGCATTCTAGTGGCTCAGGTTCCTGGTGGTATGTTGACCAACATGGAGAGTCAACTTAAAGAGCAGGGCGCAGCGGATAAGTTTGATGAAGTGTTGGCTGAGATCCCACGAGTACGTGAAGATCTTGGTTACATTCCACTGGTGACACCAACATCACAGATCGTTGGTACTCAAGCGGTTATCAATGTACTCGTTGGCGAGCGTTACAAAACTATATCTAAAGAAGTTCAGGGTATCCTTAAAGGTGAGTACGGTGCAGCTCCTGCGCCATACAATGCTGAGCTTCAGGCCAAAGTTCTTGATGGAGCAGAGGCTATCACTTGCCGTCCAGCTGATCTCATCGAGCCAGAGATGGATAAGCTTGTTGCAGAGCTTAAAGAGATCGCAGTTGAAAAGGGTATTGAGCTAGAAACGGGTGAGCGTGAAATTGATGACGTGCTTACTTACGCTCTGTTCCCTCAGATCGGCCTTAAATTCCTTGAAAATCGCGGTAACCCAGACGCGTTTGAACCAGTACCCACTTTAGAGGATGCGCTAGCTATGTCAGCACCTAAGAAATCAGGACCAGAAGTTTACACAATCACAGTCAATGGCCAGAACTACGTTGTTCAAGTGGCTGAAGGTGGTGACATTACAGCCGTTGCTCCTGCTGCTGCAGCACCTGCCGCTCCAGCCGCTGCGCCTGCAGGTTCAGGTGAGCCTGTGCCAGCTCCACTGGCCGGTAACATCTGGAAAGTTCAGGTCTCTGCTGGTCAAGCGGTTCAAGAGGGCGATGTGCTTGTTATCTTGGAAGCGATGAAGATGGAGACAGAAGTTCGTGCAGCGCGTGCTGGTACAGTGACTTCAGTTGACGTTAAAGAGGGCGATGCCGTTCAGGTTGGCGACTCTCTGGTTACTCTTGCCTAATTTGAGGTGACGGTTTAATGGAAAAGATCCTTCAACTGTGGGAAGCCTCGGGCATCTACAACATCTCAGCCGGTCAGGTAACTATGATCGCTGTTGGTTTGTTGTTGCTCTTTTTGGCAATCCGCAAAAACTTTGAGCCACTGCTGCTTGTGCCAATCGGTTTTGGTGGCATCATGGCGAATATTCCCGAGGCTGGACTCGCGTTTTCTGCAGTAGAGAATGCGGTTCACTTTGCAAAACCTGAAGTGCTTCAGGGTTTGGCTGCTTCATTGAATATTACCAGTGTGGATCCTCACGAGATACTGCATGCTTACCACGGCTCTAATCCGTCTACGCATCATGCAGCCACTATGGTTGCTGCTGACGCGGGTTACAGCAATGGTATGCTCTATAACTTCTACTCTGTAGCCATTGCTTCGGGTGTTGCTCCGCTACTGATCTTTATGGGCGTTGGTGCGATGACTGATTTTGGTCCGCTCCTTGCTAATCCAAAGACTCTATTCTTGGGTGCTGCAGCTCAGTTCGGCATCTTTGCAACGGTATTGGGTGCTGTGGGTCTTTCAGCGATGGGTATCATGGACTTCACAGTTCAAGATGCAGCTGCAATCGGTATCATAGGTGGTGCTGACGGTCCAACAGCTATTTACGTTGCCAGCATGCTTGCCCCTCAATTACTGGGTGCGATCGCTGTAGCTGCCTACTCATACATGGCACTAGTGCCAATGATTCAACCGCCAATCATGCGTGCATTGACGACTGAATCGGAGCGTAAGATCGCAATGCACCAGCTTCGTCATGTCTCTAAGACTGAGAAGATCATGTTCCCGATAGCGCTGTTGATTCTTGTCGCACTGTTGCTTCCGGATGCAGCCCCACTATTGGGTATGTTCTGTTTCGGTAACCTGATGCGTGAATGTGGCGTTGTGGACCGTCTGAGTGATACAGCACAGAATGCTCTAATCAACATCGTGACGATCTTCCTAGGTCTATCGGTTGGCTCTAAGTTGAGCGCTGATAAGTTCCTGGACTTGAACACACTGGGCATTTTGCTCCTTGGTATCGTTGCTTTTGGTATCGGTACAGCTGCAGGTGTCTTGATGGCTAAGCTGATGAATAAGCTTGAGGGTGGTAATGCAATCAACCCACTTATTGGTTCAGCGGGAGTCTCTGCTGTTCCTATGGCTGCTCGTGTCTCCAATAAGATCGGTTTAGAGGCTAACCCTCAAAACTTCTTGCTGATGCATGCCATGGGCCCTAACGTAGCGGGTGTGATTGGCTCTGCGGTTGCTGCAGGTGTCATGATTAAGTTTGTTGGTTAATCTTTGATTAACCATTATAAAAAGCGCCCTCGGGCGCTTTTTTGTTACCTGACAATTGTGAACTTTGAATATTCTCTAACTTTTTTTACAAAAGTGACTTCGTTTTATTTTTTATCGTCTATGCTGTGTATAGAGAAAGAAAATAGACCCGCAGTATAAAGGCAGTATCTGCGCTTTAGGAATTGAAGAATGAAGACGCTCAGTACAGGTGAAATCGCTAAGCTTTGTGACGTTAATTTACGAACCGTCATTCGTTGGATCGAGCGAGGGGCTTTAAAGGGTTTTAAACTTCCAGGTCGAGGGAATAACAGAGTTCGCGTAGAGGACTTCTTAGCCTTTCTGGTTGAGCATGAGATCCCGATTCCTGCTGAACTGCAGGAAGATAGTCGAAAGGTTCTTGTTGTAGATGATGAGCCTGCCATCGCACGTGCATTACAACGAGTGTTACGTAAGCATGGTTTGGTCGCAGAGGTGGCCGCTGATGGTTTTCAAGCGGGTACCAAGCTGATGAAAGATCGCCCAATTCTGGTGACCTTGGATCTCAGTATGCCGGGCCTAAGTGGTTACGATGTACTGAGTTTTGTTCGCGAAACTCCAGAAATAGCTTCAACCAAAATATTGGTCATCTCGGCATTGGGCAGTGAAGCCCTCCAAAAGGCGATCGATTTGGGAGCCGATGCGATTTTGAATAAGCCGTTTGATAATCATGAGTTGGTCGAAGTGATCAATAAGTTGGTTGGAACAGCGGCGAAAGCTGAAGATATTTAACAGCTATTCAGACAGCAAGCCATAAAAAAAGCCCGCTAATGTTTGTTAGCGGGCTTTTTTGTTACTAGGCGTTTAGTCAGCGATTTCTGAGCGATTCTTTCCCTCGGATTTTGCGAATTTCAGCGCTTTTTTCGCTGCTTTATAGAGCTCTTCAGGGTCATCACCGATATCGATTGCCTTGGCTGCTAGAGTGATTTGTATGTCGACTTTCTGGTTTCGCACTAGATAGCTACGTGAGGCCAGTTTCATTCTGACCCGTTCCATAATGCCGTTAATACAGTCCTCGGGAGCATACTGATTCAACATGATGCCAAACTCATCGTCCTCGGTACGAGAAATGATATCGCCTGAGCGAAGATTAAAGCTTAATAGTCTGCCGACCAATTTTAAAACGTCCTCACTGGTTTGAGGCCCGACAGACTCAACAATAGAGCTAAAATTATCTACATCTAAGAGAATTAGGTAGGAGGGTGCAACGCCTGGCAAGGCCGTGCCAACAATCGCTTGAGCCTCTACTTGCTCCATCAGAGCCGTTCTATTGAGTAGACCGGTCAGTGGATCAGTCGCAGTTAGGCTTTTCACTAGCTCATCGTAATTACGTTTCTCATCATCACGTTGTTTTTGAACGAGCTCTTCGTTAATGATCGCAAGCAGTTCACTATTGTCCCAGGGCTTGGACATGTAGCGGTGAATTCTACCTTCATTAATGGCACTCACGGTCATATCAAAATCTGAATAACCAGTCAGTAGAATACGAACCGTATTGGGTGTGATCGACATGGTTTTTGCCAGGAATTCATCACCTCTCATCTCAGGCATTCGCATGTCAGAAACAATCAGATCAACTTCATTGGACTCAAGGTACTTCAGTGCCTCCGGTGCCGATGTGAAACCGATAACTTCGTAGTGGCTTGAACGTAACACCCTGCGAAGCGAGTTAACGACAGACTCCTCATCATCCACGCATAAAATCTTAGCGGCTTCGGTCCGATCAAGGTATCGGCTATTGTCTAAAGAGCTCATCAGTACAACTGTCCTTCGGGTCATTTATGTCATATGACTTAAGGTATAGTTTAGGGTCTGGGATCTGTCAAATTGATCAGTAAAAATAATCTGTTTTTCATTGTGAAAAGAGAGATAGGAGACTGGCACCCCAGAGACGATTCGAACGTCCGACCTACCCCTTAGGAGGGGGTTGCTCTATCCAGCTGAGCTACTGGGGCACTGGCAGTGAATTCTAAAGCCTCATTTCGACTATGCAATAGGATTCTGTTGAATTACTTAGACTAAAGAGTCCTTTTGAACAGACCAATGTCTAATTCTGACTTAGGGTAGCTCAGGTTATAAATATCGCACTTTAATAAATAGAGTGTGGCAATGATTGCCGTACCCAATCAATCTAAGGGAAAGAACTAATGAGCGATAAGATCTACCCAGTATCTGCAGAGTTTGCTGCTAACGCCCATGCTGATGAAGCTAAATACAACGAGATGTACCAGCAGTCAGTTGAGAACCCAGATGCGTTCTGGTCTGAGCAAGCTAAGCGTATCGACTGGATCAAGCCTTTCACTAAGGTTAAGCACACATCGTTTGATACTCATAATGTTGATATCCGTTGGTTCGAAGATGGTACGTTGAACGTTGCAGCAAACTGTTTGGATCGCCACTTAGAGACTCGTGGCGATCAGGTTGCGATTATCTGGGAAGGTGATAACCCAGAAGAAGATGAAAAGATCACTTACCGCGATCTTCACGAGCGTGTATGTAAGTTTGCCAACGTGCTTAAAGCGCAGGGTATTACTAAAGGTGACGTAGTCACTCTTTACCTTCCAATGATCCCTGAAGCCGCTGTTGCTATGCTGGCTTGTGCTCGTGTTGGTGCCGTTCACTCGATTGTATTTGGTGGTTTCTCTCCTGAAGCTCTTGCTGCTCGTATCGAAGGCGCTAACTCTAAACTGGTTGTGACTTCTAACTTCTCACTTCGTGGTGGTAAAGCGGTTCCACTTAAAGCGAACGTTGATGAAGCTCTGACTCACCCTGGTGCATCTAAGTTCTGTGAAAAAGTGGTTGTTGTAAACCGCGTTGATCAAGATGTTGCTTGGCATGAGAGCCGTGATGTTTGGTATGAAGAGGAGATGGCAAAAGCCTCTGCTGATTGCCCACCTGAAGAGATGAATGCTGAAGATCCGCTATTCATCCTATACACCTCTGGTTCAACGGGTGCGCCTAAAGGTCTTAAACACACTACCGGTGGTTACCTTGTTTACGCATCAATGACCCATCAGTATGTCTTTGATTACCAAGAGGGTGATATCTACTGGTGTACAGCCGATGTAGGTTGGGTAACAGGTCACAGCTACATTGTGTACGGCCCACTAGCAAACGGTGCAACGACCCTGATGTTTGAAGGTGTTCCAAGCTACCCAGACATGAGCCGTTTTGGTCGCGTTATCGAAAAACACAAAGTTAACCAGTTCTACACCGCGCCTACGGCCATCCGTGCCTTGATGCAGAAAGGTGAAGATGTTCTAGGCGACTCTGATCTATCCTCTCTTAAACTGCTAGGTTCGGTTGGTGAGCCAATCAACCCTGAAGCTTGGGAGTGGTACAACCGTGTTATGGGTGCTGGTAAGTGCCCAATCGTTGATACTTGGTGGCAGACTGAGACAGGTGGCATCATGATCGTACCTCTACCAGGTGCGACAGCGACAAAACCGGGTTCAGCAACTCGTCCATTCTTTGGCGTTCAGCCAGCGCTACTGGATAACGATGGCAAAGAGATTGAAGGTGCAGGTGAAGGTAACCTGGTCATTAAGGACTCTTGGCCTGGTCAATCTCGCTCAATCTGGGGCGACCACGAACGTTTCGGTCAGACTTACTTCTCTAGCTTCTCTGGCTACTACACAACGGGCGATGGCGCACGTCGTGATGAGGACGGCTACTACTGGATCACTGGTCGTGTAGACGATGTAATCAACGTATCTGGTCACCGTATGGGTACCGCAGAGGTTGAGTCTGCGTTGGTCGCTCACGAAGCGGTTGCTGAAGCTGCGGTGGTAGGTTACCCACACGATCTTAAAGGTCAGGGTATCTACTGTTACGTAACGCTGCAGGAAGGCATGGAAGCTTCTGATGAGCTTAAAGTGACACTGCGTAACTGGGTACGTACAGAGATTGGTCCAATTGCATCACCGGATTTGATTCAGTTCGCACCCGGTCTACCTAAGACACGTTCTGGTAAGATCATGCGTCGTATCCTTCGCAAGATTGCGGAAGACGATTTCGGTGCTCTTGGTGATACCTCTACCTTGGCAGATCCAAGTGTGGTGGATGACCTGATCGAAAACCGCATGAATCGTAAGAGCTAAACACTCTTATTAAAAAACCCACGACTCGTCGTGGGTTTTTTTATTTCCATTTGAACTGGAAACTAATCCATTATTCGATTAACTTATACCCTACAAAAAAGCGCTATACTGCCTTTCTAGGCTTGTCGGAGAATACTATGCAACTGGCTCAAAAAATTATCATTGCGGATGATCACCCACTGTTTCGTGCAGCGCTGAAACAGGCGGTTTCCCAAGCGGTTTCCGGAGTGGAGATTATCGAAGCGGATACTCTTGAGTCTGTTCAGAATGCCGTTGAAGAGCATGGTGATGCTGACTTGGTGCTTTTGGATATCCATATGCCAGGTGCTCAGGGTTTCTCTGGTCTGGTATTCCTTCGTGGTCAACACCCTGGTGTTCCAGTGATTGTCGTCTCAGGCAGTGAAGAGACTCATGTTATGAAGCGTGCGATCGATTACGGCGCGTCAGGCTTTATTCCTAAGTCATCTCCGCTAGAGACCATTTCAGAAGCGATTGTTGCTGTTCTTCAAGGTGATGAGTGGTTGCCAGAGGAGTTAGAAGAGTCAATGGATGACCTTGTTACAGACGAGGATCAGAAGTTTGCTGAAGCGATTGCCTCTTTGACGCCACAACAGTTCCGTGTACTGACGATGCTGACGGAAGGACTATTGAATAAACAGATCGCTTACGATTTAAACGTTTCTGAAGCCACCATCAAAGCTCACGTGACGGCGATTCTTCGTAAGTTGGGTGTCCACAGTCGGACCCAAGCTGTCATCGCTGCACAGCGTCTTGGAGTAGAACCTCCCAAGACAGAGGGTTAACAGCTGCTCATAAGAAAGCCGCTCATACTTGAAGCGGCTTTTTTGTATCTAAAGCTTGTGTTGGCATCTAGGGTCTAACGTAGATATAACCCTGTTGCTGCAGTCGGACGATTTCAGGGAGTCCGGCTTTGACGACGTCCTCTTCACTGACATCGTAAAGTGCGTCGTAGCCTATTTTGTATCCGGTCAGTGAGTTTCCGCAAATCACAAACTCTGTCCCCATAAACTTCAGCGTATCTATGGCGCCCTGTTTAGCGGTATCGTCAACTGCCGACATAAAGTATTCGATCGCTTCACCATGGATAACCGCTTTGATCTCGACACTGTCCTCACCCAATTCATTAATATGATTTGAGATGTTGCTGAAGGTGTGACCAATGCGTGATTCATCCCCATAGTTGATGTGATACACCACCTTTTGCGGCTCATAGTCGTTGGCCATGACTAGGGGGCTGGATAAAAGAGCAAACAGAGCGAAAGTCTTAAACATCTTCAGATACCTTAAATACAAAAAAGCCGGCTACGCGCCGGCTCTTGAAGCGTGTGTAACTCTTAGATTACATCTGCTTCTCAGTTTTTTCACCTGCTACTTCGATGTCGACACGGCGGTCTGGACGAAGACAGGCGATTAGTTGAGCGCCTTTGCCAGTACAGTTCGCTACCGGAGCTGTTTCACCTTTAGCATCCACTCGTAGTTTCCAATCTGTAACGCCAGCGCCTTTAAGCTCTGATGCAACAGCGGTAGCACGATCTAGTGATAGCTTCTGGTTGTAAGCGTCTGAACCGATGCGGTCTGCGTAGCCTACTAGCTTAACGCTCTCAAGGTATGAAAGTGATTTAATAAAATCAATTACGCTGCTAAGCGAGCCCACTTTGGTACTGTTGAAGTCAAAGTAGACAGCAAATTTACGTTTAGCTTCGACTTCGACCATTTTTGGTTCTGCTGGTTTTGCGATCTCCTCTTCTACAGCAGGAGCTGCAGTCATACATTCTGTAGCCGGCTCCATAAGTGTTGAGTTTGGAGTCATGATGCAGTTTCCATTACCGTCACGGACAAACGAACCATCGGTTGCAGAGACTAGGTAGCCAGCATTTTCGCCATGGGCCATTGCTGAACCGCTAGCAATAGCTAGTAACATACTTGTAGCGAGTGCGATCTTTTTCATTATCTAATTCCTATCTTGTTCGACCTGTTGTTAAGTCTTAATGCCTATATTAACTGGGCGAGTCTTAACCCTAATTTAACTGTAGACCAAGATTTGAAAAAATGTGATTTAAGGTAAAACTTTTTTGTACGGCTTTACTTTAACCTCTGCGTAGACATCAGCGGCGACGTAGGGATCCGCATCTGCCCAAGATTTTGCATCTTCCAGAGAGGCAAATTCAGCGATCACTAGGCTGCCTGTGAACCCTGCTTCACCCGGATCTTCAGAATCGATCGCAGGGTGGGGGCCTGCAACCAGAAGTCGACCTTCAGCACTTAATGCTTTAAGTCTCTCTAAGTGCTCAGGGCGAGCAGCCAATCGGCGATCCAGTGAATTAGGTTTATCTTCAGAGATAATAGCGTAGTACATAAACACCTCTATTTTTCGGTGGGTGCTTCAGGCTCTTTTGCATGTTTTGCAATATAGAGGCCCTGAAGAATGATGAAAAGGATGGTTAAACCGAGCATACCGAAGAGTTTGAAATCGACCCAGATCTCTTCACTGAAGTTGTAGGCAACGTAGAGATTGACAATGCCGACTGCAACAAAGAAAACGACCCAAGCAAGATTCAAACGTGACCATACCGCTTTGGGTAACTCCATGCTTGAGCCCATCAGACGCTCAACGACGGTCTTGTCACCAATGAACTGAGTGGCTAAAAAGCCTACCGCAAATAGCCAGTTAACGATGGTCGGCTTCCACTGGATGAACGCTTTGTCTTGAAAGGCGAGTGTTGCACCACCCAGTAGAACCACTAAGACCAGTGTCACAAGCTGCATTTTCTCGATCTTGCCTTGAACTTTCCAAGAGTAGAGCATCTGCAAAAGGGTTGCCGGTATTAGAACAGCGGTCGCCAACAAAATGTCATTGGTGAACTTATAGACCGCAAAAAAGACGATAACTGGAAGAAAATCGAGTAGTATCTTCATATAGAACCTCTGAAAAATTTGCCACAGTATAAAAGCTCAAACGCAAAGTTAAAAATGATGATTCCAGCAATCGGTCAATTTGACCTTCATATGCACAGTAATGTTTCCGATGGCACCTTAAGTCCAACGGAGTTAGTGCAGCGCATCTCCAAAACCGATGTGAAGGTCATGGCATTGACGGATCACGATACCTTAGGTGGATTGGCTGAAGCGAAAGCGGAAGCAGATCGCCTCGGCATCCAGTTTATAAACGGTGTTGAGTTGACCTGTGACTGGCGTGGTCGCGTTATTCATCTGGTGGGACTTGGCTTCGATCCCAGTTCTGACAAGTTTGAAGCTTATATGGATCACTTAATTCAGCTCAGGTACCAGCGTGCAGAGAAGATTGCAGCGCGATTAGAGAAGCGTGGTGTTGCTCGAGGTCTGTTTGATCTGGCTAAACAGTATTCAGGAGAGGGGCAAATTGGTCGCCCCCACTTTGCACAGGCGCTACTAGAGCTCGGTAAAGTCGAGTCGATGCAAGAGGCCTTTGATAAATACTTAGGTCAAGGTTGTGCGGGCGATGTTAAAGCGGAATGGCCTGCCATCGAGCAGAGTATTGCACTGATTAAAGAGGCAGGTGGCGTGGCGATTCTGGCTCACCCCACCAAGTACAAGATGACCTTTACTAAGCTTCGTGAACTGATGGCTGACATGCTTTCAGCGGGGGCTGATGGGTTAGAGGTGAGCTATCCTGGAGTGACACCGGGTCATCAGCATGAACTGATTAAGTTGGCTGATCGAGCAAATTGTTGGGTCTCTGCAGGCAGTGACTTCCACTCCCCCGATCAACGTTGGACGGCGTTAGGTCGTTATCCCCATTTTGATGCACAACGAGTCATCGTTGAGCAGTTATGTGCTTAAGGGCACGGAGTTACTATGAGCCAGTTCTTCTCGATTCACCCCGATAACCCGCAAGCGAGACTGGTGTCGCAGGCCGTTGAGATTTTGAATAAGGGCGGAGTGATTATCTACCCGACGGATTCAGGTTATGCACTAGGCTGTCACCTTGGTGATAAGAACGCCATGGAGCGTATTCAGCGTATTCGCAGGCTCGATGATAAGCATAATTTCACGCTGGTCTGTCGTGACCTCTCAGAGATTGGAACCTACGCAAAGTTGGGTAATAGTATGTTTCGCTTTATTAAGTCACATACTCCGGGTGCTTATACCTTCATTCTCAATGCGACGACGGAAGTGCCTAGACGCTTAATGCATCCTAAGCGCCGTACCATTGGGATTCGCATACCGGATAATAAAATTGCCATGGCCATCGCAGAAACTTTGGGTGAACCTATCATGAGTACGACTCTGATCATGCCTGATGAAGAGATGCCCCTGACCGATCCTTATGACATTCGCGACTTGCTAGAGCATGCGGTTGATCTTGTTATCGATGGTGGATACTGTGGTATGGATCCAACGACGGTGCTAAACCTGACTAATGACGAAGTTGTTATTGTGCGTGAAGGTGCAGGACCTACCGATACATTCTAAATGAGCTCGATACTCTTCTGTTCCTGTGAGGATAGAAATCCCGCTTCAATAATGGCGATTTGATCGACAACAGATTCCAAAGGTACGGGGTTGTCTGCAACACCCTCTATAAAGCCTTTAACCTGCTCAAAAAACTGGGCGTAATTGCCTAGCTCTGTTGTGACCCTCTCATCGCCTTGTTCGTTATGCAGTCTGCCAAAGTTAGCAAACTCCTCTGCGGCCCAACTTGGCGTAGAGAATGCTTTGCCGTTAATCAGCTGCGCCTCTTGGGGATCCATAGCATATTTCACAAATCGACCTTGGGTTCCCTGAACATCGAATCTTAGAGGGCGGCCAAAGCAGAAGGGTGAGCTGTGCAGTTTAACGACTGTGTTTGAGTAGTGAAGCAGTACATCAAAATAGTCATCAACAGAAGCTCCCTCCCTTAACGTCCTGATATCCGCGGTGACGGCTGAGGGTTTACCAAAGAGTTGCAAGGCTTGGTCAACAAGGTGAGGCCCAAGATCAAACCAGATGCCCGCTCCCTCACCGGGAAGTTCGCGCCAGCGAGTTTTAGGGATTGGCCTGGCACGATCAAAGTGCGACTCAAAACGTCTGATTTCACCCAATCGACCTGACCTAAGTAGCTTTTTAAGGGTGAGAAAGTCACCATCCCAGCGTCTGTTTTGAAAGATGCTGACCGAGCCCGATGATTCCTTCTCTAAACGAATTAACTCGTTCAACTGTGAACTCGATGTGCAGGCGGGCTTGTCGAGGATAACCCGCTTTCCGGCTTTAAGCAGAGCCTGAGTGATCTCAAAATGGGAATCGTTTGGAGTGGTGACAATGTAGAGTTCCGCACTGCTCGATTCGAGCATCTCTTGATAGTGGCGATAGGCGATCATCTCAGGCCAGTACTGTTTGGCCTCGGTTGCATTAGATCCGCTAGCTGCAATCAGTTCATAGCCATCAAGTGTTCTTAAAAAAGGCTCGTGAAAGGTTTTAGCTGCAAATCCATAGCCAATGATGGCGGTTTTTATCGTCATTAAATGCTCTATTTCTTAACTCGGGGCTTGGGTCCACTTATTGAAACAGGTTAATCTGTGTCCTTAATTTGAACAAGCTGTTTGATCGGTTTTAGGAGTGGGTTTTGGAGTTGTTAGTCGCGTTAGGTTTCAGTGTTGTTGTCATAGTTGTGGGTTATCTATGGCACCGCTCATCCCTTGCCCATAGACTTTCAGAGGTGGCTCAACAGCAAGTGCAGCTTGAATCTAAGTTGGCGGTGGTCGAGTCTCAACTGACCTATAAAGAGTCCCTGATTGCAGAAAAGGAGTCCCGTCTATCTGAGTTAAAAGGCGAGTTGGAGGTTGAGAGGCAGCAGTCGGCTCAGTTACGAAACCAGCTAATGCAGTTGGGTGAAGAGAAAGCGCGTCGTGACACTGAACTTGAGCAGAAAGAGGTGCATTTCGCTCAGCAGATCAAACAGCTGGAAGAGAGTCGTACCCTTTTAAAAAGGGAGTTCGAAGCGCTGGCGCAAGAGATTCTTGAAGCGAAAGGGAAGAGCTTTCAGGAGCAGAGCCAACAGCGTTTGGACGCTCTGTTAAAACCGATGACGTCTGAGATGAAAGGGTTCAAAGAGCGCATCGAGAAGATACACCAGTTTGATAACGAGCAGCGCTCCAAACTAACCACAGAACTGCAGCAGCTAAAAGATCTCAATGCGAAAATTACTACGGAAGCTGAGCGACTCAGTTCCGCGCTTCAGGGTCAGAAGAAGATGCAGGGTAACTGGGGTGAGCTTATGCTTGAAAATGTCCTCGATTCCAGTGGATTGCGCCGAGGTAAAGACTACAAGCGTGAAGTCAGCATCAATACTGAAGAGGGGAGACAGCGCCCTGATGTTGTGGTCTATCTTCCACAGAACAAGCATTTGATTATTGATGCCAAAACCTCACTGTCTGCTTACACACGCTATGTTAATGCCGAGGATCCCCATGAACGGACTCAGGCGCTGAAAGAGCATGCTGAAGCGATGCAGGCGCGCATTAAAGAGCTATCCGACAAAAGCTATTTCAAGCTCAATGGGCTCAACTCGCCAGAGGTGGTTGTGATGTTTGTGCCGATTGAGTCGGCTTATGTTGAAGCCCTCAAATACAATGAGATGCTATTCCAAGAGGCGATTGAAAAGCAGGTGCTGGTGGCAACGCCAACGACGCTATTAACGGCTTTGAATATCGTTCGTCAGTTATGGCGCTTTGAAGATCAATCCAAACACAGTGCTCAGCTGGCCGACCGTGCAGAAAAAGTCTATAGCAAACTCAGCTCTTTCCTTATGAGTATGCAAGATGTTGGACGTAAGCTCGACAGTGCGCGCACCAGTTATGATAAAGCCTTGGGTCAGCTCTACTCAGGTAAGGGGAACCTCATCAAACAGGCGGCTGAGTTTAAAGAGCTGGGTGTTTCTGTTCAGAAAGAGCTACCGGCGGAGTTGGTTGAAAAAGCCTCGCTTGAATTAGAATCTCCCTATACAGCAGGCGCATCAGACACATCTGACCCAGTAAGAATTGAGCCTCAACAAAACTCTGATTGAACCTCGGTGATCAGGTGCGCTAACGCTTTTACTCCTGGAGTGGATGTTTCTCCATGCGTCAGTATTAGGTAAAGCTCTGCAAAGCGCTCGTTGCCTTCTGCTAAATTGAGGGGTTTTAACGCTCCGCTGGCGAGGTGATTTGCAATCAGCGCTTCGGCGTACCAGGCGAACCCCATACCCTTAATAGCAGCCTCAATAGAGAGATCGGGCGAATCGAGCGTCCAACGCTGATTGGCCCCGAGCCACCCCGCATCAATATTACGAACGCCTGTGTCTCTCACGACGAGTTGTCGGTGCTCTTGAAGCATTTCGAGGGTAATGGGTGTCTCAATTTGATGCAGTGGGTGAGAGGGGGCAGCGGCCGCTACAAATCTAAATCGTCCTAAACTCTGACCGACAAACCCTGGTGGCACGCGACCACCGATGACGATATCGGCATTCCGCTCTAGCAGAGCCTGCTCAGAACCGCTAAGAACAGAGCGTTGATAGTCAATCTTGGTCTGCGGTTGCTGTTTTGAAAAACGTTCTAGCGCCTCGAGAATGATGCTGTTCGGGTAAATTGCCTCAATACGAAGTTTGATACGAGCCTCTGCGCCCAATGCAAACTGACTGGCGAGAGTCTCAATGCGGGTTGCTCGTGCGATCAGCTCGCGGGCATGAACAACTAACTGTTCACCCTCTGTGGTCAAGACCGCACGCCGACCTTGAGTGGTGAAAAGTATTACGCCGGTAC
Source organism: Marinobacterium sp. xm-m-383 (assembly GCF_013283255.1). Classification (NCBI taxonomy): domain Bacteria; kingdom Pseudomonadati; phylum Pseudomonadota; class Gammaproteobacteria; order Oceanospirillales; family Oceanospirillaceae; genus Marinobacterium; species Marinobacterium sp. xm-m-383. The sequence goes on along the minus strand of NZ_WBYT01000007.1, from coordinate 18,060 downwards.
TCTGCTCAATCTGTTTGATGGCATAACTTAGTGTTGATTGGCTTTTATTGATTGATTCGGCTGCTTTCGCAAAGGTTTCGCTATCCGCTACAGCAATCAGAGCTTGCCACTGTTCTAAAGATATCATCTCATTCCATCTAATATATCGATCATATAAATCTAAATTTTGCTATTTATCATCGAAATTATAGATGAGATTATCACCTCATCAAACAGATAATTTTTTAAAAGGATATTGAAATGGCGACTCTACTTCATATTAAAACCTCTCTATTTGGTGACAATGGTCAGTCAGCGCAACTGGCGAAAAGCTTTGTTGATAAATGGCTGGATGAAAACAGTGATGGCGTGGTCATCGAGCGTGATCTAGCTAGTGATCCTGTACCTCATTTGGATGCTTACCGAGTAACAGCATTGAATAGTCCGGCTGAAGAGCGTGACGCTGAACAGAGTGCTATCGTTGAGTTTGCTGACGCACTGCTTGCTGAAGTTAAATCGGCTGATACGATTGTTATCGGTTTGCCAATGTACAATTTCAATATTCCAAGTCAGCTTAAATCCTGGTTTGATCATCTAGCGCGTGCTGGCGTTACTTTCCATTACACAGAGGAAGGCCCGGTAGGTCTAATCGAAGATAAACCCGTATACCTAGTAGCAACTCGCGGCGGTCTATACTCAGAGCAGGGGCAAGACTTCCAAGTCGATTTTGTGAAACAGTTCCTAGGTTTCATTGGACTTAAAGATACACGTCTTGTGTTGGCTGAAGGGCTGGCGATGGACACCCATCGAGACCAGTCGCTTAAGCAGGCCCGAGCAGCCTTTGTATAAACGTTAAGAGTCATTATAAAAAAGGAGAAACCTCATGATGAGAGTGATTAAACGTCGAGTACCCGGCGTCGACAGTATGGATGGTGCTGGGGTTCGGATTCGTCGCAGTGTAGGCAAAAGCCAATTCGCACGCATCGATCCATTTCTGATGTTGGATTGCTTCTCGTCAGACGATCCTGATGACTACATTGCCGGTTTTCCTGCCCATCCGCACCGTGGTTTTGAGACAGTCACCTACATGCTCGATGGCTTAATGAAACATCGTGACCATATGGGTAATGAGGGGATCCTGCGTCCAGGGAGTGTGCAGTGGATGACAGCGGGGCGCGGTGTGATTCATGAAGAGATGCCTCAGCAAGAGAACGGCTTAATGCGCGGATTCCAGTTATGGGTCAATCTACCTGCAAGCGAGAAGATGAAGCCGGCGGCTTATCAAAATATTGAACCCGAGGAGATCACCGAGATTCAACTACCTAATGCCTTCATTCGATTGGTGGCGGGTTCGTTTGAGTTTGATGGTCAGCACTACACTGGGCCAGTGTCAGGGATCAGTCGTCAGCCCATTTTTATGGAGGTTCGTTTATCACCGAATGCCGAGCTTGAACTGCCTGTCGCTGAGAACCTGTCAGGTTTTGTCTATCTATTCGAAGGGACGGGTTATCTTGCTGATGATAAGCTAGAGATCCATGAGGCAGCCGAGTTGTCCGACGGTGATGCGATTCAACTGACAGCGGGTGCAGAGGGGGCGAGACTGATGTTGATTGCGGGTGAAGCGATCGGTGAGCCAATTGCACAGTATGGTCCGTTTGTCATGAATACAACGGATGAGATAGAGCAGGCGATTGCCGATTATCGTGCCAACCGTTTGACAGGTTAGAGGTTTTAACGGGGAGGGTGCCTAGAATTTAATCAGTTGACTCAAATATTCGAGGAAAATTGTAATTTTTTCGAAATGAGGGGTTGACGGCTAATAGGGTGCTCCGTATTATTTGCGCCTCCTCACAGAGGAACGCAATACATTAAGTGTTGTCCCATTCGTCTAGTGGCCTAGGACACCGCCCTTTCACGGCGGTAACAGGGGTTCGAACCCCCTATGGGACGCCATCCGCGGGAATAGCTCAGTTGGTAGAGCGCAACCTTGCCAAGGTTGAGGTCGCGAGTTCGAGCCTCGTTTCCCGCTCCAATGTATTGTCTACGACGTCCCATTCGTCTAGTGGCCTAGGACACCGCCCTTTCACGGCGGTAACAGGGGTTCGAACCCCCTATGGGACGCCATTTTTGCGGGAATAGCTCAGTTGGTAGAGCGCAACCTTGCCAAGGTTGAGGTCGCGAGTTCGAGCCTCGTTTCCCGCTCCAATCTCCTCTTCTTAATGTCTCTTATCGTCTAACGGCGTAATCATCATATTTCGTAGCTGAAGATAGTCGATTGTTGCATCTTGTGACTCTTGCTCGAATCGTGCTTCGTCGAGTGCTTGGTACTGTGCAATCTCCTCATCGCCCAGATAGTGAATACAATCACCGCCAAATAGCCAGAGTAAATCGCGAGATAGCAGGGGTAGGTGTTGTGGGAATGCTCCCACGATTCGCGTCATTAGGGTCTGGCCCAGTTCAAACGCGTCCGCTGAGTGCTCTTCGTAGGCAGCGATTGTCTGTTCAAACAGCGCAAGCAGCTCATCGGACTCCGTTGTTAAGGTTTCGTCACTGTTGAAAGGTGGCTGCTTTATAAGGTTGTTATAGCCAAGCTTCAGTAGATTTAGATGAAATTGATGAAAATCGGTCAACGGATAGTCCCTGTTTGTCTGTATAATTTGCGTTTAACTATGAATACGTTACTGAGTTAATTTTCTCAAAGGTTAGCACTGAATGGAACTTGCTCTTCAAATTCGTGGGTTGGAAAAAACCTACGGGAATGGCTTTAAAGCGCTTAAAGGGATCGATCTGGATGTAAAGCAGGGCGATTTTTTCGCTCTGCTAGGTCCCAATGGGGCGGGTAAATCGACCACCTTGGGTATCGTCACATCCTTGGTCAATAAAACGGATGGTAGTGTGTCAGTCTTTGGCCACAATATTGATTCTGACCTGACCCAAGCAAAGCTCTGCATGGGCATTGTCCCTCAGGAGTTTAACTTCAACTTCTTTGAGAAAGTTGAAGACATCGTTGTGACTCAAGCGGGTTACTACGGGATCCCCTCTTCTATCGCCAAAGAGCGTGCAGAGCACTACCTAAAAGCCTTGGGTTTATGGGATAAACGTGACAATCGAGCACGCCAACTCTCAGGTGGTATGAAACGTCGTCTGATGATTGCTCGTGCGTTGGTTCATAACCCTAAATTGCTGATTCTGGATGAGCCGACTGCAGGCGTGGATATTGAGCTACGTCGATCGATGTGGGAGTTTCTTACCAAGATCAACGAAGAGGGCACGACGATCATCCTGACGACTCACTACCTTGAAGAGGCTGAGTCACTCTGTCGCAATATCGCGATCATCGATCAGGGTGAAATTATTCAAAATAGTTCAATGAAATCGTTGTTGGCTAAACTGAATAACGAGACCTTTATTCTAGATCTTGATCGAGATCTTAAGAGTCTCCCCGATCTCGATGGCTTGGAAGCGCGTTTAGTCGATGAGCATACCCTGGAAGTCGATCTGCCTAAGGGGCATGGTCTCAACAGCGTATTCGCGCAGTTAACAGCGCAAAACATCGCCGTGCTTAGTATGCGTAATAAAGCCAACCGTCTTGAAGAGTTGTTTGTCGAACTGGTTGAACACAAGGGGGCTAAATAATGAACGGAAATCTTCTTTGGGTTGCCTTCTCAACAATCGTAGTGAAAGAGGTTCGACGCTTTACTCGAATTTGGGTTCAGACACTGATTCCGCCTGCGATCACCATGACGCTCTACTTTATTATCTTCGGGAATCTGGTTGGCTCTCGGATCGGTGAGATGGATGGATTCGACTACATGCAGTTCATCGTGCCGGGTCTGATTATGATGTCGGTGATTACCAACTCTTACGGAAACGTCGTCTCGTCATTTTTCGGTACTAAATTTCAACGTCACATTGAAGAGCTGCTCGTCGCACCGGTGCCTAACTGGGTGATTTTGGCCGGTTACGTCATCGGTGGTGTTGCTCGTGGTTTAGCCGTTGGATTCATCGTCACTCTATTGTCGCTGTTCTTCACTGATCTGACGTTAGCGCACCCCTTTGTAACGCTCAGCATTCTGTTTTTGACTGCTGTCGTCTTCTCATTGGGTGGCTTCATCAATGCGATCTACGCGAATTCGTTCGATGATATTGCGGTGGTGCCAACCTTTATTCTGACGCCTCTAACCTATTTAGGTGGCGTGTTTTACTCAATCTCACTGTTGCCTGAGTTTTGGCAGGGGGTCTCTCAGCTCAACCCCATTCTCTACATGGTGAATACATTCCGTTATGGAATCTTGGGCGTTAGTGATATTGACGTCACCTTTGCGTTTGGCATGATCATTCTGTTTATTGCAGTGTTAGGTGGCTTTGCGCTGCACCTTCTAAACACAGGTAAGGGGATTCGAAGCTAATGAACGAACCAGAAAAGGTCCTCCACTCACCCCTAGGTAAAGAGACGGTCTACGCCAATCAGTACGATCCCTCACTGCTTTACCCCATAGAGCGAGATATCAATTGGCAAGCGCGCGGCGTTGATCGCTCCACCTTGCCCTTTTTTGGGGAAGATATCTGGAACAGTTATGAGATCAGTTGGTTGAACGCTAAGGGCAAACCGATTGTTGCACTGGCTCAGTTTCATATCCCAGCAACGTCGACGCATATCGTCGAGTCTAAGTCATTTAAGCTCTACCTAAACTCCTACAATCTGAGTCGCTTTGACTCTGCTGATGAGGTGGCTGCTCAGATGGCTAAAGATCTATCAGACGCGGCGGGCGGTCAGGTTCGGGTGACGTTGACCTCTCCTCAAGATGCGGTGCAGATTGAATCCTTTGACGGTCGTTGCATTGATGATCTTGATATCACGGTGGCTCACTACGAACCAGCTCCTGAGCTACTATCAAGTCAAGGTGAAAACGTCACCGAGACACTGATTTCTCACCTGCTTAAATCCAACTGTCCAGTGACAGGTCAGCCCGATTGGGCGAGCGTTCAAATCAGTTATCGTGGACCGAAAATAGATGAGGAAGGTCTGCTAGGCTATCTGATCTCCTACCGTGAACACGGCGATTTCCATGAGCAGTGTGTAGAGACGATCTTTATGGATATTTTAGAGCGTTGTAAGCCTGAAGAGTTGACGGTTTATGCGCGTTACGTGCGCCGAGGCGGTCTGGATATCAACCCTTACCGTAGTACGCTCGATACTTTGCCAAAAAATCCACGATTAAGCCGACAATAAGGAGCCCTGTGATGGATGCGATTGAACTGTTAACCCAGCGTACCTCTTGTGGCATGTTGGAAGCGCCTGCGCCTACAGCAAAGCAGCTGGAGCTGATGTTTCAGGCCGCATCGCGAGCGCCCGATCACGGTCTGCTTCGACCTTACCGCTTCCTAACCATTCAAGGATCTGCGCTTGATCGTTTAGGCCAGCTCTACCTTGATGCATCCTTAGTTAAGAATCCTGATATTGAAGAGGCGCAACGAAATCGCCTACTGAATATGCCTCTTCGAGCACCGATGATCGTGGTCGCGATTGCGGTGATACAACAGCACCCTAAAGTGCCTGAGATTGAGCAGGTAATGACAGCCGCCTGTGCCGCGCAAGCTGTGGTTCAGGCAGCTTACGCACAAGGTGTCGGAGCTATGTGGCGTTCGGGTGATCTGATGTTTGATGCGAATGTGCAGAAGGGATTGGGTCTTAATGACAATGAAGAGATCGTCGGCTTCATCTATTTAGGTCAACCAATGCGAGATCGCCAAGCTCCAGAAATGGATCAGTCCCTATATGTTGCGGAGTGGACGGGTGAGTGATCAGGCGTTTCTTAGTTGGCTGCATCAGGCCATTCCATTAACGGCTGCTATGCAGATTGATGAGATCGATTACACTGGCAATCAACTTCAACTTAGTGCACCGCTAGAACCGAATCTGAACGATAAGGGAACGGGCTTTGCGGGTTCCATAGCCTCCATCGCGACACTGAGCGGTTGGTGTCTGCTGACCTTATGGCTCAGAGAGCGTGGCATTGATGCCGATGTTATGATTGCCAAAAGCGAACAGCGCTATTTAGCCCCTGTCACCGATCGCCTGAAAGCGGTTGCGACACTGCCAGATGACGCTGTCGTTGAGCAGTTCTGGCAGCGTTTTCAAGAGAAACAGCGTGCGCGGCTACCAATCAGCGTCGCCGTGGGTAATGAGCAGACAGTGTTTGAACTGCAGGGTGATTACGCCGCTATACAGCGATAGGAGTGTGTCATGACGATCCATCAATATGCTTTGTCAAAAGTCAGTTGTGCCGGCTGTGTTCGATCAATCGAAAAGGCCTTGAATGCTTCTGATGATATCTCTGATTTTGCGATCAACTTCGCCGATCGAACAGCTACTGTTGAGTCGAATCTTCCAACCACTGAGGTTGAACAACTGATCATCAATGCTGGCTACGGTGCCGCTTTTATAGAGAATGAAGAGGATCTTGCGGCTCGTGATCAACAGAATCAACAAGAGCTAAAACAGACCTTCACTCATGCCTGGGTTGCGATTGGCCTGGGTGCATTTTTGATGGTTCAGATGTTGGCAGGCCTCATGCCGCCGGTGGAGAGTTCAGAGGGTCTGGTGAATGGCCTAATCACGGCTACACTCTCCGCGATGGTGATGTTCCACTCAGGTGGCCATATTTTCCGAGGGGCGCTTCAGAGTTTTAAACGTCTCGATTTTAATATGGATACACTGATTGCCTTGGGCACCGGGGTAGCCTGGCTCTATTCAGCACTTCTGCTGATGTTCATTCAATGGATTCCAGAGTCGATCCCCACGCAAGCCAGACACCTCTACTTTGAAGCCTCAGTTATGATTATTGGCTTCATCCTGCTGGGTCAAGCCTTAGAGGCTAAGGGGCGAAATCAGACCGCAGAAGCCTTGCGTCACCTAATGAATTTACAACCGAAAACAGCGCTAAAAGTGATTGAAGGTGAAGCCAAAGAGGTCTCTATTCAACTCCTGCTGCCTGGTGATCTGGTCCGAGTCCTACCAGGACAGACGATACCGGTTGATGCCCTAGTGGTTGAAGGCAGTAGCTATGTTGACGAATCGATGCTGACCGGTGAGTCTGTTCCAGTTCAACGTCAGTTAGATGACCAAGTGACCGGAGGCACGCTCAATGGTGAGGGCGTTTTACTGGTTCGTGTGACCGAAGTAGGGCAGAAGACTCGCCTCGCTCAAATCCTATCGTCTGTCAGAGAGGCACAAAACAGCAAACCTGCACTGGGTAAGTTGGCGGATAAAATAGCCTCTATCTTTGTACCCGTCGTCATTCTTATTGCACTGCTTGTGTTTGCACTCTGGTGGTTTGTTGGTCCAGAACCGACTTGGTCTTATGCCACTCTAGCCAGCATGACCGTATTAATTGTGGCCTGCCCTTGTGCGTTGGGTCTGGCGACCCCAATGGCAGTGATGGTGGGTGTGGGTCGTGCTGCTAAAATGGGTGTGCTTATTCGAGAGGGCGATGCCCTGCAGCGATCACAAGACCTGACCTGTGTCGTCATGGATAAGACCGGCACATTGACTCAAGGCAAACCCTCACTGACTCATCAGCATGCTGCACCTGAGTATGCAGCAATCGCCAAAACGCTTGCTTCACACTCTGAGCATCCACTCTCTAAAGCCTTAAGTCATTCACTCGAGGGAGGCGCTTGCGAGGTTGATCAATTCAGATCGATCTCTGGTTCTGGTGTGGAAGCGGTCATTGACGATGAAACCTATCGTTTGGGTAGCGGGCAATGGATGGAAACCTTTGATATCGATTCATCCGATTTTGTCTGTGATGCAGAAGCGTGGAGTGAAGAGGGCGCCTCATTGGTCTGGTTGTTTAATAGCAGCCGAGTCTTAGCCCTGTTTGCTTTGAATGATGCCCTTCGTGATGATAGTCAATCTGCCGTCGAGCGTTTCAAAGTGATGGGTCTTCGATTAGTACTACTGTCGGGCGATCACTCAGTGGCGGCTGAAGCGATCGCCAAACAAGCAGGCATTAGTGAAGTCATTGCCGGTGTTCAGCCTGAGCAAAAACTGCAGACAATCGCCCAACTTCAGGCCGAGGGTGAGGTGGTTGCTATGGTTGGGGATGGTATTAATGACGCCCCAGCGCTGGCGCAAGCGGATGTTGGTTATGCAATGGGTGGTGGTACTGATGTGGCGTTAGCTTCTGCTGATGTAGCACTGATGCAGAACTCTTTGCATGCGGTAGCGGATGCGATTCAGTTGTCGCGATTAACGGTCAACAATATCAAACAGAATTTGTTCGGCGCATTTTTCTACAATGTCGCGGCGATTCCTGTTGCTGCGGGTATTCTATATCCCGTGTTTGGTCTTTTACTCAATCCGATGATCGCCGGCGCAGCGATGGCACTGTCGTCAGTGACGGTCGTTGCCAATGCGCGCAGGCTGAACCAAGTGAACCTATCGCGCTAATCGATACGTTCTAGGCTCAAAATTGTGATCGGCTCTCTTGGTACATTCCGGTAGTAACTGACATTGCCGGTTTGTACCGCGGAAATCTTATCGACGACCTCCATCCCTTCTATGACTTTGCCGAACACCGCATATCCAGGGCGATTGGTTCGTCCATCAAGACCTAAGTTATCAACTGTGTTGATATAGAACTGCGCTGTGGCGCTATCAGGTGCTTGGGTTCGGGCCATGGCAATGGAACCTCGAACATTGCTCAGCCCATTCATCGACTCATTCTTAATCGGGCTGCCCGTGTTTCTCTCACGCATCTCGGCATCCATACCACCGCCTTGAATCATGAAGCCTGGAATGACTCGGTGAAAAACCAAACCCTCATAATGATCTTTGTCGACATAGTTCAGAAAGTTTTCGGTAGAGATGGGGGCTTTCTCATCGTTGAGTTCAAATTTGATCTCTCCCATGCTGGTCTGCATCACTACCTTAGGACCAGCAAAAGCCAGCGGAGCGGTTAGAACAAGTGAAGCGATGAACAGATTGTTCTTGAAACGCATCGATTATCTCCAAGTCGTTTTATACTAATTCTTTAGTCTAAGACTACCCAATTTCTTGCCGGCTGAGAACCACTTTTCTCTCGGTGTCGTAATCCAGACTATGAAGTTAATAATTAGACAGTCTGTTTTTGTGATGGGGCTTTTTTTAGCGCCTATCCTGAATGCCTCTCAATTGGTTGGTCAGGCCAAGCTCTACCCAGAAGTCATCACTTACGATGTCTATCGCAAAGGTGAGCCGGTCGGTCATTACACACTTCGTTTCAGTGATGTCACCCACGATCGTGTCGCCGCTGAGATCGAGATGGAGTTAACGGCGAAAGTCTTTGGCTTTTTCAACTATGAGTACCGATATCAGGCTAATGAGGTTTGGCAAAATGATCGACTCATGCAGCTCAACGTGAAAACGGTTAGCAACAAAAAAGAGTCATCGGTCACGGCCGTCCAAAAATCCGATGTTTTAGAGACAGTGGATAAAAAAGGGCGAGTGCATGCCTACCCAGCTGAGTTAATGACGACCCATCACTGGTATCGGCAGATTCTTGATCAGCGGCAGGTATTAAATAGTATCACCGGTAATATGGATGAGATTTCACCAGAGTCTGTGGGCTCTGCGCTCTTAGATGCCCGAGGTGAAACCGTACAATTGGATGGCTATCGCCTTGGCGGTGATCTGGATAGAACGGTCAGTTGGTACGATCGCGATGGGCGATGGCGAGCACTTGAGTTTAAAGCCAAGGATGGGTCTGATATTCAGGTGATATGGAACGGAGGTCAGCTGATTAAAGAGACCTCTCTGGCTCAGAATAGGGAGTAGCGTGGCTAGTCGAATTTGGATAATTGGAGGCAGTACCGGAATTGGCGCTGCGCTCGCTAAGGCTTACCTGGATGAGGGCTATCAAGTCCTAATCAGTGCTCGAAACGAAGAGCGCTTAATAACCTTTGCCGAGTCTATCGGCTGCCAATATATGCCTCTGGATGTGACAGATCGCGATTCCTGTATTAACGCTTGGGCCGAGATTTGCCAAGAGTGCATGCCCGATAAAGTCATCATCAGCTCGGGTACGCACCAAGAGATGCCAGCCACTGAATTTAATGCAGATAACTGTGAATCGCTAATGCAGGTGAACTATTTCGGGGCGGTCTACCTGCTGGAGGCGATACTTCCTACCTATCTTAAATCAGGTGGGCAAATTGGTGTCATCTCCTCTCTAGCAGGCTACCGAGGACTCCCTTATGCATCATCCTACGGTGCTTCTAAAGCTGCGCTGATCAATTTGTGCGAGTCCCTGAGAGTTGAGCTAGAGGATTCAAAGGTCGATATACGGTTGATCAATCCGGGCTTTGTTAAGACACCTCTCACAGACAAGAATCAATTTCAAATGCCCGCGTTGATATCGCCTGAGCAAGCCGCTGCGGAGATTGTGAAAGGGCTGAAAGGGCGTAGTTTTGAGATCCGCTTTCCTAAACTCTTTGCTGCTACACTTGCCTTGTTGCGGCACTTGCCCTACAAACTCTATTTCCCTCTGGTAAAACGAGTCACTAAACGATGAATCAAACATCGGTAAAACAATACGTTGAGCTTTTTGAGAACTTAACACCGGACAGTGTCACTCAGTTTGAATCACTGGTGACTCCAGATGTTCGATTCGCCGATCCGTTTAATGACGTTCGTGGCTTTTCGAAGATGTGTGAAATTCTGACCGATATGTTTGAACGCTCAGAGGATCCATCATTTACCGTCTTTGAATGGTGTGAACAGCCAGAGGCGGCTTATGTTCGGTGGGAGTTCCGTGCAAAGTTGCCTGTATTGGGGGTGTTTACAACAGAGGGGGTCAGTCGTCTCTCTATTAATGAGAGCGGATTGATTACTGAACATTTAGACTATTGGGATAGTGCACCCTTGTACATGAAACTACCCCTTCTAGGACGAATTCTGCGCTCGATCAAAGCGAAAATGGCGCTTCCTTCATAGCATCACCGCGCATAAAGCTTAGGGTGACGGTACCAATCGTGAACCCCCACTTTTTGACATAGGCTCTGTTGATCAGTACTCCGCCTTGTTGCAGCAACATCCAATCATCGAAGGTGACACGCCAGCTGCCATCGCCCACTTTTAAATCGATGTCATACTGCCAGTTCAATGCATTGCCCTGGCTGGTTCCGGTTGCTGAACCAATAACGTCATCTGCGCGGCCTTCATAACGACCTGGGTTGGATGATGTGATCTCCCAAATGCGCTGGTCGCGCTCGCCATCATCATAGAGAAACTGTTCATCTAAGGTGAGCGTTTGGCCATCCCAGTTACCATCAATCTCAACTTGAAATTGACGTCTGATGGTGCCAAAACGATCTTCGAAGATACCCCAAGCATAGACCTTGCCATTGAAGTACTCCTCAATCTTCAATGCTGGCTGCGATTGACTGATTTGATCGATCTGCATCTGTGAACACCCACTCAACATAACCATCAGTAAAACTGCTATCGCTTTTTTCAACGGATGGTCTCCTGAGCTAAACGCTGTTTGATTTTTTTGTGTGTGCTGGCGCTTAACCTAAAATCTCTTACGACCAACACGGCTATGATTTTAAGTACGCTGGGGATAAGTGCGTAGATCAATGCCAAAACTAAGGGTGTTTGGCCAAACAGTTCAAGCAGACCAAAGGCGAGGGTGGCTGAAAGTGCCAGTGCCAGTTTTGTGATCATGTTCCACAATGCAAAGAGCAAATTCGTTTGGGATTGTCCAAATCGCCACTGATGGTAATCAGCGACGTCAGCCTGAATCGCATGGGGTATCGCCAGATCAGCGCCCAACATCGCACCGGTTAATAGACAGATAGGAATGAATAACCAAGCAGTGTCACTACCCAGCATACTGGCGGGTACAAATACGACGGCACTAATCAACATACCCGTTCGCCAAAGATCGATTCGGTCTAGGGTTCGCGTCAGCTTAATCCATACTGGGATTGAGAGGATGCAAGAGAGAAAGTAGATCGCAATGTAGAGTGTTCGGTCACTCTCTGGTAATAAAAGAACCATTGTGATGTAGAGCGGAAACAGCGTCGCAGGAACGCCATTCGCTAAACCATTAAAAAACCAAGAGATTGCCAGTCTCTTTGCTAAGCGATTTCGTTGAATCGGTCGCCATGTGGAGGCTGAATCTGTTTGAGAGTCCTCTTTTCTATTTAAAGGTTTTAAACGAACCTTAGCCATCAATAGTGTCAGTGTGATGGACCCCAGTAGCAGTGCAATCCAAACAATGGCTCTGAGTGCTTCGGTGCTTGAGTAACCAAGATAGACCATCAGTGCAGGTATGAGCGCGGAGAGCAGAAGGCCTATCAACCCCAAAAACTCCCTAAACGAAGCGATCGTTATGCGCTCTTGTGCATCGCTGCTTAGACGTACTAGCCAGCTTAGGTAGGGGATTTGAATCAGCGTCCAGCCAAAAAAGAGACCGATTAATCCCAGACTCAGCGAGATGGCAGTATAGGATTCAGCTGGGTAAATCAGCAGCAGTGCAGACGGGATACAGATCAACCCACCTGCGATGATGACCGATCTTTGAGTTGTGTCTGATAGTCGGTCGTTCAACCTCCCTATAAAGGGATCTACGAGGAGGTCTGACACTCTTGCAAAAAACAGAATCAGTGCAATCAGACCAAGCGATAAGCCCCACTGTTCGTGGTACCAAGTGGGTAGGTTGATATAGAGCGCTAGAGTTGGAAGTGAGAGCGGAAGAGCCGGAAGGGCATAAAATCCTATCTGGCTCTTCGATAGCTTAGTGCTGTACTTTGTAGAGTCCGACATCAATCGAACCCTCTCTAAACCCACCCTCACAGTAAGCTAGATAGTAAACCCACATGCGTCTAAAGCGCTCATCGAACGCTTCGGTCGCCTTGATGCTTGGCCAAGCGTTTAAGAAGTTTCGGCGCCAAATCTCTAGGGTCTTGGCATAATCCAAACCAAACAACTTCTGTTCACAGAGTTTTAGATCCGCTAACAAGATTTCTCCCTCTAGCGCGGTAGGGCTTGGCAGCATGCCGCCAGGGAAAATGTAGCGCTGAATGAAGTCGGCAGAGCTGCGGTACTGTTCAAAACGATCATCGGCAATGCTAATAATCTGCAGGACCGCGCTTCCCCCTTTTTTAAGACGCTTTTTGAGTGTCTCGAAGTAGGTTGGCCAGTGCTCTTCGCCGACCGCTTCAAACATCTCTATTGAGACAATGTGATCGTATTCACCTTGGATGTCACGGTAATCGATAAGCTGTAGGTCCGCCTGATTGTTTAAACCTAAGCGACTCATTCGATCTTTGGCAAATGCGAGCTGCTCTTTTGATAGAGTGATTCCTGTTACCTTGGCGCCAAACTCTTTGGTCGCTACCTCAGCAAAACCACCCCAGCCACATCCGATCTCAAGCACATGCTCACCGGCCTTAAGATCTAACATCTGGCAAATGGTTCGGTACTTGTTGAGTTGTGCCTCTTCCAGTGTCTCATCACTCTCAAACAGAGCTGAGGAGTAGGTGAAGCTTGGGTCTAACCACTGAGCATAGAAGTCGTTGCCTAGGTCGTAGTGGTAAGCAATATTTTTGCGGCTGCCCTTTTTCGTATTCGCACGGCCTAAGTGGCTTAAACGATTGAATAAACGCAGAAGGGGGTGGCCCTTTAGGATGTCATTCACTAAGTTTTCGTTGGCTAGAGCCCAGCGAATAACGCTGACCTCATCGGGTGTTTGCCACTCGCCATCCATAAAGCTCTCTGCAAAGCCGATAGATCCACCTCGGACAAGACGACGCAAGGATTTAAAGCTATTAATCTTAATGATGGCGTGATGTTCATTATCTGTCTGCTGGCCAAAGTCATGAATCATGCCGTTGGGTAGCTCAAGAGTCAGTCGCCCTTTAATCTGTCCATCGAGTGTTTTGTGCAACAGATTCAATGCGCGACGGTTGAACCAACCGAGAGACGACAGCTGCTGGTTGGAAAGGGTCGTAGTGTATTCAGAAGGACGCATCAGAAACCCTCGTTTTATTATCGATTAAAACCACTTGATGAGTCGTACCTTTGACTCGTTTTTGAAGTGGTACGCGTTTAAGCCAGAGTTGGAGCGCTTCCCAATGAATGCCAGCAATCACTTTGAAGGTCATCAAAGGGTATTTAAACAGGACTTTTAGCAGTGTTCTGTTCGTCAGCTCAGTTCGTTTACCAGTAAAGGTGGCGTGCAGAAGGGACCCTTCTGAGTCGGACTGTCGAATGCAGACAGAGACTCGCTGATGGGGTGCCAGCATGCGAAACTGATAGGGCGCCTTCATAGGCATAAATGGAGAGACGTAAAAGCTCTTTTCACTGCTTTGACGAATCTGATCACTCTTACTGTTGGTTGGGATCAGGTAGCTGTGTCGTTCACCGAAGGTGTTGTTTACTTCGTAAAGAATGACACCAAGGTTGCCGTCACAGTCGTAACAGTAGAAGACACTGAGTGGATTAAAGACGTACCCAAACATTCTGGGGTAGCAGAGTAATTTGATACTGTGACCATACTCAGACAGCTCGTATTGCAGCAGCTGCTCTCTCACCTGTTCAGCGAGGTCTCGGTCGCTCCCTTCGCCATGATCACGGTTTTTAAAGCTAAATAGATTCCAACGCTCTTTTGAGAACAGAGTCAGATTAGCGTCGAGGCTATCTAGCTCATCAAGGTCAATCAACATTGAGGCAACTGAGTAGATGAAACGGTGACGCTTAGGCTTGAAGCGGTGATGCATCACCTTGCCTTCATAGAGCGCGGAGCTAAACATTAGGCTGCGCTCTCGGATGTTTGCGTTGTTCTAACGGGCTCTTGAACATGAATACGTCCATTGGGGTTGTCGACGGTCCAAGGTCGCAAAGCGCCTCCGAGCTGTTCCGCAACTGCGAGGCCTGATTGGATACCATCTTCGTGGAAACCATAGCCCATCCAAGCACCGCAGAACCAACTGCGTTGTTGACCTTGAATGGCCCAAATCTCCTTCTGTGCCTCAATGGAACGTTGATCAAACGCAGGGTGGTCGTATAGGAAACTGCCAAGAATCTTATCGGCTTTAGGTTCTTCGATAGGATTGAGTGTGACAAACACATCTTGTTTGGTTTGCAGAGGCTGCAGTGCGTTCATCCAATAGGTCACTGCAAGCTCACCTTCGCCTTGATCGCTTGAGGCCAGATAGTTCCAAGCTGACCAAGCACCTTTACGGACTGGCATCTGGTTAGTGTCAGTGTGTAACAGCGCACGATTGCGTTGGTAAGGAAAGGCGCTCAGAAGTCGCTGCTCTTCCGGTGTTGCGTCAGACAGCATCTCAAGGGTCTGATCAGCATGACATGCAAATACCACCTGGTCGAAGCGACGCTTCTGTCCGTGGTGATCGATCAGAGTAACTCCGTCAGCATCGCGTTCGACACGGTGTACGCGAGCATTCAAGATGACGCCATCACCCAGTTGCTCAGCGATTTTATTAACGTATTGGCGACTACCACCTATCACTGTACGCCACTGTGGGCGGTCCTTCACTTGAACGAGACCATGGTTCATGCAGAAACGCATAAAGGTCTCTGCAGGGTAGTCCAGCATCTTATCCATGGGCGTTGACCAGATTGCAGCGCTCATGGGCAGAAGGTGCTCATTAATGAAGGTTTGACTGTAACCCTCGCGCTCCAAAAGCTGTCCAAGCGTTAATTCGGCCAGACTAGGGTCGTTATGGAGTCGATCAGAATCTTTGTAAAAAGCTAAGATCTCACGAAGTAGACCCCAATGTTTAAAAGAGAGGAGGTTGCGGCGCTGTGCAAAAAAGCCGCCCAAGCCAGAGCCACTATACTCCACTTTGCCTTTCTCTAGTGAGACGCCGAAGGTCATATTGGTATCGGTAGTGTCTACTTCGAGATATTTGAAGAACTCGACCAGATTGGGATAGTTAACGGGGTTGAATACAATAAACCCTGTATCCACCGGAACGTTGCCTTCGGGAGTGTCGATCTCAACGGTATTTGAGTGGCCGCCAAGGCGATCATCTTTTTCAAAAAGTGAAACGTTATGGCGTTTACTTAAAAGCCAGGCGGCGGATAATCCGGAGATACCAGAACCGATAACTGCGATATTCAATGGTTTTAAAGGCCTTACATTCATTATTGAGTCCATGCAAAAACAAGCTTGAATTTCGTTACGAACAGTCTACCTTGATAGATCAAAAGATGTCGGCTATTTTCAAAAAAGTGGCCAACGGTCAATTTTTACTATTTACTGTTCAAAATGTGATCCATTTATAAACCCTCTAACGTAGTGAAAGCGATGACTGATAACAGATCCGAGGAAACTGATGTGACTGCAGCAGTGGCAATAGCGGAGCAAAAAAAGAAGAAGGAGCGGGATGCATGGTCAGACCTGCTCGCGTCGCTTTCTGAAACCCGCAGTAAAGTGGATTTCAGCCGCTTATACGAACATTTTGCACCCAGAGTGAAAGCGTACATTATCCGTTTTGGAATGCCGGTAGCGGCAGCCGAAGAGCTGACACAGGAATCGATGCTGGCCGTATGGCGTAAAGCGCACCTGTACACGCGCAGTAAAGCCAGTGCCAGTACCTGGATTTTCACATTGGCAAGAAACCAATGCATCGATCGCCTTCGCAGAGAGAAAGCGGTTGAATACGAGTTACCTGAAGAAGAGATCGATCCCGATCAACGTCATTACGGCGAGCATGCCGTTCTCGAAGAGAGAATGAGCGGAGCGATCGCCAAGTTGCCTGAAGCTCAGGCACAGGTTCTCTACCTCTCATATTATGAGGGTAAGAGTCATTCAGAAATTTCCGAGCAGTTAGGTATACCGCTCGGCAGCGTTAAATCGAGATTGAGATTGGCATTCAGCAAACTCAAAGCTCATTGGGGAGAAGAAGAGTGAAAATAAGTCATCATCTTGACGATGCTACCCTTATGGCACGTGCCGCCGGCGCGCTGTCTGATGGTATGACACTGTTGGTTGATAGTCATCTTCACTGGTGCAAGACCTGTCAAACTAGAGCTTGGGAAGCAGAGTGTATCGGCGGTGAGTTACTTGCTGACATCCAACCGCAAGCGATGAGCGAAGGCTCTTTAGACTCCATTTTGGGTATGCTCGATGGTAGCGAAGAGGTGGTTGCTGAACGAGCTGTCAAAGTCAAAGGCAGTGCAGAAGTTCCAGAACCTCTGGCGCAAATTGTCGGATCTGACCTGGATGCCATTGAGTGGAAGCGTCTTGGCCCGGGTGTGCAACATTACGATTTTAATTTCCCTGGAGAGGGAGCGTGTCGTCTTCTTAGAATTCAGCCTGGCGTCTCTGTGCCGCACCATACCCACAAGGGTAATGAGCTGACGATGATCCTTCGTGGCTCGTACAGTGACGATGTGGGGCGTTTCTGTCAGGGCGATGTCGCAGATCTTGATGAAGAGATCAAACACCAGCCGATCGTTGATACCGGTTCTGAGTGCATCTGTCTGATCGCAACTGAAGCGCCACTTAAATTTACAGGTATTATGGGTCGTCTGGCTCAGCCATTCATTGGTCTGTAATCACTATTGAAATAAGAAGACCGGTTTTAAAGCCGGTCTTTTTTTTGGGGAAAACATGAATATCGTCTGGTTTCGCAATGACCTTAGAGTAGCCGCAAACCCAGCATTGGAAGCTGCGCAACGTAATGGATTGGCCACGGTGGCCCTTGTCTGTCTGACTCATGAGAGCTGGTCGGAACATAACGAATCGCCTCAACGTATGGGGCTATGGCGAGATCGGTTACTGCAGGTTAAAGGCGAGCTTGAATCTCTCAATGTGCCCTTAAAAGTGATTCAGGCAGGGCACTTTGATCACTGTGCCAGTGCCATTAGAAACCTGGCAACAGAGTTGTCAGCAACTCACTTTTTCTTCAATCACGAGTATCCACTAAATGAGCAGTTGCGCGATGATGCAGTCGTTGCAGCCCTTCAACCTGATGTGAGCTGTCAGGGTTTTCATGGTGAGGTGATCATTCCACCCGGAGAGGTTAAAACTCAAACGGGTACAGACTTTAAAGTCTATACCC
>NZ_WBYT01000006.1:0-114770 GCF_013283255.1 Marinobacterium sp. xm-m-383 | reverse complement strand
TTGTCTTGTTAAGCTTTTGTGCTCAACCTCAACAAGCGCCCACACGCATTACCTGATTAATTGTTAAAGAGCGTGCCACCGATCTCTTGGTGGCTGCTTGAGTACTCGTCTCAAGCGAGGTGCGTATATTACCGACACCCGATTTTTATTCAACCCCTTTTTTGTAAAAAAACACACTTTTTTGAACATTTATTTTTACTGGGTTTGCAGTAATGAAAAACGCACCTTTAATAAGGTGCGTTTTTTGTAGGAGTGGGAGAAAGATCAGCGCTTACGCTTTTTATCTTTCGCTCGCTTCTTCATCTCTTTAATGTGCTGACGATGTCTCTCTTTTTTAGCCTCCTGGCGACCGGAGAGTTTATTCACTCTGCCAGAAAAAGGGTTATCGCCCGTTTTAAATTGGAAGCGAATCGGTGTTCCGCGCACTTTTAGAAGCGAGGTAAAGCGATTCTCAAGATAGCGCTTATAAGAGCCCGGCAGTGCGTTGGTCTGATTTCCATGCACTACAATGATAGGCGGGTTTGAACCACCCTGGTGAGCAAAGCGCAACTTAATACGGCGATTATTGACCGCTGGTGGCTGATGATCAGCTACAACATCTTCAAGCAGACGAGTCAGCTCATTAGTCGACCATTTTTTCATTGCACAACGGTAGGCTTCGTTCACTGACCGATAAAGATCGCCAACACCCGTTCCATGCAGCGCCGAGATGAAGTGGAAACGAGCAAAGGTCGCAAACCCCATGCGGCGCTCTACTTGAGTCTTAACCTTCTCTTTTGCTTCATAGTCCATGCCGTCCCACTTATTCAGTGCAACTACCAGAGCTCGGCCAGAGTCGATCACGAAGCCGAGCATGTTTAGATCTTGCTCAGTGACACCATCACGCGCATCAATGATTGCGACAACAACATTGGCATCTTTGATAGCCTGAAGCGTTTTGATGATTGAGAACTTCTCTACCGCCTCTGTCACTTGACGACGACGGCGAACCCCGGCCGTATCAATTAGAGTGTATGGCTGGCCATCTCGCTCGTATGGAATGTAGATACTGTCTCGAGTCGTCCCGGCATGGTCGTATACCACTACGCGCTCTTCACCAAGCATTCGGTTTACCAGCGTAGATTTACCCACATTAGGGCGACCAACAATGGCGATACGAATATTGCCATCATCTTCCTCTTCCGGCTCTGCGCCCTCTTCAGGGTATGGCACACCGGCTTCATCTAATGTCATATCAATCAACTGACGAACACCGCGACCATGAGCCGCTGCAATGGAGAGCGGATCCCCAATACCCAGCGCATAGAAGTCAGAGCGAGCGATATCAGGATCCAATCCATCGGTCTTATTGACTACAAGGTAGACTTTTTTCTCGTGACGACGCAGATGATCTGCAATCATTTCGTCAGCTGGGTTGATACCTGCACGAGCATCCACAAGGAACAGAACGATATCGGCTTCATCAACTGCTTGAAAAGACTGCTGTGCCATTTCACGGTCAATACCGCTCTCGTCACCCGTGATACCACCAGTATCTATGACAATATAGTCTCGCTCCCCTAGATCACCTTCACCGTACTTACGGTCACGTGTCAATCCAGGAAGATCGGCAACCAGCGCATCACGCGATCTGGTCAAGCGGTTAAACAGGGTCGATTTACCGACATTAGGGCGCCCAATTAGGGCAATTACCGGAAGCATATTGCTCACCTGATTCCAAAAAACAGAAGGCGGCAACCCGCTAGTCAGGTCACCGCCTTATATAAAATTAAAAGGCTTTTGCTATTTTAGCGTTAAAGCACTCAATTTACCCGAGTTACTGAGTACAAATGTTGTATCCCCTACCACGACCGGATCCGCCGTGACAGGTGAACTACCCAAATTGACTCGAGCGATAGGACGTCCGTCGATTTGCGACAGGGCATGTAGGTAACCCAGAGCATCCCCAAAAATTACTTCGTTACCAACCACTACCGGTGCCGATAAGCCTCGATTAGCAAAATCAGAGTTGCGCCAAACACTGGCTGACGACGAGACATCAAAGGCCTCAACCGCTCCCTTTGCATCGACCGCATAGACATTACCAAAACCGACCGCCAGCTCTTGATAAGTAGAGAAGGATTGAGTCCAGACTGTTGACGCCGTGCGCGGGTTGATCGCTACCACACGACCTTGATACCCGCCGGTCAGAATAAGATCGTTTGCTATTGCAAAGCCACCATCCAAATCCATTAGACGCTCAAACTCAGAACGACCCATCGCATCAGCCGCACGAATCTCCCAGGCTGGAATACCTGTTTCGCCCGCCAGTGCGACTACCTTACCGTTAGCAAATCCAGCTACGACACCATCACTCAGCATGAGGGGAGTACCGGTACCACGAAGCGTCAGTGCAGGCTCTTGAGCATCATAGACCCAACGAGATTCACCGGTAATGCGATCAAAGGCGGCTAGCTGACCATTCACCTGCTGAACAACAACCAGTGACGTGCCCACTTGTGGCTGAGCCGTCACTTCGGACTTCAGCTGAGCTCGCCACTGTTCCGAACCATCTTTTGCAGATAGCGCCACCAGTTCAGCGCTATCAAGAACCACTAACGCTAGATCAAACCCTGCACCGACACCTGCACTGATTTCGGCATCCAGGTCAACGCTCCAGTTCAGCGCACCCGATTCCAGCGCATAGGATGAGATTCGTCCTTGCTTATCAGAGATCAGTAACGAATCGTTTGTCACACCTGGCTTAAACTGGTGAAACTCATCCCCAAACGACGCACCCACATCTGCACTCCAAACAAGGTTGAAGGCTTTCTCTTGTTCAAACGCGACCAACTCTTGTGGGCCGGACTCTTTTTCACCAGAAAAAATACCGCAACCAGACAAAAGACTGGTTGCAGCTGCTACAACAAAGGCACGTCTAATGAGATTCATTACGATGCATCTCCAGTCGCTAAATCATCATATTTCAGTTTAATCACCTGCTTGCGCTGAGGATCGGCCGACGCCATTGCCGCTTCATACGAAGCTCTCGCTTCCGAAGCGTTACCCATTGCAGCAGCCACATCTCCCTGAACCTCAGCAAATAGTGATGGGAAATCTGAGCCACTTAACTGTGCTAATGACGCTTTAGCTGCTTCAGCTTGCCCTAATCCTAATTGCACTTTCGCTTTACGGATTGTAGCCAAAGACTTCATATCTAATGGCGAGACTTCACTCGTAATCACATAATCGAGCTGCTCAAGCGCACCTTCTAAATCGCCAGCATTCACTGATACACGAGCTAACACCATTGCCGCCATAGGGGCATAAGCGCTCGATGCATAATCTGCGCGAAGATCTTTCCCAACCTGTATCAAGGACGTAACCGCGGCATCATCCAGTGGCAAA
The DNA here is from genome assembly GCF_013283255.1 of Marinobacterium sp. xm-m-383. Taxonomy (NCBI): domain Bacteria; kingdom Pseudomonadati; phylum Pseudomonadota; class Gammaproteobacteria; order Oceanospirillales; family Oceanospirillaceae; genus Marinobacterium; species Marinobacterium sp. xm-m-383. The sequence goes on along the minus strand of NZ_WBYT01000006.1, from coordinate 111,383 downwards.
GCGGTTGCGACAGGATTGAGAATCGACTCATACATAGCGGAAGCGTTTGCAGCAAAGTCATCTTGATACTGATTCCAGCCACGCCACCCAAACACAGCAGCCACAGCAATTACGACACCCATGATTAGGGATTTACCGTTCTCTTTCCACCAACTTTTGAGCGCTTCAACCTGCTCTTCTTCTGTACGTAGCTCAGCCACTATACTCTCCAACCTAAAGACTAAATTTACCTTTCAATTCACTGACCAGTGAATCTTGAGCAACTCGAACTTGATCGCCATTACCACGCAGCGGTTTTAAACTCACTTCGGACGCAGCACGCTCATCGTCACCGATAAGAATGGCAAAATCTGCTCCACTCTTATCAGCCTTTTTCATCTGACTTTTAAATCCACCGCCGCCGCAATGCAACTGAACTCGAAGGCCCGCCTCGTGACGAAGCGTTTCAGCAACACTCATCGCGGTCGCTAGATTATCATCCCCCATTCCGATGACATAGACATCGATACGTTGACGAACACTCTCAGGAACCAGTTGCAGCTCTTCAAGGAGAAGAACCAGACGCTCGACACCCATTGCGAAACCGACAGCCGGGGTTGGCTTGCCACCTAATTGACTCACCAGTCCATCGTATCGGCCACCGGCACAGACAGTACCTTGGGCGCCTAACGCATCGGTCACCCACTCAAATACGGTCTTACCGTAGTAGTCTAGACCACGCACCAAGCGAGAATTAACACGGTATTCGATACCCGCAGCCTCGAGCAGTGACTTCAACTGTTCAAAGTGTGCTTTGGACTCTTCGTCGATGTAATCATGAAAATGAGGTGCATCGTTCAATAGCTGCTGGGTGTTTTGATCTTTAGAGTCCAATATTCTGAGTGGATTAGACTCAAGGCGACGCTGACTGTCAGCATCTAGCTGATCTTTACGAGCCGACAGATAGCTGACAAGGTCCTCTTTAAACCGTGCACGAGCTTCAGCTGAACCCAAGGTATTTAATTGAAGCTCAACGGAGTTGATCAACCCTAAGCGCTTCCAAAGTTGAGCACTCATGATGATCACTTCTGCGTCAATATCAGGACCATCCATACCGAAAGCTTCAGCACCTACCTGGTGGAACTGACGATAGCGACCTTTCTGCGGGCGCTCATGACGAAACATTGGACCAGTGTACCAAAGGCGTTGGACTTGATTGTAAAGAAGGCCGTGCTGTTCTGCTGCACGAACACAACTTGCAGTCCCTTCCGGGCGAAGTGTCAAACTATCACCGTTACGATCTTCGAAGGTGTACATTTCCTTCTCAACGATATCGGTTACTTCACCAATTGAGCGTTTGAATAACTCAGTTTGTTCTACGATAGGGGTACGAATCTCAGCATAGCCATAAGCCTGCAGGACCGTTTTTACTTGAGTTTCTAGATACTGCCAGACCGGTGACTGGTCTGGCTGAAGATCATTCATACCACGAATGGCTTGTAGCTTTGCCAATTTTATAACCCGTAATGTGCGATCTAATTATCGCGATAATGTTAAACGGGCTACATTCTTTCTGGTATGAGGTTCTAAATCAACTGTTGAGCCATCAAAAGTTACAGAACTGACTGCATTCGCACGTCCAATGACAATTGAAAACGGGGCTTTACCTTTGATTGTCAGATCCTGTCCTTTTTTTGATAGCCCGTTAAACAGCGCTTCACCGGTAGCATCTTTGATATTCAGCCAACTGACATCGCTAAATTTAATCGTCACACCATCTGAACCACTCGTATTAACAGGTGAAGCGGTCAAGGGTTCGTTAGGCTCGGACTTTTCCGCCGGTTTGGGCTGCTCTGTTTTGACTGGAACGGCCGCCGTTTTAGATTCGAGATCAGGCGTTTCAGCAGGCTTAGGTAGCTCAATCGCTTTGGGCGCTTCAACCACCGCATCTTCATTAGACTCTTGAGTCATTGTTTTGATAGGTATTGAAAGACCCTCAGACTCTCCTGCCAATGGCGGAAGCGCCTGACTGCTCTGCTGCTCTTCAGGTTCAGAACCACCAAACAAACCGGACATCCCAAGTGTCGGCCAATTAATTTGAGAAGCCCCAAAAGCAAGACCTGCTAAAAGAGCCGCAATGATGACCAACCGAAAGAGGAGTGTTAATAGCGAACTTGCACGACGCGGGTTGAGTTTCATCACCGTACCGGCGGTCGCTGAACCCGCTGATTTAATGGCTGAGCGGCGTTTAACAGGCCGCTGACCAATAGCCGCATTGTACTGTTCAACAAAGGTCTCGGGATCCAACCCAACTCGATTACAGTAGTTACGAATATAACCACGCGCAAACACCGGCTGACCCAATTGATCAAGGTCACCCGCTTCAATCGCAGAAAAAACAGCACTGGTTAGCTTCAGATCTCGCTGCAGCGCACCAGCAGAGATACCCAATGATTCACGGGCAGCAATCAGCTTGTGGTTTTCAAATCCTGAGAGGCTATCGCCCAATAGATCATGGTCTGTCACAGGCCAGTATCCTTAAATTTATTATACTCTTCGGAATTCGGATAAAGGTTCTTCAAAAGCAGCGCATAACTTGCCGCTTTTGATGGGTTCCCACTATATCTGGCTAACCTTACACCAACCCAAAGACTTTTGGCAAAGTGCTGGGTCTCTTGAGCATCAAGTTGCTGTTGAAAGATTGCATAGTGTTGAGCGGCCAGTGAAGCCTGTCCTTTATCTAAGTAAAGATCTGCAAGCTCAATATGAGCCGTCACCCGAAGTGGTGACAGTGTCACTGAACGATTAAAGACGTGCTCCGCAGCGGAATCACGATCGATCAGACGGTAGCAGCGACCCAAGTTTTCAAATGCTTGTGCTCGCTGTGTATAGAAAGGATCTTCAGTTGATCTTGCTAAGGCTTTACAGGCCTCTTCAAACCGCTGCTGAGAAAAAAGAAAGGCGCCATAGTTGTTAAAGATCATGGCAGAGTTAGGGTCTGCTTGAGTGGCTCTTTGAAAATATTGATCGGCCAGTTCTGGTTCACGCTCGGCTTGAAACACCATTGCCAAACCATTCAACGCTGGGGCATAGCCAGGGTCGGCCAAAGCAGCCTGTTGAAGAGACTCTTTTGCCGATGCCGTATCACCCGCCTGGAGATATTGCATACCCAGCTTGGTGTAGGCTGCTAGGGCAGATTGATCTATTCGCCCTTTAGGTTGTTCACTCGATGAAAAAGCGGAACAGCCTGCCAAAGTAATAGAGCAAAAAAGAGTTACTGCTTTGAATAGGGACACAAAATACCGTTTAGAAACTTAAAGTTAGTTTCATTAACGATAGTAGAATAGTGTCAATAAATCTAGCTCGTTTGATTGTGAAGTTCGATGTACTTCGCACTGCGACGAGTCTTATCCTCAACCTGACCGACGAGCTGACCACAAGCCGCATCCACATCATCGCCACGAGTACGGCGAACGGTCGTAAGGATATTCCCTTTCAACATCTCAGACTTAAATGCCTGAATTGCCTGCTCAGAGGGGCGATCGTATCCAGAATTTGGAAAAGGATTAAATGGAATCAGGTTAAGCTTACAAGGCACCTGACGAAGCAACTTAACCAGCTGACGAGCATGCTCACGCTGATCGTTCACACCAGCAATCAGTGTGTACTCGATCGTTGCTACACGTCGATCCGACAGCTTATCGAAATAGCGTTTGACCGAAGCCATTAGCTCTTCGATCGGGTAGCGCTTATTGATAGGCACTAACTGATCACGCAGTTCATTGTTTGGAGCATGCAGAGAGATCGCTAATGAGACATCAGCACCTAACTCAGCAAGCTTGTCGATTTTAGGAACCACACCGGCCGTACTCAGGGTCACACGACGCTTAGAGAGACCATAGGCGTTATCTTCCATCATCAACTGTACTGCATCAAACACAGCATCAAAGTTCATCAGCGGCTCACCCATACCCATTAACACGACGTTGGATACGCGTCGTTCACCACTTGGGTCAAACGGCCCAAAGGAACGGATAGCAACACGAAGCTGAGCGATGATTTCGGCAGCGCTAAGGTTTCGGTTGAAGCCTTGCTTGCCTGTTGAACAGAAGCTGCAGTCCAAAGAACAACCCACCTGTGAAGAGACACAGAGCGTGCGGCGATCCCCTTCAGGAATCAAGACCATCTCAATCGCTGAACCACCATCCATCTGGATGACCCATTTACGGGTACCATCTTTGGACGTTTTATCCAGTAACACCTCTGGCTCACGAATTTCAGCAACCTCAGATAGGCGTTCACGTAGGGCTTTGCTGATGTTCGTCATCTCATCAAACGAACTGGCACCCTGCTGGTGAATCCACTTTAGGACTTGAGTTGCACGAAAACGCTTCTCACCCATCTCCTCAAAGAAATCTTCAAGCTTAGTAGGTGATAGACCGATAAGGTTTACTTTCTGTTCTGCCATGAGCTTTGGACCAAAAAAAAGGCGCCCTCCGATCAACGGAGAGCACCTTGGGCGTCATTATGCGCCGAAGAAGTATTCGATTTCGCGTGCTGCAGAAGTAGCAGAGTCAGAACCGTGTACTGCGTTCGCATCGATAGACTCAGCAAAGTCACGACGGATAGTGCCTTCAGCTGCTTCTTGTGGGTTAGTTGCACCCATTAGTTCACGGTTTTTAGAGATAGCGTTTTCACCTTCAAGAACCTGAACAACAACTGGACCAGACGTCATGAAAGAGACTAGGTCGCCGAAGAAAGGACGCTCTTTGTGCTCTGCGTAGAAACCTTCAGCATCAGCTTGTGAAAGCTGTTTCATCTGCATAGCAGAAACTTTTAGGCCTGCTTTTTCGAAACGAGAAACGATCTCACCGATAACGTTTTTAGCAACAGCATCAGGTTTGATGATAGATAGAGTACGTTCAGTAGCCATGACTGTGTAATCCTTTAATTAAATTATGGGTTAAAATTTGTGCGCGGATTATACGTTATGCGACGAAAGATAAATAGCCCTTCAACCACAACAAAAAAGGCCCGCTTTACGGACCCTTTTCAGAGATGCTTTAGAAGGATCAATGCCCTTCTGATACCTGATTGATGGTGTATTTAGGAATCTCAACAACAAGATCTTCATCACCGACAACGGCCTGGCAACTTAGTCTCGATTCAGGCTCAAGGCCCCAGGCCTTATCGAGCATGTCATCTTCTAACTCGTCGGACTCCTCGAGGCTATCAAAACCCTCACGGACGACGACATGACAAGTAGTGCAAGCACAAGATTTTTCACAAGCGTGCTCAATATGAATATCGTTCGCCAGTGCTGCATCACAGATCGTAACACCCGGCTCCACATCGATCACTTTGCCGTCTGGGCACAACTCTTCATGGGGTAGGAAGATCACTTGAGTCATTACATTTACCTAATCTAATTGATCAACGCGCTGGCCTTGCAACGCTTTTTGGATTGATTGATCCATTCTGCGGGCTGCGAAGAAGTCACTTACTTGGGCGAGATGCTCTACGCCGGACTCTATCGCTTTAGAGCTCGCACCATCACGAAGCGAACGCAGAACGTCAATTTCTGAAAGAAGATCCTGTCGCTCCTGATCGCTCAGCAACTGCTCGCCATCTTCAGCAATCGCCGCTTCAAGCGATACGATTAAACGATCTGCCTCAACCTGCTGTTCACGCAAGGCGCGCCGCTCTTTATCATCTGCAGCAAACTGATAAGAATCCGTTAGCATCTGAGTAATTTCAGAGTCACTCAAACCGTAAGAGGGTTTCACTTGAACCGCACTCTCAATACCGGTTGATAGCTCTTTGGCTGAGACATTCAATAGACCATCCGCATCAACCTGAAAGGTGACTCGGATTTTAGCGGCGCCAGCCGCCATAGGAGGGATACCGCGCAGAGTAAATTGAGCCAGTGATCGGCAGTCATCTACCAACTCACGCTCACCTTGCAGCACATGCACCAACATAGCCGTTTGACCATCTTGGTAGGTTGTAAACTCTTGAGCGCGAGCAACAGGAATCGGCGTATTGCGATGAATTACCTTCTCAACCAAACCACCCATAGTCTCCAACCCTAAAGAGAGAGGGAGCACATCTAACAGCAGCAGCTCTGCATCCGGTTTATTGCCCGCTAAAATATCGGCCTGAAGAGCTGCACCCACCGCCACCACACGATCAGGATCTATGTCGGTATGAGGCTGGCGATTAAAGAACGCCTCGACCCCAGCAACAACGGCTGGCACACGAGTTGAACCACCCACCATCACAACATCGTTGATCTCATCTGGCTTGATGCCCGCATCTTTTAAGGTACGTTTGCAGGCACGAAGCGTTTTCGACACAAGGGGTGCCGTCAACTGTTCAAACTGCTGACGCGTCACCAAAACTTCTTGATCATTAGCCAAGGTTAGAGTGACTGAATCTGAATCCGTCAGTGACTCTTTTGCACGGCGCGCTTGAACCATAAGAGATCGCATAACCGCAGGTGTACGCTCTAGTTCAGGCGCTTGTTCTAGCAACCATTCAGCTAAAGCGTGGTCGAAATCATCGCCTCCCAGCGCCGAATCCCCACCCGTAGCCAGCACCTCAAACACACCCTTGGTCAAGCGCAGTATAGAGATATCAAAGGTACCGCCACCTAAATCGTAAACCGCTACGACGCCTTTATCCTGTTGATCTAAACCGTAAGCGACCGCTGCCGCAGTAGGCTCATTCAGAAGGCGAAGAACTTTCAAGCCGGCCAGCGTGGCCGCATCTTTGGTGGCCTGACGCTGTGCATCATCAAAGTAGGCTGGAACCGTAATAACAGCCCCTTCAAGCTCACCACCCAAAGATTCGGCAGCACGAGCTGAAAGCGCTTTAAGAATATCCGCAGAGATTTGAACCGGACTCAAATCACCCAAGGCTGTTTTGAGGTAGGGCATCCCTCCCTCGCCTTCTGAAAACTGATAAGGAAGTTGATCGCCTAAAGTTAACACTTCATTTGAGGAGCGACCCATTAAGCGCTTAATGGATTGAATCGTGTTAAATGGATCGTCGCTTACTCTCGACAGCGCTTCAGCACCGACGATGGCACCAGCCTCTGAGTAGTGGACAACCGAGGGCAGCAAATGGCGCCCTGCCTCATCAGAAAGTGTCTCTGCAACACCATTTCTAACCGACGCCACCAGTGAATTAGTGGTGCCTAAATCGATCCCTACCGCCAACTTACGTTGATGGGGATCCAAACTCATTCCGGGCTCTGCAATTTGCAAAAGCGCCATGACTAAAACTCCTCATCGAGGCGATCTTCCATGGCCTCTATCTCAGACAGTAGTTTCTTTAAAAATTGCAGCTTGCGAACAGACTCTTCAGCCGACTCCAAATCACCACCCGCATAAGCCACCTGAAAATGATCAAAGCAGGCTTTTTCCAACTCCACAGTTTGTGACTCTAAAGCTTCTAGAGTAGCGAAAGGGTCTGCGGCTTCGGGCGCTTCAGCTAAGGTTTCGCGAAGCTCCATCTGCTGCATTAAAAAGTCCATTGGCAGCTGCTTTCTTGACTCTTCACCGGTCAGCACACCTTGTAATGAGAGAAGGTACTGTGCACGCGAGAGTGGTGACTTAAGCGTTTCATAGGCGGTGTTGAGGTGAGTACTGTTCTGCACAGCCTGGCGCTGTTCAGCATCACCTTTGTGAGCAAATCGGTCTGGGTGATACTCTTTTTGCAGCTCTCGAAACGCTGTATCGAGGAGTGTACGATCAAGAACAAAACCTGCTTCAAGACCGAAGAGTTCGAAATAGTTTTGAGAAAGATTCAAGAATTAAGCCTTAACCGGTTTAAACATGGAAACTTTCGCCGCAACCACACTCACTGGCGACGTTCGGGTTATTGAACTGAAAGCCTTCGTTGAGCCCCTCTTTGACGAAGTCGAGCTCTGTACCCTCTAGATAGACAAGGCTTTTTGGATCAACAACAACCTTAACGCCCTCAAACTCGTATACAGAGTCTTCACTGTTAAGTTCGTCAACATACTCCAGAACGTACGCCATGCCTGAACATCCTGAGGTCTTAACCCCTAAACGGATACCAATGCCCTTGCCGCGTTTTTCTAAATACTTAGCCACATGGTTAGCAGCTGCTGACGTCATCGAAATTGACATAAAAACCTTCTACCTAAACTGTCTACCAGAGGTTAAATGCGATTACTTCTGCTTGCCGCGGTAATCTTCAATGGCTGCTTTGATTGCATCTTCTGCCAAAACTGAACAGTGAATCTTAACGGGAGGAAGCGCTAGCTCTTCAGCGATTTTAGCATTTTTCAGCTCAGCCGCCTCGTCCAGTGTCATACCTTTGACCCATTCAGTCACTAATGAGCTAGATGCAATGGCAGAGCCACAACCATAGGTTTTAAACTTTGCATCCTCAATCACGCCGTCATCACTGACTTTGATTTGAAGTCTCATTACGTCACCACATGCAGGTGCACCGACCATGCCGGTACCTACGTGTGGATCATCACTTTCCATTTTGCCAACATTACGAGGATTCTCGTAGTGATCAATTACTTTATCGCTGTAAGCCATGCTGATCTCCTCTCACTGAGTATTAGTGATGTACCCACTCAACCTTAGTTAAATCCACACCGTCCTTGTACATATCCCACAAAGGCGATAATTCACGAAGTTTTTCTACGGCCACACGTGCTTGTGCCGCTGCGTAATCCACCTCTTCATCGGTCGTAAATCGACCAAAAGAGAAACGGATCGAGCTGTGCGCCATCTCATCATTGAGGCCCAATGCACGTAGCACGTAAGAGGGCTCAAGGCTTGCTGATGTACAAGCAGAACCAGAAGAGACCGCCAAATCTTTCAGAGACATCAGAAGTGATTCACCCTCAACAAAGGCAAAACTCACATTCAGGTTGCCTGGGTAGCGCTGCTCAACAGAACCATTGATATGAACCTCTTCCATATCGCTGATTTGTGACCAGAAACGATCACGAAGTTCAGCCAAACGCTTATGCTCTTGCTCCATCGATGCTTGAGCAATCGCGCAGGCCTCACCCATACCAACCAACTGGTGAGTTGCCAAAGTACCTGAGCGCATACCGCGCTCATGGCCACCACCATGTATTTGAGCTTCAATACGTACACGTGGCTTACGACGCACATACAGTGCACCGACACCTTTCGGGCCATACATTTTGTGGCCACAAAGTGACATTAGATCGACCTTCATCTCGGCCATATCGATTGGTAACTTGCCAGCACTTTGCGCAGCATCTACGTGGAACAGCACACCGTGCTTACGAGTCAATTCACCGATCGCCGCAATATCAGTAATCGTGCCAATCTCATTGTTGACGTGCATCAGAGAGACAAGAATGGTGTCATCGCGAAGCGCATCTGCCACCATCTGTGGCGTAATCAGACCGTCGCTACCCGGTGTTAGGTAGGTCACTTCATACCCTTCACGCTCTAATTGGCGACAGGTGTCGAGGACCGCTTTGTGCTCAATCTTAGAGGTAATGATGTGCTTACCCTTCTTATGGTAGAAGTGCGCAACACCTTTAATGGCCAAGTTATCCGATTCGGTAGCGCCTGAGGTCCAGACGATTTCACGAGGGTCTGCACCAATCAACTCTGCTACCTGGCGACGGGCAGTCTCAGCCGCCTCTTCCGCCTTCCAACCAAACAGGTGCGAACGTGACGCTGGGTTACCAAAGTTACCATCTGGGGTAAGGCACGCCATCATCTTTTCAGCAACACGAGGGTCCACCGGTGTTGTCGCTGAGTAATCTAGATAGATCGGCAGTTTCATACTCTCTCTCCAAAAACGTTAAACTGAGTTATGGCTCTTATGCGCTGGCAACAGAGGGAATTAACCCGTCAGCTGCCGTACTTTGGCTTTGACGATCTGCAACAGCCATTACATCCCTGCGTTTCAAAAGATCTGCAAGGCTAATATCACTAAGAAAGTTGTGGATCTGATCGCTAAGATCGCTCCACAGATGGTGCGTCAAACAGGTCTCACCGGCCTGACAGTTACCTTGGCTGTTACAGCCTGTAGCATCAATCGATTCATTAACCGCATCGATGATAGATGCTACAGTAATCTGTTCGCACTCCAGATTGAGCAGGTAGCCTCCACCTGGCCCCCGCACACTGGTCACCAGTGCGCACTTACGCAACTTGGCAAAAAGCTGCTCAAGATAGGATAAAGAGATACCCTGTCTTTCAGAAATATCCGCCAAACTGACTGGTCCTTTCTCTTTGTTGAGCGCCAAATCAAGCATCGCGGTTACGGCATATCGCCCTTTGGTTGTAAGTCGCATAAGACCTTCCTACACCCTATTGTGTTAAAGGTATTATCTAAAACCCTACAAAAACAGTCAACTATTAATCCTACAATTTTAGTCAACTATTAATCTTTACGGATTGAGCGATTTATCTTGGTCAAAATGCCACGCAAAATATTGACCTCTACTTTGTCTGGTACCGCCCTTAGTAGCAGTCTTCTTAACCGAGTCATTAACTGTCTTGGATTATCAGGCTCGAGAAACTTAATATCGATCAGTGTCTGCTCAAGATGATTAAACATCAGCTCAATCTCTTTTTGATCTGCCAACTCAATATCCCAATCCACACCCCATTGCGGCGCTTCTTCAACCACCGACTCTTGCAGCGCCATGCGCAGTTCATACGCGATCACCTGCACAGCTGCGCCGACATTTAATGAGCTAAAATCGGGATTGGTCGGAATATGAACATGCAGATGACAAGCGTGCAGCTCTTCATTGGTTAAGCCACGATCTTCACGACCAAACAGAATAGCTACTTTGAAATCACCTGAAGAGTGGGAGAGTCGCTCTGAAACTTGAGCTGATAACTCTCTAGGGTTAACGATCGGCCAAGGGATGTGACGACCTCGAGCACTGGTGCCCACCACCAACTGACAATCCGCAACTGCTTCCTGTAACGACTCAACGACCAGTGCAGATTCAAGAATATCATCCGCTCTCGAAGAGCGAGCATTGGCTTCAGGGTGAGGAAAGAGTTTGGGCTCTACCAGACAGAGTTCAGACAGCCCCATATTCTTCATAGCACGCGCAGCAGCACCAATGTTCCCTGGGTGGGTGGTATTAACTAACACGATTCGGATTTTATCTAACATCTGTCTCTCCCTGAGCGGGCGTGATTCTAACAGATGACGCCATGAATCACATCTGCTCGATAGTAGCGGTTTTGTAGCGGTCTGAGGTATAATGAAATTCGCTCTTTTAACAATTCCGGATACTTACTGATGCAACCAATGGTTAACATCGCCCTACGGGCTGCCCGTCAGGCTAGTGAACAGATCACTCACGCTTTAGAACGTCTCGACCTCATTAAAAGCGAGCAGTCGAGTGTCGCTACTTTTTTAAGCGATACGTGCAAAAACGTTGAACGCACTATTGCGTTTAACATCCAAAAAGCGAACCCACACCACAGCATCTTCGGTGAGTATTCAGGTGAGTACCCAGCTCAAGAAGAGGGCCCTAACCCTTGTGAGTGGCGAGTACACCCTATCGACAGTGTTGTTCACTTTTCAAACGCAATCCCCTCTTTTGCGCTGTGCATTACTGGAACTATCCGCGGTAAAGTTGAACACGCACTGATTCTTAACCCCATTACCGGTGAAGAGTTTACTGCGAGCAACGGTCAAGGCGCACAGCTAAACGGCAAACGCCTTCGTGTCAGCAACAGCAAAGCGCTTGATAGCACTCTGATCGGAACCGGTTTCTTGGGTCGTCCTTCAGACAAGAGCAACCTTGATCTACAACTGAACATTAACCGCGCATTGATTGAAGCGAACGCTGACATTTTCAGCACCGGTTCTGTCGCACTGAATCTAGCTTACACTGCAGCCGGTCGAATTGACGGCGTTGTTCAGAAAGGCGTGGTGGCAGAAGAGATCGATGCAGGCCTACTCATTCTTCGCGAAGCGGGTGGCCTATCGGCTGATTTTACAGGCGGAACTGACATCCGCGGCAAAGGTGAGCTGATCGCCGCTAACCCGAAACTGTTTAAAGCACTGGTTACCAAGGTTCATAGCCTTAAATAATCATTCTAAAGGCGGGTTGATCCCGCCTCTGTTTTTTCTATACTGGGTGTTCTAAAAACAAAAAGAACACAACAGTGAACGCTCAATCGATATTTACCGCTTCGTCCAGCAACAGCGATCCCGAACTGGCCGTGAAAGAGCTGAAACATCAGCTCAACGATCCCTCAATTCAATTTGTACTGTTCTTCTGTTCAGCCTCTTTCAATCTTGCGAAGTTGGGCTATGCATTAAACGAACAGTTTCATGACATTGGCATTTCAGGCTGCACGACAGCCGGAGAGATAACCCCTAACGGCTATGAGCGCGGCTCGATTACAGCCATTGGTTTCTCTAACCAGGATTTTTGTGTTCAAGTCGGCTCCGTGAAGAACCTGAAACGCTTCACTCTAGGCAATGCTCAAACCATGCTGGATCAGTTGCGGTCACAGTGCACCCTTTCAAGCGCTGCACTGAACGGCTTTGCCATTACTTTGGTTGATGGCCTTTCAATTGACGAAGATATCTTTCTTGCCACCCTCAACTCTGCACTTGGCTCAATCCCCAGCTTTGGCGGATCGGCGGGTGATGACGTCAATCTAGCCACCACCCATGTCTTTTTTGACGGTGATTTCCATACCGACGCGGCGGCCGTTTTGATGGTCAATACACGATTTGAGTTTGAGGTTTTTACAACCCACCACCTACTCCCAACCGATAACAAGTTTGTGGTGACGGACGCTGAACCGCAAAACAGAAAAGTCAATGAACTCAATGCCGACCTAGCGGCGACCGAGTATGCCGATGCACTTGAGCTATCAGTCGATCAGTTAAATAACGATATCTGCACGCTCAACCCCTTGGCTGTCAAAATTGGTGAGCAGTATTTTATTCGCTCCATCCAATCAATTGAGCCCGATTCCAGCCTGACGTTCTTTTGCGCAATGGAGAATGGCATCGCGTTAACACTGATGCAGCCCAAGGATTTAAAAGAGAATCTGATCGATCTATTCAATGGCATTGAGAGTCGCATTGGAAAACCACAGATAGTGATTGGCTGCGACTGTTTTTTACGACGCAGGGAAGCCGAACTTAAAGGTGAAGATCAGCAGGTTTCAGAACTTCTAAAAGCCTTTAATGTGATTGGTTTGAACACCTACGGTGAGCAATTCTCAGGCATGCATATTAACCAAACTTTTACTGCAGTCGCCATCGGACAGAGACGGTTGAATGAGTCAGTCTGAGTTAGACGCTGCGCAGAAAGAGAACGCAAAGCTGCGCAAGATCAACCAAGCGCTGATAGAGCGACTGGAGTCAGGCGCCGTTCAACTGGCAAACCCCTACTCCGCCTTTGAGCATTCCGTTACGCTTGCTGAACAGGTCAGAGAGCGCACCGATGCACTGAACCAAGCGCTGGAAAAGCTTAACCTAAGCCATAGAGAGCTGAGTCAAGCCAACCAAGTCGCCGAGCAAGCCAATCTCTCAAAAACGAAATTCCTAGCGGCCGTTAGCCATGATCTACTGCAACCTCTGAATGCCGCCAGACTGTTCGCCACCACTCTCGCCGAGCAACCCTTGGATGATCGTCCAAAGTCACTGGTAGATTCGATGACTCGTTCACTCAACGATGTAGAGAACCTTTTGAGAACGCTGGTCGATATCTCCAAGTTGGATGCAGGCGTTGTCCATGCGGATAAAACCAATATCAGAGTTGCACCGATTTTGGAGCAACTCTCAACGGAGTTTGAGGCTGCGGCTCAACATGCCGGACTGAAGTTTAAACATCGAACCTGTAACGCTTGGGTACACAGTGACTCGCTGCTACTGATTCGATTACTGCGCAATCTTCTGACCAACGCGATCCGCTATACCAAAACAGGCGGCGTCCTACTCTCCGCAAGGCAACGTGGTGACAAATTGCTGATACAGGTATGGGACACTGGTGAGGGAATTAGCCAAGAGGATCAGAAGAGCATCTTTGATGAGTTCAAACGACTACCCAATGCGGACAAAGCGCACGATAAAGGGTTAGGGCTTGGCCTATCGATCGTCGATAAAATTGCAAAGGTGTTAAACCATACGTTGACTGTGACATCGACACTGGGCAAAGGATCAGTCTTCAGCCTTGAGATCCCAATTTTAAATAGAGCACAGGAGCCGGCTAACGATCCATCCCCCCTCCATCCTTCTCTCTCCTCATCCCTTCAGGGTAAACAGATCCTCGTGGTCGATAACGATGCGACCATTTGTGAAGCCATGAGTCAGCTTCTCACACACTGGGGGGCTAATGTCGCGACCTCACTGAACGGTGAAGCCTTAGGGGATAAGATCGATCTGGGAAGCGTTGATCTGTTAATCGTAGATTACCATCTGGATCAGGGTACCGGCATCGATCTAGCAAAGCGTTTACTTGAGCAGAGCTCCATCGATATTCCTGTACTGGTCGTGACGGCCAACCATAGCCAGAGTCTCAATGAGACGATTCGACAAGAGGGTTTTAGCCTGCTGCACAAACCGCTAAAGCCTTTACTCTTTAGGCAGCGCTTGCGACAGCTGTTGGGCTAGAGATAGATCGAAAAGTCTATGGAAGAGGCTTGATTAGCCGCCTGAACACGGTTATCGACACCCAATCGACGCAGTATTTCAGAGACGTGCGTTTTAATTGTGCTCTCTGAAAGGTTTAACTCATCACCAATCTGTTTGTTTGAGCGCCCTTGGGCAAGCTGCTCTAACACCAAAAGCTGTTTTCGAGTCAGCGCCCTCAGCGTATCGTGAAGCTGATGACTACTATTCTGCTGAGGTGACGCTTGGCGCAACAGCTCTGCAGGCATGTAGAGATCACCCGCCAGTATTTGCTCTATCGCCTTACCGAGGGCCTGCTTAGGCAGAGACTTGGGCACATAACCCACGGCTCCAAGTGCTAAAGCTTGCAGTACTAGTTGTTTATTCTCCTCTGCGGAGACAATGGCAACCGCAACATCGGGATGGTGAGATCGAATGTGTTGCAGTCCTGATAAACCTTGAACCCCAGGCATATTAAGATCCAATAGAACCAGGTCCGGCTGCTGCGCTTCAATGAGTTGATCAACCTCGCTGAATTGACCGCACTCGGCGACTTGCTCATCGGGGTAGAGGTCGATTAAAACATTAACGACCGCCTCTCTATAGAGGGGGTGATCATCAACGACTAGGAACTGGTAAGAAGGCATAGGTTTAAGCGTCTCGAATCATGCCAATGTGAGCAATACCGCACTCATCGTAGACTTCACCATAGGATTGAAAACCAAAGCGCTGATAAAACGCCTCGACGGGTAGTTGTGCCGACAAGCGAATAGCGACACCCGGCGCGAGGGTCTCCAGTATATGAATCGCCTCTTCTGTTAGGGTGTTTGCAAACCCTTTTCCCCGTTCGGCTTTGGGAACTAGGACCCTACCGATCGAGGATTCAGCATAGACTTGGTTGGGTAAGAAGAGTCGTGCATAGGCAACCAGTTCACCGGCACTGTTTTCTAACCAGAGGTGCTGCGCAATCTGATCTTTATCATCCAGATCTTCACATTGACAGCTCTGCTCTAAGAAAAAAACGTTCGAGCGGTGTTTCATGATCTTGTAAAGCTGATCAATCGATAGCTCGTCAAAAGTTTTGAGAAAACGTTTTGTGGTCACTGACTACTCCTTGAAAGTAGTTCGATTCTATCACTACTTTCTCGCACACCACATTGCTCTTTCAAAAACGGTACTTTAGTACCAATTAAAAAGAGCCTTATGGCCGATAGGGGATCTTATCGAAACTCTTCATAGTGAGGTCAGGCTAATCAATAGCCCCTCGACTAAAAAAAACAAATGAGGATTCTTCGATGATCTATGCAAATCCAGGCAGCGCAGGCGCTGTTGTCTCTTTCAAAGCAAAATACGGCAACTACATCGGCGGCCAATGGGTAGAACCAGTTAAAGGCCAATACTTCACAAACCACACTCCTGTAAACGGTGAAGCGATTTGTGAAATCCCACGTTCGACTGAAGAGGATATCAACCTAGCGATTGATGCTGCTGAAGCAGCTAAAGATGCATGGGGCACAACCTCTGTTACAGAACGCTCTAACCTACTGTTAAAAATTGCTGACGTTATCGATTCAAACAGTGAAATGCTGGCGGTTGCTGAAACTTGGGACAACGGTAAAGCCGTTCGTGAAACCCTAGCAGCCGATATCCCACTCTCTTCTGACCACTTCCGTTACTTTGCCGGCTGTATTCGTGCACAAGAGGGAAGCATTGGTGAAATTGATAATAAAACGGTTGCCTACCACTTCCACGAGCCACTGGGCGTGGTTGGACAGATTATCCCATGGAACTTCCCACTACTGATGGCTGCCTGGAAACTGGCACCAGCTCTTGCCGCCGGTAACTGTGTGGTTCTTAAGCCTGCAGAGCAGACTCCTGCCTCAATTTTGGTTCTAATGGAGCTGATTGGCGATCTTCTACCAGCGGGCGTACTTAATATTGTAAACGGCTTTGGTGAAGAGGCCGGTCAGGCATTGGCTAGCAGCAAACGCATTGCGAAGATTGCCTTCACAGGCTCTACGCCTGTTGGCTCACACATCATGAAGTGTGCAGCCGAAAACATTATTCCATCAACCACTGAGCTAGGCGGCAAATCACCTAACATCTACTTCTCGGATGTTATGAACGCTGAACCTGAATTTGTCAGCAAAGCCGTTGAGGGTGCGGTACTAGCCTTCTTTAACCAGGGTGAAGTGTGTACCTGTCCATCACGTCTTCTTGTACAAGAAGATATTGCAGACGAGTTCCTTGCGATGGTGGTTGAACGCGCTAAACAGATCAAACGTGGTAACCCACTGGATACTGACACCATGGTGGGTGCTCAGGCATCACAAGAGCAGTTCGATCGCATTCTTAACTACCTACAGATCGGTCGTGATGAGGGTGCAGAGGTATTGATGGGTGGTGACGTTCACGCAGTGGATGGCGATCTATCCAAAGGCTACTACATCCAACCAACTCTTCTTAAAGGCAGCAATGACATGCGCGTCTTCCAAGAGGAGATCTTTGGACCGGTTGTCTCAGTCTGTACCTTCAAAGACGAAGCGGAAGCACTGGCAATCGCTAACGATACCACTTTCGGTCTTGGTGCTGGTGTATGGACACGCGATAGCAACGTTCAATACCGTATGGGTCGCGGCATTCAAGCCGGTCGTGTATGGATGAACTGTTACCACCTCTACCCTGCTCACGCAGCATTTGGTGGATACAAGAAATCAGGTGTTGGCCGTGAAACGCACAAGATGATGCTGGATCACTACCAACAGACCAAGAACATGCTTATCAGTTACGACATTAACCCACTGGGTTTCTTCTAACGCTTCCAAAGTGCTTGCCCCCGCCAGGGGGCTTTTTTATTCCCAGGATGGGATGTATCCAGCGGTTTCAGGGATGAAATAGAGCTGGGCATATCCAGGATGGGATGTATCCAGCGGTTTCACGGATGAAATGGAGCTGGGAATACCAGCTTTGCTGGCAAAAAAAAGCCGGCTTATTAAGCCGGCTTTCTAGTATCAAGCAACGAATTACGCGTCGTAGGGATCACGTAAAACGATGGTTTCAACACGGTCTGGACCCGTCGAAACGATGTCGATAGGCGCTTCCATTAGCTCTTCGAGCTTAGCGATGTATGCACGCGCATTCTCTGGCAACTGTTCTAGAGTTTGAGCACCGATTGTCGACTCACTCCAACCAGGCACTGACAGGTACTGTGGAGTCACTTTTTCGTAATCTTCACTGCCGTTCAAAGAGTATACGTCGTTACCTTCAGCATCTTTATAGCCGGTACAGATCTTGATCTCTTCCAGGCCATCCAATACGTCCAGTTTAGTCAGACAGATACCAGACACAGAGTTCACTTGAATCGCATGTTTCAGTGCAACTGCGTCGAACCAACCACAACGACGAGCACGACCTGTAGTCGAGCCAAATTCATGGCCACGTTCAGCAAGGCGCTGGCCGATTTCACAATCCAATTCAGTTGGGAAAGGACCACCACCAACACGTGTCGTGTAAGCTTTAGTAATACCTAGGATGTAATCTAGGTAGAGTGGACCAAAACCAGAACCCGTAGAAGTACCACCCGCCGTTGTATTCGAAGAGGTTACGTATGGGTAAGTACCGTGGTCGATATCAAGAAGAGAGCCCTGCGCCCCTTCAAACATGATATTTTGACCCGCTTTACGCATTTCGTGCAGTTTAGCGGTCACATCCACGACAAGCGGAAGCAACTCTTCTGCCATTTCGAAACACTCTTTAAGGACCGCTTCGTAGCTTACCGGTTCTACTTTGTAGTAATTCTCTAGCATGAAGTTATGGTACGCCATCACCTCTTCTAGTTTCTTAGCGAACATCTCGCGATCCTGAAGATCACCAAGACGTAGACCACGGCGAGATACTTTGTCTTCGTATGCTGGTCCAATACCACGACCTGTAGTACCGATCTTGGCATTACCGCGAGCGATCTCACGCGCCTGATCCAGCGCAATGTGGTAAGGCAGAATCAGGGGGCAAGCTGGGCTAAGACGTAGACGTTCACGAACAGGAACACCGGTCTCTTCAAGCTGCTTCATCTCTTTTAACAGAGCGTGCGGAGACAACACCACACCGTTACCAATCAAACACTGAACGTTTTCACGAAGAATGCCTGAAGGAATCAGGTGAAGGACGGTCTTTTCACCATCGATTACCAGAGTGTGGCCCGCATTGTGTCCGCCTTGAAAGCGAACAACCGCTGATGCTTTATCCGTTAGAAGGTCAACGATTTTACCCTTGCCCTCGTCACCCCATTGGGTACCGAGAACTACGACATTTTTGCCCATTAGTATCTCAACTATTCGTTTACTTAGAGAGTGGTAACAGTCCACTCAGAATTTTCTTTTACCAGACGACGATCGCAGTGCGTTGGCACTGCTGCATTGTCTAGCTCATAAACCACTCGTTCGCCCTGCGCACGCAGTGCTGCGACAGCTAGGACCAACGATGAATCTTCCATTTTCGGCGCCAAAATCGCCAAACCTGGCTCTGGCACTTCATCCAACGCCAATGTAACCAGTGTTTTCAGATCGGCACTGAAGCCAGTAGCGGGACGCGCACGACCAAAGTCCGCTCCGATCTGGTCATAGCGACCGCCTTTTGCTAGTGCTTGGCCAAACTTAGGCGAGTAGGCCGCGAATACAACGCCTGTATGGTAGCTGTAACCGCGCAGTTCACCCAGGTCAATGTAGATACCGATTGATGGGTGCGCTGTTTTAACACGATCAGCAATCGCAGCAACGTGATCGACAGCAGCAAGAATGGCCGCGTTATCCGCAAAGAGTTCGCGTGCACGCTCCAGCGCCTGCTCTGAGCCATTTAAGGTACCCAAGGCGGCAAGCTTGTTTTTGATCGAGTCTGATTGATCAAGCTGATCAACAAATTGCGCCAGCTCAGGCAACGCCTTACGCTCTAGAATATCGATGTAGCTGGTAATCTCTGCTTCAGAGAGGCCCGCTTCAGCCACCAATTCAGTGAATACACCTACATGGCCTAGATCCAGATTGATTGCTCCTTTGACACCGACCTGAACCAAAGTGTCGAGCATCAGAGCGATGACTTCTGCATCACTGTCAACGCCTTCGTGCCCGAACAACTCAGCGCCAATCTGCATGGGGTTGCGCGATGCCAACATATTCACCGCACGAGTGTGAAGTACTGAACCACAGTAACAGAGACGGCTCACGCCATCTGAACGCAGACGATGGGCATCAATACGCGCGACCTGTGGCGTAATATCCGCTCGAATACCGAGCATGTGACCAGAAGTCTCATCGGTCACTTTGAAGGTACGCAGACCTAAGTCACCACCCACACCGGTCAACAGTGACTCAAGGTGCTCAGCAACCGGAGGCATCACTAACTCGTACCCCCAGCCATGAAACAGATCCAACACTCGACGACGAACCAGCTCAACCTCGCGCGCAACGGGAGGGAGCAACTCTTTCATACCGTCAGGAAGTAGCCAGCGATCAGCCAACGCCATTATAAAAAACTCCGATACTCTTTATTTAGAAAGTATGAGTAGTGCAGTGCCTATTAACATAGAGGCCAGGCCAAAAGCACGAAGGGTCTTATCATTCACCATCGCCAGTTGACTCACCATAGAGCGCCAGCGGTGTGGATAGAGAAAAGGAATGATCCCTTCTATCACTAAAACCAAACAAAATGCGAGCCAAAGCTCGTGCCAAAGTTCAGACATCTTAAGTACTGCTAAATCACAAAAAAACCGGGGCACGCCCGGTTGATCAATTTTAACACGAAAACGGGTGCCAATGGCACCCGCTTTTTAACCCGACCTTGGTTTAGTTGGTCGCGTTTGGAGATGCGTTCTGCAGGTAACGGAAGAACTCACTATCCGGCTTCAGCAGCAGTACATCAGATCCATTATTGAATGACTCTTTGTAGGCAAGAAGACTGCGGTAGAAAGAGTAGAATTCACTGTCCTTGTTAAATGCTTCTGCATAGATACGTGCCGCTTCTGCATCACCCTCACCTCGAGTCACCTCCGACTCACGATAAGCGTTCGCTAGGATAACGGTGCTCTGACGGTCAGCATCTGCACGGATACCTTCTGCAAGCTCTTGACCACGTGAACGAAGCTCACGTGCCAGACGCTCACGCTCTGTGCGCATACGTTGGTAGACCGAGTTTGACACTTCAGACGGTAGATCGATTCGTTTAACACGAACATCAATCACGCTTAAGCCTAGCTCTTTTTCACTCAGCTCTGTCAGTGATGAAACGACGGTATCCATCACCTCTTCACGCTCACCAGAGACAACCTCAGTTAGGGTACGAGTACCAAACTGGTTACGCAGACTGGTCTCAATACGCGTCGACAAAAGATCTGCCGCACGGAACGAGTCACCAGAGGTTGCGGTGTAGTACTTCTCCACATCCGAGATAATCCACTTAACGTAAGAGTCTACCACTAGACGTTTTTTCTCTAGTGTAAGGAACGACTGTGGGCGAGTATCCAAGGTTTGAACACGAGCATCGAACTTACGAACGGTGTTCACAAATGGAATTTTAAAGTGCAGACCGGGTTTTAGATCGCTTTCGACCACTTCACCAAACTGCAGCTTCACGCCACGCTCGGTCTCTTTAACGATGTAGACCGAGTTACTAACAATCAACAACACCAATACGGCAAGTACCGATGTAAACATCGAAGTCGGTTTCATATTAACGACCCTCCCGTAGTGTACTAGTGCTTGAGCTGCCGATGCGGTTAATCACCTGCTGCGTTAACTCACGCATGCTGGAGTCATCTAAACGCACAGAGCGTGGCGTGTTAGCAATGGTATCTGCTTGGCGCTTCATCAATTGATCCAGCGGTAGGTACATCATGTTATTACCACCATCGACATCCACCATCACCTTAGGCGTTTTGCCCAACACCTCTTGCATCATATCGATGTAGAGACGTTCACGGGTGACACCAGGAGCCATCTGATATGCTTGCAGAAGTGATGTGAAACGATCAGCTTCACCGCTTGCTCGAGCAACGACTTCCTCTTTGTAAGCATTCGCTTCTTCGATCACACGCTGAGCGGTACCACGAGCTTCCGGAACAATACCGTTAGCGTAAGTTTCCGCCTCGTTTTTAACACGCTGCTCATCCTCACGCGCTTTGATCACGTCATCAAACGCATCTTGAACCTGCTGTGGTGCGGTTGCGTTTTTGATATTGACACGTGAAAGAGCAAGACCTGTGCCGTAACTGTCCATGTAGCTTTGTAGACGTGCCTGAACCTGTGTCGCGAGAATCTCACGACCTTCGGTCAAGATGCCGTCCAGGTTAGTCGAACCAACCGTATGGCGAAGTGATGATTCAGATGCATGTGACAGACTGGTTTCAGGGTCACGAACATTAAGAACAAATGCACGTGGATCACTGATCACATACTGAACCGTCATCTCTACATTTACGATGTTCTCATCACGAGTCAGCATCAAAGAGCCGTGGTCGTGGGTACGAACTCGAGTCACATTCACCTTAGTGACTTCATCCAGTAGTGGCGGGTTCCACTGCAGACCTGGCTGTACAGTTTCATGGTACTTACCAAGGCGAAGAACAACACCACGTTCCTGTTGATCGACTGTGTAGAAACCAAAGCCAGCCCAAGCAACCACTACAACCAGAGCAATGATGCCGAAGAAACCTGCACCAGGTCCTTTAACATCACCACCATTAGAACCACCAGAACCCCCAGAGCGTTTACCGCCAAAGATAGAGTTCAAGCGTTCTTGCAGCTTCTGCAACGCTTCATCTAGATCGGGTGGTCCCTGTTCAGGGCCGCCTGATCCACCACGGCGGCCATTATTGCCACCTGAGTTCCATGGATCCTGGTTGTCTTTACGACCACCGGGCTCATTCCAAGCCATAGTATTGCTCCATTACTTTAAAAATCTAAAACAAGCTAAACTTGTTACCACTGCTCTTCTTCAGCCGGCAGATAGCGCTCATGCGGAATATCTAAACGGCTTAAAATCTTTCTCAGCTCCTTCTCTTGGAGCCTTACCTCTAACCTAATACGACCCTCATCGGTAAACTGTTCATCGACCACCGCGTTTTGTGCAAACAACATGGCTCTGAACTGCCCCTGATTATGATCAAGCTCCACAATCTCGTGGAACATATCATTGGCCAGACGCTCGCGCAGCGCTTGAACAAGAAGATCAGTACCTACACCGGTTCTAGCCGATAACCAAACCCGAACAGGCACGCCTTGATCATCTCGATCGATACGAGGCTCTACACCCTCGAGTCCATCAATTTTATTGTAGACCTCCAGTGTAGGAACTTCATCCGCTCCTATCTCGTGTAACACATTATTAACTTGTGCAATGTGCTCACGACGCTCTTCATCTACCGCATCAATGACATGAAGAAGCAGTGTAGCTTCAACCGTCTCTTGAAGGGTCGCACGAAAGGACTCTACTAGTTTATGGGGGAGGTCTCGGATAAATCCAACCGTGTCAGCCAAAATAACTGAACCAATATCACTTAGCTCTAGCTTTCTTAAGGTTGGATCGAGTGTCGCAAACAGCTGGTCGGCCGCATAGACGTCCGCTTCGGTAATTCGATTAAACAGTGTCGATTTACCTGCGTTGGTGTAACCAACCAGAGAGAGCGTCGGAATCTCTGCACGGGCACGTGCTCTACGGCCCTGTTCTCGCTGCTTACGAACCTTCTCTAGGCGACCGGTAATCGCTTTAATTCTGGCGCGCAGTAGACGTCGGTCGGTTTCAAGCTGGGTTTCACCAGGGCCACGCAGACCGATACCACCCTTTTGACGCTCAAGGTGGGTCCAACCTCTGATTAGGCGAGTCGACATATGTTCAAGCTGAGCCAACTCAACCTGCAGCTTCCCCTCATGGGTTCGAGCGCGTTGTGCGAAAATATCAAGAATCAGGCCTGTACGATCAAGTACTCGACACTCAATTTCACGTTCGATATTTCGTTCTTGGCCGGGGGTTAGAGAATGATCAAAGATAACCAGTTTGGCATCATGCAGGCGCACGAGCTCTGCAAGCTCTTCAACCTTACCTTTGCCTAAAAAGAATTTTGAACTGGGTTCGGAGCGAGTCCCGAAGAGATACTCAACGGGATCAGCACCGGCAGAGAGAGCCAGCTCTTCTAGCTCTCTAGGATTGTCATTCGCATTAGGTCCAGGGAAATCAATGTGGACGAGAATCGCTGTCTCGCCCGATTCGGGACGATCGAAAAACAATTAGAAACCTCAGTCAGCTGGCTTTTCGTCAACCTGAGGTAGTTTTACAGGACGAGATGGAACCACTGTCGAAACAGCGTGTTTGTAAACCATCTGGCTAACGGTGTTTTTAAGCAGAATGACAAATTGATCGAAAGACTCAATTTGGCCTTGTAGCTTGATGCCGTTTACTAGGAAGATTGATACTGGAACGCGCTCTTTGCGCAAAACGTTCAAGTAAGGGTCTTGTAGGGTTTGCCCTTTTGACATAGTCATCACCTTTAGAGTAATCGTTATTAAGACTCTACGACCGCCGCCCAATATTTCAGGCTCGAGACAATCCTCGATACAGCCATTACGTAGAGAGAAAATGATATTAGATTCGTGGAATCAATGCCAAAGTTTTCTTAAAAAGATTTTCACCAAAGGGATCAATCACCTCTGCACCCTGCCAGCTGCGCAACCATGTCATCTGACGTTTAGCTAGCTGACGTGTCGCTACCACTCCTTTATGGTGCATCTCTTGCCAATCCAACTCACCCTCCAAATACTGCCACATTTGGCGATAACCAACACAACGCATTGAAGGCAGATTCAGATTCAGATCCCCACGCTGACGAAGCCTAACCACTTCCGCCTCAAAGCCTTGCTCCAACATCAGCTTGAAACGCAGCTCAATACGCTGATGCAGTTGAGCGCGATCTTCTGGCATTAACGCGACGGGAATGAGGTTCCACGGCAACTCTAGGGCTTTCTGTTCCTGCCAGTGGCTCTCAATACTTCGGCCTGTCATCAGAAAGACTTCCAATGCACGCTGGATTCGCTGTTGATCGTTGGGCCCCAAACGCTCACCCGAAGCCGGATCTAACTGAGCTAAGCGAGCGTGAACGGCCGGCCAACCCTCCTGCTCAGCCTGAGC
The DNA here is from genome assembly GCF_013283255.1 of Marinobacterium sp. xm-m-383. Lineage (NCBI taxonomy): Bacteria > Pseudomonadati > Pseudomonadota > Gammaproteobacteria > Oceanospirillales > Oceanospirillaceae > Marinobacterium > Marinobacterium sp. xm-m-383. Next base: position 86,597 of record NZ_WBYT01000006.1, on the reverse strand, counting down.
CTCAATCTCCGCTCTGATCTCTGCATTGGCTTCGGGGAGTTTTGCCAACCCTTCTGCCAACGCCTTAAAGTAGAGAATGCTCCCCCCCACAAGAACAGGCAACTTGCCCTGCGCGTGTGCTTGATCGATTAATTGACGTGCATCCTCAGCAAAGTCTGAGGCTGAATAGACCTCTGTTGCATCTAAAATATCCACCAACGCATGCGGGTACTTTTCCAATGTCTCGCGATCAGGTTTGGCCGTACCAATATCCATCTCTCGGTATATAAGAGCACTATCAACACTGATAATCTCAACGTCCATATGATCAAACAGATTAAGGGCAAGGTCCGTTTTGCCTGAGGCTGTTGGCCCCATCAAAAAGAGTACTGGCAACTTTTCGGCCACTACTGCCCCCTTAGGAAGAGCTTATCCAGCTCATTCATGGTCATCTGCACATAGGTAGGACGGCCGTGGTTGCACTGACCACTTCGTTCAGTCGCTTCCATATCACGCAATAGAGCATTCATCTCTGGTAGCGTAAGCTGGCGGTTGGCCCGAACCGAGCCATGGCATGCCATGGTCGCCAACAGCTCATTAATGCTCTCTTCAATACGGCTGCTACTGCCATAAACCTTCATATCGGATAGAACATCACGAACCAAGAGCGAAACATCCGATCGAGCCAGTGCAACAGGCACTTCACGAATCACAACAGACTCTTGGCCCATTCGCTCAACAGAGAAGCCTAACTTAGCAAACACCTCGGAGCGCTCTTCAGCAATATCCACTTCGGCTTCACTTAAATTCAGAGTAACCGGAACCAATAGCGGCTGACTGCGCAATCCATCAGATTCCCATGCACTCTTCATTCGCTCGTAAACAATACGTTCATGCGCGGCGTGCATATCGACCAAGATGAGTCCTTCTGCAGTTTGGGACAAAATGTAGATGCCATGCAGTTGCGCCAATGCAAAACCCATTGGGGGAATATCTTGAGTCTCTGACGACGGGTTCAATGAACCATCCTGATTCAGTGTAGAGGTAGGATGAAGAGCCCCATAACCGGCTAGCTGCTGCTTCACCTCACCGGCTGATGGCGTTGCAGGTCGAACGTAATTAGAGAAGTTAATCCCTGAAGTGCTACTACCTAGCCCAGTACCTGAACCGGTTGACTGAAGTGAGATGCGCTGCTGATCAAACTGCTGCTGAATCGGTTGAGCCTGCCCCTGCAAAAGGGATGACACAGAGGTATCGCTGTTCTGTTCACCGGGACGCGTTTCCGCGATCACCCGGTGAATGGTACGGAATATGAAATCGTGAACTAAGCGCCCTTCTCGGAATCGAACTTCATGTTTGGTTGGGTGTACGTTGACATCAACCAGCGCCGGATCGAGCTCTAGATAGAGAACATAACAAGGGTGTCGACCGTTATAGAGAACGTCTGCATAGGCCTGGCGAATAGCATGAGTCACCAGCTTGTCACGAATGATGCGTCCATTAACAAAGAAATATTGCTGATCAGCTTGCGAGCGTGAATAGGTTGGTAAACCGATCCAGCCCCACAATCTGAGACCTGAGGCTTCTGCACTGATGTCTAAGCTGAGTGCATTATCAATAAAACCCGACCCAAGTAGAGAGGCTATTCGGCGCTCGCGCATCTGCTCACTGTTGGCAGGCTTCAGTTGATGAACCACACGGTTGTTGTTACTTAGCTGAAACTGAAGATCGAAACGACTCAATGCAAGACGTTTAACCACCTCTTCAAGATGTCGATACTCTGTATTCTCTGTCTTCAAAAATTTACGGCGCGCAGGGGTATTAAAGAACAGGTCACGCATCTCAACGGTTGTCCCTTGCGGATGAGCTGCCGGTGATACCTCAGCGACCATGTCACGCCCCTCCGCTTTGACCTGCCAGGCGCTATCATCATCGACTGAGCGCGACGTGAGAGTTAAACGAGAGACCGAACTGATACTGGCCAGTGCCTCACCGCGAAAGCCGAGGCTTGCCACCGCTTCAAGATCCTCAAGCGCTGTGATCTTGGAGGTCGCATGACGACTCAACGCCAGTGGCAGATCCTCTTTATCGATCCCCTTACCATCATCACGAATACGGATCAGCTTCACACCGCCCTGTTCAACCTCGACCGAGATCTTTTCTGCACCCGCATCGATGGCATTTTCCAAAACCTCCTTGACGACGGATGCGGGGCGTTCTACCACTTCACCGGCAGCGATCTGGTTGGCCAACTGCGGCGATAAAAGATGTATTCGACTGCTCATATTAACCTGCAGGTATCTTTAGAACCTGACCTACTCTAATACGATCAGACTTCAAATTATTATAACGACGCAGTGCGTCCAAACTGACGCCATTACGCTCGGCAATCATTGAGAGACTGTCACCCGGAACCACTTTATGGCTACGATTAATATCCTTAGGCACTTTCCCCTGAGCCTTCAAAGAGGCGACAAGCGTAGCCGCGGGCGGGCGCTTCCAAAAATGACTAATAATGCCGTCCGCAATCGCTTTCGCCATCCGCTTTTGGTACTTAGGATCACGAAGCTTTTTAGCCTCTTGTGAATTCGAAATAAAACCCGTTTCAACAAGAATGGAGGGGATGTCAGGAGATTTAAGCACCACAAACCCCGCTTTCTCCACGTAGCTTTTGTGCATTTTGGCAAAGCGCGCGATGTTCTGATGAACCGCTAGCGCCACCTCTGAGCTACTGGTACGCGCATAGGTCATCGACATATCCAGCAGCACACTGGCGAGCGTCTCATCTTTATCTTCAAGACTGACACTACCGACACCGCCGATTAAATCAGCTGCGTTCTCTTTTTTCGCCAGCCAACGACCCATCTCACTGGTGGCACCGCGGTTTGAAAGAACCCAGACAGAGGCTCCGCGTGCCCGTTTGTTTTGTGCGGCGTCTGCATGAATCGATACAAATAGGTCTGCATTTTTTTGGCGCGCTTTCTTGGTACGATCACGAAGGCGGATAAAGTAGTCACCGGTTCGTGTTAGCTCAGCACGAAAGCCCGGCTGCTGATCAATCAGCTTTTTAACCTCTTTGGTGATGGCGAGAACAACCTGCTTCTCTTTAAGGCGTCCGGGGCCAAGCGCACCCGGATCTTCACCACCATGCCCCGCATCTAAAACAACAACAATTTCGCGCTGCCCCGTAGGCAAAGTCACAGGCTTAGGCGCAGCAGTGGGTTTTAATTGCGCTCCACCTTGATGGGCCAGATCGATTACCAATCGATCCCCATACTTCTCATTGGGCGCTAACGTAAAACTCGAGGGTTTCACCGGTTGCGATAGATCTAGAACGATACGCAACTTATCACTCTGTTCACCGGTTCGAATGCGACTGATAGGACTTCCCGTCAAATCAACGGTACTAAAATTGGATTTCGCTCGACCCTTGGGTATATCAATAACAATTCGATCCGGATTATCGAGGGTAAACAGGGAGTGTTCGGTGGAGCTATCCAGATCAAAGACCAATCGAGTGCTGTCAGGCGACTGCCACAAGCGCAAACTATCAACCGAAGCAGCCCAAGAGAGCAGAGGAAGCACTAACAGAGCGCAACCAAAGAAGAGTCTCTTAAACTGATTCAACGCTGATTGATTCCTTAATAACATCATTAAGCCTTAACAGACCTCAACTCTTGGAGTCTCTGCACAATGGATTGACCTAACTCGGTGCGAGCGTAGATTGTTATTTTACGTCCCAATGCTTCGGGTTCAAGGAAGAGATCTAGATCAGCTGCCGGCAAGAAACCTTCGCCCTTCTCTGACCACTCCACCAAACAGAGCGAACTGTTCTCAAAATAGTCGCGAATCCCCATATACTCGAGCTCTTCAGGATCACCCAAGCGGTAAAGGTCGAAGTGATAGACCCTACGATCATCAAACTCATAAGGTTCTACCAACGTGTAGGTAGGACTCTTCACTGCGCCTTGATGGCCTAACGACTGAATTACACCACGTGCGAGGGTCGTCTTACCCATGCCAAGGTTGCCATGCAGAAAGAGGACCCCCGAACTCATTGCACGGGAAATCAATGCACCAGCAGCGATTGTTTCAGCCTCATCTGCAAGAGACCATGAGATCGATTGTGTCACGAATTCATTACCCTAATAAACTTCTGATATGAGGAAGAAGGTCTGTCGCAATCAACCCTCTTTCACCCTCGGCACTGGCCATATCACCCGCTTTAGCATGGAGCCAAACACCTATCTGCGCAGAATCTAACAGAGAGTAGCCCTGCGCCAAAAACGTTGCGATGATACCAGAAAGCAGATCCCCCATCCCAGCCGTTGCCATACCTGGATTGCCTAGGTTGCAGATAAAGGCTTTATGACCATTGCAGACAATGCTGCCGGCACCTTTTAACACGATGACACCACCCAACTGGCTCTGAAGCGCAAATGCACTCCCGACAGGGTCAGACTGGACTTCTGCTATAGAACAGCCCAACAATCTAGCAGCCTCACCGGGGTGTGGCGTAAAGACAGCATGAGGATGAAAACCAACTTTATTCTGTGCAATAAGGTTCAGTGCATCCGCATCCACCACAGTCGGTTTATCTAAAGAGTTGACCCTTTCTAAACAGCTGAGAGCCCAATCGCTCTGCCCCAAACCGGGCCCTATCGCGATGGCATCCATGGATTGAATCATCGACTCAAAGGCCGCAATGTCACTGGCTAAACGCACCATCACCTCTGGCGTACGAGAGAGCATCGCTGTGACCGCCGATTCACTATTGGTCAGTAGCGTGACCCGCCCCGCCCCTGTTCTGAGCGCAGCTTCACTCGATAGCATCGGTGCTCCGCCAAACCCAAAATCACCGCCAATTACTACGAGGGACCCTTGACTGCCTTTGTGCGCAGCGCGATTCAGTGGAGCCATTTGGCTCAATGGTTCAGAGATCAATTGACTCTGTGACTCTGGGAAGAGCTCTGCTGGCACGCCCAAGCTATCCACCATCACACGACCAACATAGTCACGCGCTTGATTGATAAACATCCCCTGCTTGGGAGCGATAAAGGTCAAGGTCGCATCGGCCTTAACGGCAGAACCCAAGACAGATCCAGTATCAGCCGACAGGCCTGATGGGATATCCAAAGAAAACACAGGCCTTTGCTGCCGGTTAATCCAATGAATAACAGCAGCTGAGTCTGAGCGAACCTCGCCATTCAGACCAATCCCTAGCAGAGCATCCACGATGAGATCTGACTCGTCATTAACAGCCGGATCAAAGGGACGTTTTGGAAGGTCAGCAGGCAGGTCATTCCAAGCCTCTAAAGCTTCACCGCTTAGCTGAACTTCAAAATCAGTGCTAGCCAGAGTGATTGTCACAGCGTGACCTGACTTAAACAGCAGTTTGGCTAACGCCAGTCCATCTCCACCATTATTGCCGGCACCACATACAAGATTAAACGAGCTGGCCTTCGGATAGAGTCGTGTGATCCAGTGTTGCGCCGATCGTGCAGCACGACACATCAATTGATAACCCGGTATCGGCATAGACTCAATGGCCAAACGATCAATCACTTTGCATTGAGCGGCAGTAAAGAGCGAAGAGCCAATTGGGGACTCATTCATTCGAGGCACTCCTGATGCTGACTTATTTGACGTATAGTAACACCTCATCATGAAAACAAGCTGATAATGACTCGCGTGCACAAGATCGAACTGTCCAATATTGCCGAAGGTTTAAAAGAGAGAGCGAAGCAGCTTGGATTTCAGCAGTGCGCAATCACCCTGCCAGATCTACAACATGAAGCGAGCCACCTGCGTAGCTGGCTGGATAAGCACTACCATGGCGAAATGAGGTTTCTTGCCGAACATTTCGAAAAGCGAATCGATCCAACCCTGCTGGTTGAAGGCACTCAGCGTATTGTTCTACTGCGTATGGACTACCTTCCCGCCGATGTCAGCCTGTTCAAAACGTTGACCAATGCCGACAAGGGTTACATAGCACGTTACGCATTGGGGCGTGATTATCACAAGTTGATTCGAAAACGCATTAAACAGCTTGGACAGTGGTTAGAAGAGCAGTGCCAAACCACGATTAACTTCCGCCCTTTTGTCGACAGCGCTCCGATATTAGAGCGCCCGCTTGCTCGTGACGCTGGTCTGGGCTGGATCGGCAAAAATACACTACTGCTCAATAAAAGCGCGGGGTCTTGGTTTTTTTTGGGCTCACTGTTTACCGATGTCGAGCTACCTATAGATCCACCAGAAACGGCTTCACACTGCGGATTATGCACCGCTTGTTTGGATGTTTGTCCCACCAACGCATTTCCCAAACCCTATGAGCTGGATGCTCGACGATGCATCTCCTATTTGACCATAGAGTACTCTGGCAGTATTCCAGAAGAGTTACGCCCGCTGATGGGCAATCGCATCTTTGGCTGCGACGATTGCCAACTGGTCTGCCCGTGGAACCGTTTTGCTCAGCACACCCAGGAGTGTGATTTCTCGCCACGCCATCAACTCGACGATATCGATCTGATTGAGCTGTTTCAGTGGAGCGAAGAGACCTTTCTACAAAGAACTGAAGGATCAGCCATTCGCAGAACGGGCTACCAGGGATTTAAACGAAACATTGCGGTAGCCCTAGGCAACAGTAAGGGTGGTGACAGAGTCATTGAGCTGCTTGAAGCTTGTTTAGCCTCTAACGAGAGCGCGCTAATAAAAGAGCACGCTCAATGGGCGGTTGAGCATTTAAGAAATCGAACGGCCGATGCGAACGCACTGAAAATTATCGATTTCCCACTTGCTCAACGTTTAGACCTGTAAAAAGTGCTCACGATAGACTTTTAACTCTTCAATGGAGTCACGAATATCATCCAGGGCTAAATGAGCCCCCTTTTTAACCACCTTTTCAGTCACATCAGGGCGCCAGCGGCGTGCCAGCTCTTTCAGCGTGCTGACATCCAAATTACGGTAGTGGAAGAAGGCTTCTAGTTCGGGCATGTAACGATGCAAAAACTTACGATCTTGATGGATAGAGTTTCCACAAATCGGCGAAGCACCCTGGTCGACATGCTCTCTCAAAAACGCCAACATCTGCTGTTCTGCTTCGGACTCACTGGTACGGCTCTGTTTAACTCGTTCAATCAAACCTGAGCCACCATGCTGCTTTGTATTCCACTCATCCATGGCATCAATCAGTGCATCGGATTGGTGAACGGTAATCACAGGACCTTCGGCTAGAGTGTTCAATTCAGAGTCGGTCACAATCGCAGCCATCTCAATGATGCGCTCACGCTCGACATCCAGACCCGTCATCTCTAGATCGATCCAGATAAGATTATCTTGTCGTGACATGCCAAAGCTCCCTTTAAAGTGTCTAATCTTTTATGAACAAAGTATGATGCACAGTATACCGACTAACACAGCGATTTAGCAGAGATTGAATGGCGCAACGTAAAGTTAATCGCCGCCAAGCATGGCGTATTAAGAAGATTCAAGAAGAGCGTGCCGCTCGAGCCAATAAACGTGACACTCAAATCGACTCACAACTCGAAGGGGGCGATTTAGGTGCCGAACAGCGTGGCCTGATCATCTCGCACTACGGAAAACAGGTCGATATTGAAGCCTTAGATGGCGATCGTAGCGGTGAAATCATTCGCTGCCATATGCGTACCCACCTAGGGCAATTGGTGACCGGGGATAGGGTGATCTGGCGTCCCTCCCCCGATGCGGGTGTGGTCGTCGCTGTTGAGGATCGCCACTCTGAACTTAAGCGCCCAAACAATCATGGTGAGTTGAAGCCAGTCGCAGCCAACATCGATGCAATATTAATAGTCATCGCCGTCGAACCCCATGCGCACGCCAACCTGATTGATCGTTACTTAGTTGCCTCTGAACTCTCTGGCATAGAGCCTATTATTGTCTTAAATAAGACCGATCTACTCGATGACAAGCATCGTGAACGATTGATACCTCTTCTGGATAGCTATGCCGAAATTGGCTACCGCACCATCTATGCATCCACAGAGAACTCCAACGGCTTAGATGAGCTGCACGAGTTCTTAAAAGATCGCACGACCGTCTTTGTTGGACAGTCTGGTGTGGGTAAATCGTCGCTGGTCAATGCGCTACTGCCTGGCGTTGATCTGAAAGTGGGCGCCCTATCTGAGTCGAATCGAACCGGGAAACATACAACGACCACTGCTCGTCTATTCCACATACCCGAAGGGGGCGATCTCATCGACTCTCCTGGCATCCGTGAATTTGGTCTATGGCACATTGATCCCAACGATCTGATTGACGGATTTAAGGAGTTTCGCCAGGTCACAGGCCACTGCAAGTTCAGAGACTGCAAGCACGAACAGGAGCCTGGCTGTGCCTTCTATGATGCGATCGATATGGGCGTCATCAGCGAGCAGCGCTTTTTCAGTTACAAACAGATTTTGGATTCCATGTTGGAATCTGACTTCACGGTGCGATAGAGAAAAAGCACTAGCTCAGGTATCATCACAACCCAACTTAAAGAATCACTCAGGCGGAGTTTTTAGTGAAAGATAAACTGTTCATTCTGTTTCAATACATCGTGCCACAGCACTTGTTATCACGTGCCGTTGGCCGCCTAGCTGAGTGCACAAATAGCCGTATTAAGAACTGGATTATTCAGCGATTTATAAAACAGTTTAACGTCGATATGAGTGAAGCGGAGCGCCAGCAACCGGAACAATTTATCAACTTCAATGACTTCTTCACTCGCGCCCTTAAAGAGGGAGCTAGACCGATTGCAGAGGGCGAAGATGTCGTGGTGTCGCCTGCTGACGGGGCAATCTCAGAGATGGGTACCCTTCAATATGGGCGTATTTTGCAAGCAAAGGGACATAGTTACAGCGCCGTTTCTCTGCTGGGTGGTTGTACCGAGCGAGCAAAACCCTTCATCAATGGCGAGTTCGCGACCATCTACCTATCACCAAAAGATTACCACCGCGTACACATGCCAGTAGCCGGTGCACTTAAAGAGGCCTACTACGTTCCTGGTGATCTTTTCTCGGTCAACCAAACCACAGCCAACAATGTTGACAGCCTGTTTGCTCGTAATGAACGCCTAGTCTGTCTATTTGAGACAGAGCGTGGCCCAATGGCGATGGTACTCGTCGGCGCAATGATTGTTGCCGGTATAGAGACCGTCTGGAGTGGCCAGGTAGCCCCTCTCAAAAAAGAGGCTATGAAACTGTTTAGCACAGAAGCTGACGCCCCTCTTCTACTGGAGAAAGGTGCAGAAATGGGCCGATTCAAACTCGGTTCAACGGTGATCCTTCTCTACCCTGAAGGCGTAATCAATTGGCGCGACCATCTAGCGGCCGGCGCACCGGTCAAGATGGGTGAAGTCATTGCCCATCAAACAGAGTCTTAAGTGATACCACAACCCTTTTTAGTGAGCTGAGCTATGAACATTGCGATAACGGATGCCAAACTGTTCTCCGTCGAAGGCGTTGATGCAGCCTCTTTTTTACAAGGCCAGCTGACCGCTGATGTTGCTGCACTTAACACTGGGGAGCACCTCATCGCCGCACACTGCTCAATTAAGGGAAGCATGGTTGGGCTCTTCAGAGTCATGCGCATCAGTGACGAATGTTTTTGGCTGCGGGTCCATCAAGAGATCGCAGAAAGCGCCTTTAACAACCTAAAAAAATACAGCATCTTTTCCAAGGTGGAGCTTAACTTCATAGATAACGCCAATGGGTTTTGCCTATCGAAAGACTATTTAGAGTCAATTAAAAGCTCAGAGAGTGACCGATCCTTTGCTGCTCAAATCGATGCCGAGCATGTTGAGTTCTGGACCACCGATCTTGAAGTACAAAACAGATTGGCCAAGGATGCTACCGACTCATTAGAGGCTTGGTATGAGATCAATGTCCGCGCCGGTATCTTCGATTTAAGAGAGGCTACCCAAGAGACATTCATTCCTCAGATGTGTAATTTACAAGCCATTGATGGCGTAAGCTTCAGCAAGGGGTGTTACACCGGTCAGGAGATAGTAACCCGTTTACAGCATCGCGGTATTTTGAAAAAAGCGATGTACGGATTCACGCTACCGCAGGGCCATTCCATCAGCATTGGGGAGCCACTGTTTAATGCTGACCAAGTTGAGGTCGGCACCGTTGTACTGACCAGTTCAACTGATCAAACCTCTCTACTTGCTGTCATTCAACAGTCAGAAAAAGAGGGGGTGATTTTCACAGAGAGTGGCGCAGCCCTAACCGCTTTGGAACTACCTTACACCCTAGATCCAAAGTTATTTGAATCCAAGCGTTAGCCATCAACCGAACAGATCTGCCTGTCCTATCACCGGCAGCTCCCAGTTGATCTCAGAAAAGCCCTTCTCAGCGAGCCAAGCGTTGGCTTTAGAAAACGGCTGACTACCAAAAAAACCTCGGTGTGCTGATAGTGGCGAAGGGTGAGGTGATTGAATCACCAAATGCTTTGCCTGATCGATCATGCTCGTCTTTTTCTGAGCATAGCTTCCCCAGAGGATAAACACCGTGCCCGTGGAGTGTTCGTTAACCTGCTGAATGATACGATCGGTGACACTCTCCCAACCCTTGCCTTGGTGTGCATTGGCGTTGCTATCCTCTACCGTAAGGACCGCATTGAGTAAAAGGACTCCCTGCTCTGCCCAGGCTTCAAGAAAACCATGTTCTGGGGCAGCGATCCCTAAATCACTACTCAACTCTTTGTAGATATTCCTCAGCGATGGTGGCACTTGAATACCAGGTAAGACAGAGAAACTTAAACCATGCGCCTGGCCTGCCTGATGATAAGGGTCTTGGCCAAGAATGACGACGCGTGTCGACTCTAGCGGGGTCAACTCCAAAGCACGAAACCACTGATCTTGAGGTGGGTATATTGTGACACCCTCAGCTGTTCGTTGATCCAGAAACGCCATAAGAGATTGATAGTTTGGCGTCTCGGATATCTCTTTCAGCAGCTGCTGCCAACCCTTCGAAAGCATCGGCACCTACCTTGAATCCGACTGATTAAAGCTGAGTTCAGCTGAGCTTTTTATGACTCGCCCGAAAAAGGGTGAGTAGTATCGAACCTTGCCAGGCGCGTGTGAGAAGTAGCCTGAAATGATGACGATCAGACAGAACAGCACCGTTGTTAGGTGAGGAGCGTTCATCGCTAACAACAGTAGAAAAATTTTAGTAATAACCGCCAAACCCCGCAGTTGAATCAACCAAATTGCATCAACGTAGAGTTCGACCAGTAGCATTAAGGAGCCAGTCGTCAGCGCTAGTATGGCATAGGGCCGCCAAAGCGATTCCGGTAAGTCATATAAGAAAAAGCCCGCAAAACCTGCAATACCAAAAAGGTGCAGTGTTCGCAGGCTTATGCTGAGATAGCGCTTCGCTGTGAAGTCACGTTTCTGTTTGGGAAACAGCCTAGACAACACAGCAAAATCCTTCTGTACGCTTAATTGCGCTTAAGCGCGTGGGCGCATTGCAGGGAAGAGAATGACGTCACGAATCGATGGTGAGTCAGTCAGTAGCATCACCAAACGGTCAATACCGATCCCCTCACCTGCTGTGGGTGGTAGTCCATACTCAAGTGCCGCAACAAAATCAGCGTCAAAGTGCATCGCCTCATCATCGCCTGCATCTTTCTCTGCGACCTGTTTGCGGAAACGTTCCGCTTGATCTTCAGCGTCATTCAACTCCGAGAAACCGTTTGCCAGCTCACGACCCGCGACGAAGAACTCGAATCGATCGGTCACAAACGGGTTGTCGTCACTACGACGAGCGAGAGGAGAGACCTCGGTAGGGTACTCTGTAATGAAGGTTGGTTGCTGCAGAAGGTGTTCAACGGTCTCTTCAAAGATCTCAATCTGGATTTTACCCAGACCCCAGCTATCTTTTACGTCGATGTCCAGACGCTCGGCAATCTGACGAGCGGCATGTTCATTCGCCAATGCTTCCGCTGTAATGTCAGGGTTGTACTGCAGAATGGCATCAAATACTGACAATCGAGTAAAAGGCTTAGCCAGGTCATATTCAAACGTCTCTAGCACTTCACCCTCTTCATTACGAACCGTATTGATGATGGTTGTTGTGCCTAGCACCTGCTGTGCAACAGTACGGAGCATCTCTTCCGTTAGGTCCATTAGATCTTTGTAATCAGCATACGCCTGATAGAACTCGATCATAGTGAACTCTGGGTTGTGACGTGTTGACAGGCCCTCATTACGGAAATTACGGTTGATCTCAAAAACGCGCTCGAAACCACCGACAACCAGGCGTTTCAGGTAGAGCTCTGGCGCGATGCGAAGATACATATCGATATCAAGTGCGTTGTGGTGTGTCACAAAAGGACGAGCCGATGCACCACCAGGAATCGCCTGAAGCATTGGCGTTTCCGCTTCAAGGAAACGGCGCTCACTTAAGAACTGACGAATCGCGGCAATCACCTTAAAACGCGTCTCAAACACATCACGTGATTCAGGGTTAGTAATCAGATCAACATAACGCTGACGGTAGCGCATTTCAGTATCTTGAAGCCCTTTGTGTTTATCTGGCAGTGGGCGCAAGCTCTTTGTCAGCAACTGGTACTCTGCCATATCAACGTAGAGATCACCTTTACCTGACTTGTGCAATTCACCGCTAATGCCGACGATATCACCAAGGTCTAGCTGCTTAGCAAAGCTACGAGCCTCTTTGTTAACGTACGCCTGGATGCGGCCAGACATATCTTGGATCACCATGAACGCGCCACGGTTGAGCATCACTCGACCGGCAATAGAGACCTTAATGCCTGCAGCTTCTAGCTCCTCTTTGCTCTTCTCACCGTGTTCAGACTGCAGATCCTCTGCGTAGCTGTCGCGACGAAAAGTGTTCGGGAAGGCTTGGCCCTGCTCACGCAGTGCAGAGAGTTTTTCACGGCGCTCTGCAATCAAGCGGTTTTCATCAAGCTGTGTGTTATCAGACATGGTGTCTATTTCCTGTGTTAACTTTTAGAGACCAGCTTTTAAGCTAGCTTCAATAAACATATCCAGATCGCCGTCGAGCACGCGATCACAATTCGACGATTGAACGCCAGTGCGAAGATCTTTGATACGCTGATCATCCAGTACGTAACTGCGAATCTGACTGCCCCAACCTATATCGGCTTTAGTATCTTCAACCTCTTGGGCAGCCTCACGACGTTTCAGCATCTCCATTTCGTAAAGCTTGGAGCGTAACTGCTTCATACAGTTATCTTTATTCTGGTGCTGCGAACGCTGCGACTGACTCTGTACAACGATTCCAGATGGACCGTGGGTAATACGGACCGCCGACTCAGTTCGGTTGACGTGCTGACCACCCGCACCGGATGCACGATAAACATCGACACGAAGATCAGCCGGGTTAATGTCGATCTCAACATTGTCGTCGATCTCAGGAGAGACGAAGACAGATGAGAAAGAGGTATGGCGGCGACCACCAGAATCGAATGGGCTCTTACGAACGAGACGGTGAACACCCGTTTCTGTTCTTAACCAACCGAAGGCGTACTCACCCTCAAAACGAATCGTTGCAGATTTAATACCGGCCACGTCACCGTCAGACACTTCCATCAACTCGGTTTTAAAGCCTTTGCTCTCACCCCAACGAAGGAACATTCGAAGCATCATATTGGCCCAATCCTGAGCCTCGGTACCACCCGAACCCGCCTGGATATCCAAGAAGGCGTTACTTGAATCCGCTTCACCCGAGAACATACGGCGAAACTCAAGTTGCGATAACATGCCGCCTAGACGCTCAACTTCACTGCGAACCTCTTCAACGGTATCTTCGTCATCCTCTTCAACTGCCATCTCCAGCAGCTCCAGGCAATCAGCAGTCCCCTCAGTCAGCTCATCGATGGTCTTAATCACAGACTCAAGGCTTGATCGTTCGCGACCTAGCTTTTGTGCATGCTCTTGATCATTCCAAATATTGGGATCTTCAAGCTCACGCTCAACCTCTTCAAAGCGCTCAAGCTTCTCGTCATATTCGAGATAGCCACGCAACTCTTTAGTGCGTTCGGCATACTCTTTAAGGCTGTTAACAATCGGATTAATTTCCATAGTCGAGCAAATGTCCAAAAGGTCTTAAAAAAGGGGGCACATTTTACAGGATTTATCCTCACCTTTAAATCACCGTCTCGGCCTTTATTTCAACGTTTTTCATGCACCTCTATTGAGATAACGGACAAGCTAGTCCATCGTATGGGAATGACAAATTTTATCGATTTAACAGGCACCCTATATGGCTACCTAGCGGTACTCACCTTCCTTGTCGGGTACTATTTTGTGATCAGCGAAGACCGCACTCACCTAGCCAAATCCAAGCCGATGATGGTGGCCGCTGGTTTAATCTGGTTATTAGTCGGCCTTAGCTATTCCATCAATGGCCAACCAGAGCAAGCTGGCGCACTACTGGAACAGACCCTGCTTGAGTACGCAGAGCTTTTTCTGTTCCTGCTCAGCGCCATGACATTTATCCACGCCCTTGAGGAGCGCCACCTATTTTTGGCATTGCGTAGCTGGCTGATTGCTAGAGACTTTTCCCTAAGAACCGTGTTCTGGGTCACGGGTGGGTTGACCTTTGTCCTATCCCCCATTGCTGACAACCTCTCGACAGCGCTACTGATGGGCTCAGTAGTGATGGCTGTTGGCACCAGAACAGCGTCGTTCGTAGTGCTCGGCTTGATCAACGTGGTTATTGCCGCCAATGCAGGGGGCGTTTTCTCCCCCTTCGGCGATATTACTTCACTGATGGTTTGGCAGCAGGAGAAACTAAAATTCCTTGAATTTACCCATCTTATTGTTCCCGCACTGATCAGCTGGTTCGTGCCTGCTTTAGTGCTTAACCATTATCTTCCGACAGGCCCAGCGCAACTCCCGCATGAACAACAATCCATGAAGCCTGGAGCGATCGGCATGCTGATACTCTTTTTAGCCACGATAACGGCGTCAGTGTTAATCCATTCACTTCTGAAATTACCCCCGGTAATTGGAATGATGACGGGGCTAGGCGCGTTAAAGATTTATGGATACCTATTGTCAAAACAGGATCCTCTGTTGCAAGAGAGTGAATTGCGTGGACACCACATGGGTGCGATGACAAAACACCTCAAAGGGGATCACGGTGAAGTCGTCATGCGTTTTGATAATTTCCGAGTGGTTGAACGCGCCAGCTGGGATACATTAATGTTCTTCTATGGCGTTGTACTGAGCGTTGGTGGTTTAGCTGCCCTGGGCTATTTAGCCCTGATCTCAACGTCGCTTTACGGCAACTTTGGAGAGACCACCACCCATCTAATCATCGGCCTAAGCTCCTCATTGATCGATAACATACCCGTGATGTACGCCATTCTGAGCATGGATATGCCGATGTCGACTAACCAATGGCTATTGGCGACCCTCTGTATTGGCATTGGTGGCTCTCTGCTATCGATTGGCTCAGCGGCAGGTGTGGCTCTGATGGGCCAGGCGAATGGCATCTACACTTTCAGAGCCCACCTCAAATGGAGTTGGGCGATACTCCTTGGGTATGCACTATCAACCGGATACCATATAGTTTTTACATTGTGATTTTGTATTCATTAGCGAGCTTATCAACATGCAGAAAAAAATTGTCACCGTCTGGGATCTAAGCACTCGACTCTTTCACTGGCTTCTAGTCATGCTATTTGGCTTAAGCTGGCTGAGTGCAGAATTAGGTGGCAACTGGATGATCTGGCACACTCGCTTTGGATTTGTAGCTGCAGGCTTAATCACATTCCGCATTATTTGGGGAGTGATTGGCAGCGACTCCTCTCGATTCTCCCAATTCGTGAAACGTCCAAGCAGCGTCATAGCCTACCTCAAGGGAGAGGGGCAAAGAGACTACAACACACATAATCCTGCTGGCGCACTCAGTGTCATAGCCCTGCTAGGCTTAATGTTTCTACAGATGACGACGGGGCTGTTTAGTAACGATGACATTTTTATTGAAGGGCCATTAGCCTATCTAATCTCTTACGACGCTCAACTAGCGATGACGGAACTGCATGAGGCGATTTTTAATCTATTGATTTTGTTTGTCGCCCTGCATCTGGCTGCCATTATTTGGTATCAACGTTTCAAAGGTGAAAAACTGGTGCAAGCCATGCTGCATGGTAGAAAGGAGAGTGAAGAGGAAGCACCTAAGATTCGAGGCGGCATTCCTCTCTTTGTAGCAATCCTAGTAGGAGCGACTGTCAGCGCACTCCTATTTTGGATCTGATTAAAGGGTTAACGTTTCTCGCGGTAGTTGTCGTGACACCCTTTGCAGGATTTCGCGACAGCACCAAAGGCTGCTTTGGCATCCGCCAATTCACCACCAGATACGGCGACTAGCTTTTCAGCGGCTTCAGTCATAGTAACAAAGCGCTGATTGACATCATCTAAATTCTCCCAAAGCTCATCTTTAGCAGACGTCTCACCAAAATCAGAACCTTCGATAAACCCCTCAGCAGCAAGCGGCGCAACCGCTAAGAACGACTTAGCGTGATGAGCAAATTGCTCTGCATCATAATCAACCTTACCGCGAACCATGGCACCCATAGCACCAAAGTGCCAACCGTAGGCTTTAAAGATCCCTTGGCGATATTCAATAGCATCTTCCGCTCGATCAGCCTGTGCCAAAGGCGCAGCCAATAAAGCACAAGACAAAGTCGTTAAAACAACTTTCTTCAAAGACATAATCTCTCTCCGAGTTAACACTTCAATTTACAATTGTGGATAGATCAGATTGAACCAACGCTCCACACGATCTCTTGTTTCAAAGGACTGTGTATCCTCATCCAAGGCCAAACCCACGAAGGCCGTTTCACAAGGGATTAGCGCTTTTGAGGACTCAAAATCGTAACCTTCGACAGGCCATTCACCTATCAGCTTAGCACCCTTTTGTGAAATCTGTGCGGCAACTGTACCCATCGCATCAAGAAACCAATCGCCATATCCCAATTGATCACCCAATCCAAACAGTGCTACGCGTTTGCCACTGAAGTCGATTTCACAAAAACTCGACCAAACTTCTTCGAAATCTTCTTGTAACTCACCAAAGTTCCAAGTGGGCACACCAATAATCAGTGACGAAGCCTGTTCAACATCGGCATTAATCATGCTATCGATTGAAATTAGCTTTAGAGGCACCTCCCCTGGCCAGCACTCAACCATGAGTTGCGCTACGCGTTCAGTATTGCCTGTAGTACTTCCGTAAATGAGAGGGATCAAAAACTATTTGCCACCCATCGATTGAGAGGCAATTTTTTGAATCTCCTCTTGGGCGTTTTGAACCGTTTTCATATTCTGCTCAGCAGCCGCTTTAAGTGCAGCCTCTAAGCGCTGTGTATACTCTTTTTGCGCTTCGATGAACTCTTCAGGTGATTTTAGACCCTGAAGTGAATTAGCCTGATTCATGGTCGCTTGGATACACTGCTGGGTGTACTCAATCTGCTGATTGGTAATGCGCTGTAGCATCTCTTGTTGAACCTTCGCCAACTCTTGAAATGATTCAACACTCTGTTCGAACAGCTTTGTCATATCTTGAAACATTTGATAATCCTCAATGTCCATTTAAATTGACAGGTTTAACCTGCGCTACATCAATCATTACGTTACTCATAATAGAAATTCAGAGCAAGCGCTGTGGATTATGCAGTGAAAAGGTTATGATAGCGCCACTTTGATAACACTAACGGTTATTGACCATTAATTTGTTGGAATAGAATAGGAGGTCAGGTTTGACCAAAGCTCGTCTATTATCACTAGCCTTTGCATTGGCTCTTCCAGTCATGTCTGTTGAAGCCGCATCCATCATCGCAGCTGAGCGTGCCATTCAGTCAGCCGATTACACCAAAGCCCTTGAAGAGCTTAAGCCTCTAGCCAAAGAAGGTGATTTAGATGCTCTCTATCTAATGGGTACGCTTTACCGTGATGGTCAAGGTGTTGAAAAGAGCAAAGAGGATGCCAAGCAGTACTTCAGCAGTGCCGCTCGCCAGGGCCACCTAAAAAGTATCAATGCGCTTCGCGTCATGCGAAATGAGGTATACCTTGCCGAGTTCACACAACTTCTTCCCAAAGCGGAAGCGGGTGATGCCGATGCACAAAACCGAATTGGTGAAATGTACGAGTTTGGCCAAGGCGTCGAACGCGATCTAAACCTTGCCCTGCAATGGTTCGATAAAGCCTCTCACAATGGTTCACTGGTCGGGCTTCACAACTTGGCTAGAAGCTACAACTTCGGAAGCGGTACCGAGCAAAACTTTGCACAGGCAGAGAAGCTATACCTGCAAGCTGCTGAATCGGGATACTCTGAATCGATGTTCTTCTTAGGCACGCTTTACGCTACGGGTAATGGTAATGACCTCTCTGTAAATCCAGACATTACTGCTTACGCATGGATGAAAGCGGCAGCCAATGCTGGCTCAACGACGGCTCAGACCATTGAAGCACGCCTGCTGATGAAACTGTCTGATACCGAACAGAGCGAAGCCAAAGCACTTGCTGACAAGCTCTCACAGCAGTACATAAAATAACCAATATCAGATGGGTCATGAAGAGCGCTACGGCGCTCTTTTTTATAAGTGAAACATTTTTAATAACTTATTTGTATATAAAATCACCAAACATTCTTGGAAGAGTTATTAAAAGATCATTAGTATTGCCACTCCTAAAAGGAGTCGAGCATGAATACTTTAAACACGACATCTACAGACTTTAAAACCCAGCTTCTTGAGCCAAACAAGCTATTTTGGCTTATGCTCTCTTCTGCTTTGTTGGTTGCTTCCGCTGTTTATGTGTTTAATGAGCACGGCACCTTTGAACTACTTGCTCTCATTTTAGGTGCAGCCCTGGGTGTCTGCTTGCTTCAAGCGTCTTTTGGTTTCACGACCGCATGGAGAGAGCTTATCTCTAAACGTCGTGGTGCGGGCATCCGCGCTCAGATGATCATGCTCTCCCTGAGTGTACTGCTATTTTTCCCGACCCTGGCCTCAGGCGAGCTGTTTGGACAATCGGTCGCAGGATTTGTTAGACCTCTCGGCCTCTCCGTTGTTGCCGGCGCGTTCATGTTCGGTGTAGGTATGCAGATCGCAAGTGGCTGTGCTTCGGGTAATCTTTACCATCTTGGCGGTGGACAACTGAGAGCCATTCCCGTCATGGCAGGCTTTAGTGCCGGTGCGCTATGGGCAACAGCTGACTATGAGTGGTGGACAACCTTGCCACAACTAGCGCCCATTGGATTGATCGAACTGCTGGGTCCAATCACCGCCATCGGTCTAAACCTGCTGTTATTCACTGCTATCTATCAGTTCACTAAACGTCTTGAAATTAAAGCTCACGGCTCGCTTGAAGAGTGTCAAAGTACTGGCACGACCAGCTTTGCAAGCAAACTGATTGCTGGACCCTGGCCACTGATTTGGGGAGCGGTTGGACTCACCATTCTAAACTTCGCGACGCTCGCTTTAATGGGCCGTCCATGGGCTGTCGCCCTGGCTTACCCTGTATGGGGAGCGAAAGTGGCTCAATGGTTAGAGCTCGATCTAGAGATCGACTTCTGGACCTACTGGATGGCACCTGGCCGTGAAGAGGCGCTCTACAACAGTCTCAGCCAGGATCCCGCGTCATTGATGAATGGTGGTGTCATCCTAGGCGCTTTCTTAGCGGCGGCGATCGCCGGCAAATTCACACTCAAGATGAAAATGCCGATTCAAAACTTCTTAGCCTCTCTGCTGGGTGGCGTGCTATTGGGCTACGGTGCAACCATCGCTTATGGGTGTAACATTGGCGCATTTGTAGGCGGTGTGGTCTCTGGCAGTTTACACGGCTGGCTATGGATCTTGTTTGCATTTGCCGGTTCAGTGATCGGACTTAAGCTTCGTCCACTGCTTCGTTTAAAGTAAACTTTTCAGTACACTACGGCTCCGACAAAGGAGTTCAGTATGCCCAGACCGTTTCACGATGATGCTAACCAACATCAACTACCCTCTCTAATCATTAGAGTGATGGCAATGGTCTATGACACTCTGATCATTCTTGCCATTTGGTTCTTAATTGGTGCTGTTGGAGTCATCCTAAATCAAGGTGAAGCGGTCGACAGCTTTCTCGGCCAAGCGGCCTTAAAGTCCGCACTGCTCTGCTCAACATTCCTATTCTTTGGATACTCTTGGACCCGTTCCGGTCAGACGATCGGCATGATGGCATGGCGACTGCGAGCGCAGAGTGAAAAGGGGTTTTCGTTAACCTGGACTCAGGCACTGATTCGCTTTTTTGGTGCCGCTATCTCTATTGTCACTCTAGGAGCCGGTTACTGGGCGACACTGTTAAGTGATGAGCGCCTAACCTGGCATGAGCGCTGGTCAAACAGTGTCACCGTTCGACTACCAAAACCTGCCAAAAAGAGTTAGCGAACTCTAGAGAGTAACCATAAAGCGATGGCAAAGCTGATCGCAATGGGTAACAGCGCGGCCAGTAACGGAGAAAATCCTAGCACCTGACTGGCCGGCGCCAAAAGATCCTGACTGAATTTAAATACCAGTCCAATCACGACACCGGTGATAATTCTTTGGCCTACCGTAACACCGCGCATCGGTCCAAAAATAAACGCAACGCCAATCATCACCAAAGCGATAATTGACAAGGGTTGTAGCAATTTATTCCAAAGGGCTAACTCATAAGAGGTTGAATCCACCCCTTGATCATTCAGATAGCTAGAGTAAGAAGATAGACCTGAGATAGGGAGTTCAACAGGGGGCACCAAAATGACTCGCAGCATCTCTTCCGTCAATTCGGTTGACCAAAAAGTCTCATCTAAATGACCTTTTTCAATACGCTGATCATTGATCAGTGCCGTTAATTCAACGTCAGTTAGCAACCAGCCTTGACGCTCTTCAGAGTAATACCCCGACTTGGCAAAACTGGTTTGTTTGAGCCTAAGCTCTGAATCAAATTGGTGACGAGTGACACCTAAAATTTGCCCGTCAGGAGTGATTGCAGAGACATGAATGTATTCACCCGGTTGACGATACCAGCCGCCATCACCGTTATTTATTCGTCCAGACTCAGATTGAGCGGAAGCTTTAATGGCCCTAGCCGACTGCTGAGACTCAGGAACGCCCAACTGACTTGCTATTAGAGCAATGAATGCGATCAAACTAATCGGCTTTGCTACCGATAGAATCAAACGCATCATTGAAACGCCTGCAGCTCGCATCACCGTTAACTCGGAGTTAGAGGCCAACACCCCCATACCGATCAACGTCCCTACAAGAGCACTCAGGGGTAATAGCTGATAGGCCAATCCCGGTAAGCTTAATAAGGTGTAGCTGAACGCCGCACCGGATGTGTAGTGTTTATCAACCTCTCCCAGCTCATCCAAATAGAGCGAAATTCCCATCAAACCGACGATAATTAACAGAACAACGGCGATAGCAGAGAGAATATGAACGGCAATGTATCGATCGATTCGACTGATCACGATGCCTCCTTATTTCGAAACGGGAGAGCTGGAATCTTAGGTAGCTTATTCATGACTCGCTCCCAAGCCCCCTCATACAACACCATGTTGACGCCCACACCTAGAGCAATCAGATGCACAAACCAAATCATCCAACTACCTGCATCGCCCTGCTCTACTGCTGATCGAGCAGCCGTCAAACTTCCGATGTATATTTGATACATCAATATTGCAGGAATTAATTTGGCGTACCGCCCTTGGCGCGGACTGGTTTTAGCCAATTGAACGGCCAACAACACCACAATGATCGGGATAAAAGGCAGAGAGAGGCGCCAGTGCAGTCGGCTCACATACGCCGGTCGATCACTGCCTATCAAATCGAGCGTAGGGATAGCATCTAGATGATCAACCCTGACCGACAGTTCTGGATCATCAATCTTCAGCCCGTACTGCTCAAAGCCTATCTCTTCTAAAGCGAAATTTTCAGGGAAGTTGTAACGGTATCCTTCGTTAAATACCAAAAAGCGGCCCTGATCCTCAATGAACTGCTGCTGACCTTCACCGGCAACCAGAAGGTAGGATCGGCCCTGTTGATCACGACCAGAGACAAACAGATCAACCAGGTTACCAGCCTCATCAATTTTGCGAGCATAAGAGACCTGAGTGTTAGAGTTCGACACTTGGAATACGCCGGGTACCAACATATCGAGTTCGCTTCTCGAGCGCTGTTCGGCAACGATACGCTTCGCCTCATGCATGCCTGTAGGGGTCAGGTAGAGACTGATTGAAGCAACGATTGCAGCGACCAATAGAGCCGGCCCCATCGCATACCCGATCAGTTTCCAGGGCCCAGCGCCACAGGCCTTAAGAACCACCATTTCACTTTCAAGATAGAGACGACCATAGGCCAGCAAAATGCCCAAAAAGAAGCCAAGCGGAAGCAGAAGTTCTAGGATGAGCGGGATTCGGTTAACAACCAAATCCAGAATAACAGCAGTATCCAACTCCCCCGTAGCGGCGTCGGTTAAGTAGCCAATTAAACGGGTGCTGACAATGATAAGAAGCAAAATCGCCGTTACTGCAAAGGTTGTCGTCAACACTTCACGGGAAAGATAACGAAAAACAATCAAACGGCCGTTCCTACTAGGTGCATGGATTTCAAACTGATGCGATACTGTAGGGCACATTATCACCTAAACCTAAGTGCTTGTCTTGTTAGAGGAAACAGAAATGGATTTTGAGATCGTTAACGGATCGATTGAGAGTGTAGAAGCAGATTGTATCGTTATTGCGATTGCGGCAGACGGTGAACTTTCGGACTCGGCTAAAGCGATTGATAAAGCCAGTTCAGGGGCCATAAGCGATGTTGTTGCATCGGGTGATTTTTCCGGCAAACAGGGCTCTCTGCTTCTATTGCGCAGCCTTCCTGGTATCAACACTAAGCGCATCCTGTTAGCTGGTGTAGGGGCACAGAGTGAACGAACCATCATCAAACAGCAGCAACTGATTAAAAGCGCGGTGGATACCATCAAAACTCTGGGTGTTAAAACACTCTGCTTTGCCCTGGATCGGATCAGCGGCAATAGCGACGACATCTACCGTGACACACGAACTCTAGTAGAAGCTTCGTCGGCCGCGCTCTACCAATACGACACCACCAAATCCAAGTCTGCACCTGCATTAACACTTGAGCACATTCATATCCACCTACCTGAGGAAGATACTGAATTTGGAGAGGGTGCCCTTCTGGATGGCGTTGCTATCGCCAATGGGGTATCAACTGCTCGTGAGCTGGGTAATTTGCCAGGCAATATCTGTACACCTCTCTACTTGGCAGAGCATGCTCAAAATCTTGCGGAAGAGTTCGACAGTGTCAGCTGTGACATTCTAGATGAGAAACAGATAGAAGAGCTGGGTATGGGTGCGCTTCTAAGCGTCGGCAAAGGCAGTGTCATTCCGCCTCGCCTCATTGTATTGAAATACCAAGGTGCAGAGGATGCTAATGAGGCTCCGTATGCTCTGGTTGGTAAAGGCATCACCTTCGATACCGGCGGCATCTCATTGAAACCAGGCCCTGAGATGGACGAGATGAAATTCGACATGTGTGGTGCAGCCAGCGTGTTAGGTGCCTTCGAATCAGTGGCAGAGATGAACTTGCCATTGAACCTTATTACGATCGTTGCTGCGGCTGAGAACATGCCTTCAGGTGAAGCCTCTAAACCAGGTGACGTGGTAACGACCATGTCAGGTCAAACAGTAGAGATCCTTAACACCGACGCTGAAGGCCGACTGGTACTTTGTGATGCTTTGACCTATGTGCAACAGTTCAATCCTCAAGCCGTCATCGATGTCGCGACCCTGACAGGCGCCTGTATTATTGCACTTGGACATCAAGCAACGGGAGTTCTTGCGAACGATAATGAGCTTGCAGCTAAGTTGCTTGATGCAGGTGAATTTGCTGGCGATCGTGGCTGGCAGCTACCTTTATGGGACGAGTACCAATCACAACTGGATAGCAATTTTGCCGATATGGCTAACATCGGAGGTCGACCTGCAGGGACCATTACCGCGGCCTGCTTCCTATCACGCTTTACCAAAGAGGTTAGCTGGGCTCACCTAGATATAGCCGGTGTTGCTTGGAATAGCGGCAAAGCCAAAGGGGCAACGGGACGTTGTGTTCCTATGCTGACGCAATATCTTCTCGATATTGCTGAGCAGATTGAGGCCTAAACGTGCCTCGCGCAGACTACTACATACTCCCCAGCAGTGATCACGACAGTCGTGAACTGCTGGCGTGTAAACTCTGTGAAAAAGCCTTATCCCTTGGCCAACGCATCCATATACACACTGAAAATGAAGCTGATCTACATCAGCTAGATCAGACTTTGTGGAATTTTCGATCGGACAGCTTTGTACCGCATGCCATACTGGGTACTGAACTTAAATCGCCTGTCTCTATAGCCTGTGGTGAATTGCCCTCAGAACCTATTGATCTGTTTATCAATCTAGGCTTAACCGCACCAGAGGGTTGTCAATCAGCTTCTCGCTGCATCGAGATTGTCACTCAATCCGAAACAGTGCTTGCAGCCACACGACACTCTTGGGCCGCACGTAAAGCAGCCGGTTGGGAGCTACAGAGACAAGACCTTAGAGATCGATCTTAAATTTGTCCTACGGAGGATATTCAATGAAAAAACTGCTTATTCTCCCCCTCCTTGCTGCTGCGGTGATCAGCTACTCGCTCTTTTGGCCAGAGCCTCCAATCAGCGTTGAGTTAGTCCAAGTTGAACAGGGCGCAGTCGAGCAGATCGCCGCTAACAGTCGCTCAGGAACCATCACCCCCTGCCGTCAGTCCAGCTTATCCCTAACCATTGGGGGCATCATAGAGTCAATCAACATTGCTGAGGGCGAGGTGGTCGAAAAAGATCAGACCCTACTCACATTGAACAGTGATGTTCAAAGGGCTCAAATAAAACTATCCAAAGGGGAGTATCAAGCCGCAAAGATCGAAGAGGAACGAGCCTGCGAACTGGCGGATCTTGCAAAACGCGAGCTCGTCCGAGGTCAGTCCCTTAAGGAGAAAGGGCTCATTTCAAACGAACAATTTGATCAACTAAATAGCGAATCAGCCAGCAGCGCCCATATCTGTGAGTACCAAAGATCACTATCAAAACTCGCGGCAGACAAAATTAATCTTCTTAGCATTGATCAGAACCAGCGTACTCTAAAATCTCCGTTTGCCGGTACCGTTAGCAAGATCAACGGTGAAGTCGGTGAATACCTGACCCCCTCACCTCCAGGCATCATGACGCCAGCGGCTGTTGAGTTGCTTGATACCAGCTGCCTCTATGTGACCGCCCCAATTGATGAGGTCGAGGCCTCCCGACTTAAGATAGGTCAATACGCCCGTATAACCCTAGATGCTTTTAGAGGTGAAATCTTTGATGGTGTCATCAGCAAATTAGGCTCTCGAATTTCTGACAATGAGAAGCAGGCAAGAACGCTTGAAGTCGAGGCTGCCTTTATCAATCCTGATGAAGATATGACGCTTTTAGTGGGATACAGTGCTGATATCGAAGTGGTGACCTCATCAACAGGCAGTGTGTTAAGGGTCCCTACCGAATCTGTCATTGGCGGATCTGAAATCGTGATATTCAACGAAAAAACCAATGAGCTTGAAATTCGACCTATTAAAGTCGGCGCCTATAACTGGACGTGGAGCGAGGTGACGGAAGGACTCGATTTAAATGACCGTTTCCTGAAGAACACCAATGATGTTGAAAACCTTCTAAATCGACGAGTTATTCCACAATGATCGAGCTTAAGCATCTCTGTAGAAGCTATCCAATGGGCAGTGAAACGGTGAATGCGCTTCAGGATTTCACACTCGATATCGAGGCAGGTGACTACCTCAGTATCATGGGCCCTTCTGGATCAGGTAAATCCACACTACTCAATCAATTAGGACTGCTCGATTCACCAAACTCCGGTGAATACTGTCTGGATGGCACTGCAACGACTGAATTAAACGAAGCAGAAAAGGCTCGATTTCGAAACGACAATATCGGCTTCGTTTTCCAAGCCTATCATCTCATCAATCGACTAACGGCGTTGGAAAACGTTGAGTTGCCGTTAATTCTTAAAGGGATTCCTGCCAGCCAACGCCGAGAAAAAGCCTCCGAGTTACTGAAAACCCTGGGATTAAAAGATTTTCTTAACCGCAAGCCACAGCAACTCTCTGGTGGCCAGAGGCAGCGTGTTGCCATAGCGCGCGCTGTGGTCACTCAACCTAAAATACTTCTCGCCGATGAGCCGACCGGTAATCTTGATCGCGCATCAGGTCAGGAGGTCATTAACCTGCTTGAAACGCTAAACAGCCAAGGAATTACTCTAGTAGTGGTGACTCATGACAGTGATCTTGGCGCCCGAGCAAAACGCCAGATAACTATGGTTGATGGTCAACTCCTAGAGATCAAAAAGAGGGGATAGCCGTGCTCTTGATTGATCATCTTCGGTACAGCCTAGCGACCTACTATCGGCAGGCATTTAAAGCGTTGATGATACTTCTATCGGTAAGCATCGGAGTCATGTCCGTTGTTCTATTAACCGGTCTTTCGGAGGGAGCAAGACAGTTTGTCTATCAGGAGTTCTCTCTGCTAGGGAAAGAGGTATTAATCGTTCTTCCAGGGCGCAAAGAGACGGAAGGCGGCATCCCTCCAGTGACTGGGGAGGGAACTCGCGACTTAACCCTTGATGATGCAAAGGCTATCCATAAACTGCCACAAGTGAATGAAATCGTTCCGATTATTGCAGGTATTACCGAGGCTCATAGCAACGGTTTAAATCGGGAGATCATCGTACTTGGGACCAACCAAAGCCTACTTACTATCTTTGGAATACCCGTAAAAACCGGAACCAATTTGACGCAAAGGGATGTTGATACGGCAGCGTCAGTCACCCTACTGGGTAGCACGCTTGCTCAGGAGATTTTCCCTAATGGAAACGCTTTAGGTGGGTGGGTCAAATTTTCTGATCGACGCTACCGGGTCATTGGTATTATCGAGCCCAGCGGCATCAACTTTGGTACCAACATGAATGAGACTGCCCTCATTCCTGTCACCTCTTCTCAAACCCTTTTTAACGCTCCCGGACTCTTCAGGATGCTAATCAAACTACAATCAGATCAACAGATTGAAGAGAGTCAGCAGCTTATAGAGCAGCTGATAATGGAGCGACATCAAGGTGAAAGAGACATCACTATCGTGACTCAAAACGCTCTACTTAACACCTTCAGTGACCTATTGAACAAGCTCACCCTGGTCGTCATCGCGATTGCTAGCATCAGTTTATTAGTGGCTGGCATATTGATCATGAACATCACTCTGATCAGTGTCTCACAACGGGTTCCAGAAATTGGGTTACTCAAAGCACTTGGCGCCTCACATAACACCGTCACTTCCATTTTCCTCTTGGACTCCATTTTAGTAGCCACAACCGGAGCCATAATCGGTGTTAGTCTAGGCATAGCTTCGCTGTATGCCATTCATCTGACTTGGCCAAGCTTTCCTTTTGCTATCCCTTATATGGCAACACTGGCCGCTCTTTTAGTATCACTCACGGTCTCTCTGATTTTTACATGGCTACCCGCCAAAAAGGCTGCAACGGTCGATCCCGTTGCCGCATTGCGAGGTGAGATCAATGCCTATCGCTGATCTCATCAAACTGGCTGCAGGGACACTGACCGTCGATATTAGAAAGAGCTTTTTGACCGCCTTAGGCATTACAGTCGGTATCTTTATGGTGACATTGATCACCAGCTTAGGCAGTGGCCTGCAAAACTATATGCTCAATAGCTTCTCTCAATTTGGCACCCGAATCATCGCTATTACACCGGGACGTACACAGACGGGGGGCGTCGGTGGCCTCATCGCCAATACTCGCCCGCTCACGCTAGACGACGCCCAATCACTTAAAACCTTATCGGGTATCCGACAGGTAGTGCCCGTTATTCAGGGTAGCGGAGCGATTGAGTATCAATATCGCGTCCGTCATGTGGATATTCTTGGCGTCAGTTACAGCATGCCTGACGCCTGGAATTTCACCATTCAGAAGGGGCATTTCTTACCTGACAGCCGGGGGCGAACCCCTCTACCCTACGCAGTTCTTGGTGCAAAAGTAGCCAGTGAACTGTTCGGTAACCAGCCAATACTTGGGCAATTTATCAGGGTTGGTGGCGAGCGCTATCGGGTGTTAGGTGTACTCGAATCTAAGGGACAAATGTTGGGTTTTGACCTCGATGATATTGTCTATATCGACACCCAGAGAGCACTCACCCTATTCAACAGAGATGGCGTGATGGAGATTGACGTCACGTTTTCAGCCAACAGCAAAACGGATCAACTGATGCAATCAATTAAGGAGCACCTGAGCCTGCGCCACAACGCAGAGGATTTCACACTGACCTCCCAAGATCAGATGCTCTCTACGCTCAATAAGATTTTAGACGTATTAAAAATTGCACTGATAGGGTTAGCGGCCATTTCCCTACTGGTCGGGTCAATCGGCATTCTAACCATTATGTCGACACTGGTTGATGAGAGACGCAGCGAGATCGGACTGCTACGTGCTTTAGGCGCCAGTAAAAAAACAGTTGCATCGCTCTTTCTGACCGAAGCGATTATGTTCTCAATCATCGGCGGAATCGGAGGTATTTTGACTGCTTATGCTGCAATTTACGGCTTTAGGCAGCTCCTCCCAGGCTTACCTCTTGAACCGAATATTCTTTTCTTAGTTATTTCACTGCTGATTGCAGCAGCAACAGGACTACTCAGTGGCTTAATACCCGCCCTGAAAGCCGCCAAAATCGAACCTATAGAAGCGTTGCAGAGCGAATAAAGAACCGCTCAACCACTGTCTATAAGGGCTCTCAAAGGGTATACTCCCACCCTTTAAATTTTTTCCAAAAGTAGAGAGGAGCTATCCTCTGCTACCGAACTTGAAAACAGAGACTACAGCACCTCATGGATAAGACGTATCAACCGCAAGCAATCGAGCAAAAGTGGTACCAAGACTGGGAAGAGAAAGGCTTTTTCGCACCTTCAGGTGAAGGTGATGCCTACTCAATCATGATCCCACCGCCAAATGTCACGGGCAGCTTGCATATGGGTCACGCCTTCCAGCACACCCTAATGGATACTTTAATTCGATACCGTCGAATGCAGGGCCGCAACACGCTCTGGCAGGTTGGTACAGACCATGCAGGCATCGCCACTCAGATGGTAGTTGAGCGCAAACTAGCTGCTGAGACCGGCGAGAGTCGTTACGATCTTGGTCGCGATGCGTTCATTGAAAAAGTCTGGGAGTGGAAAGGCGAATCGGGTGGCACCATTACCCGCCAAATGCGTCGTCTAGGTAACTCTGTCGATTGGCCAACCGAACGTTTCACTATGGACTCTGGTTTTTACCATGCCGTTCAAGAGGTCTTTGTACGCCTTTACGACGACGGCTTAATCTATCGTGGTAAGCGCCTCGTTAACTGGGATCCTAAACTTCACACAGCAATCTCCGACCTTGAGGTGGAGAACCGCGAAGTGACTGGCAAAATGTGGTACATCCGTTACCCACTTGCTGATGGTGTGACAACCAAAGAGGGTAAAGATTACATTGTCGTGGGTACCACGCGTCCAGAGACACTGCTGGGTGACACTGGTGTCGCAGTCAACCCTGAAGATGAACGCTACGATGACCTAATCGGTAAAGAGATCCTACTGCCATTAGTCGGTCGTCGCATCCCGATTGTTGCCGATGAACATGCCAGCATGGAAAAAGGGACTGGCTGTGTAAAAATCACACCGGCGCACGATTTCAATGACTACGAAGTGGGTAAGCGTAACAAGCTGCCAATGATCAACGTTCTGACCCTTAACGCAGATATTCGTGATGAGGCTCAAACCTTTAACTTCGATGGCAGTGTCAACAAAGAGATCGATCCAACGCTACCTGAGAAATATCGTGGCATGGAACGTTTTGCTGCACGCCGTGCCATCGTCGCTGAACTGGAAGAGCTCGACCTTCTCGTGAAGATCGAAGAGAACGCGATGACCATTCCTTACGGTGACCGTGGCGGTGTGGTGATTGAACCGATGCTAACCGATCAGTGGTTCTGTGATGCTAAGACACTGGCTAAGCCAGCGATCAAAGCAGTTGAAGATGGCGACATTAAATTTGTCCCTAAACAGTACGAAAACATGTACTTTGCTTGGATGCGTGACATTCAAGACTGGTGTATCTCACGTCAGCTTTGGTGGGGTCACCGAATTCCTGCATTCTATGATGCTCAGGGTAACGTCTACGTTGCGAACTCAGCTGAAGCTGCGCGTGAAAAATACAACTTGGCGGCCGATTTAGAGCTCCACCAAGATGATGACGTACTAGACACCTGGTTCAGCTCGGCACTGTGGACCTTTGGTACTCTTGGCTGGCCTGAAAACACGGAACGTTTGAAAACCTTCCACCCTACCGACACCCTTGTAACCGGTTTTGACATTATCTTTTTCTGGGTTGCTCGCATGATCATGATGACCATGCACTTCATGAAAGATGAAAATGGCAAACCTCAAGTGCCATTTAAAAACGTCTATGTGACAGGTCTTATCCGCGATGAGAGCGGCGATAAGATGTCGAAATCGAAAGGCAACGTGCTTGACCCTCTCGATATGATCGATGGCATCTCACTTGAAGATCTGTTGGAAAAACGTACCGGTAACATGATGCAACCTCAGCTAGCCGAGAAAATCGGCAAACGTACTGAGAAACAGTTCCCTGAGGGCATTACGGCGCACGGTACTGATGCATTGCGCTTTACATTAGCAGCACTCGCTTCAACGGGTCGTGATATCAACTGGGATATGAAGCGACTAGAGGGTTACCGTAACTTTTGTAACAAACTCTGGAATGCTGCCCGCTATGTCATGATGAATACCGAAGGTGAAGATTGCGGCAACAATCAAGAGCCAGTGGAACTCTCACTGGCTGACCGCTGGATTATCAGCCAGTTACAACGCACCGAAGCGACCGTCACCAAACAGCTAGACGAGTACCGCTTTGACCTTGCTGCACAGACACTCTACGACTTTATTTGGAACCAGTACTGTGACTGGTACCTAGAGCTGTCAAAACCTGTTCTATGGGATGAGCAAGCGTCTGAAGCGGCTAAACGTGGCACACGTCGTACACTGGTTCGCGTTCTTGAGACGATTCTCCGTTTAAGCCACCCTATCATGCCATTCATTACTGAAGAGATCTGGCAGACAATCAAAGGGCTGGCCGGTGTTGAGGGTGAGACACTGATGCTTAAGGAGTTCCCTGTTGCATCAGAAGAGAAGATTGACGAGCAAGCAGAAGCTGACATCGAGTGGCTTAAGGGCGTGATCACAGCGGTTCGAAACATTCGTGGTGAGATGAAAATTGCACCATCACAGGATCTTGAACTTCTGCTATCTAACTGCAGCAGTGAAGACACTCGTCGTTTAGCTGAGAACCAAACATTCTTGATGAAACTAGCCAAATTGAGCAGCATCACGACCCTAAACGAAGGTGATGATAAACCTCTTGCCGCGACTCAGCTGGTTGGCGCAATGGAACTGTTGGTTCCTATGGCGGATCTTATCGATAAAGAGGCTGAAATGGCTCGCCTTCAGAAAGAGATTGATCGCCTACAAGGTGAGATTGACCGAGTTGATAAGAAACTGTCTAACGAGAAGTTTGTTGCCAACGCACCTGAAGCCGTTGTGACTAAAGAGCGCGCTAAGGCTGATGATGCTGCACGCTCTAAAGTTCAACTAGAGAAACAGTTAGAGTCGATTAAAAACCTTTAAGCGACGTTGATAGTTAAAAAGGGGCTCAATCTAAGATTGCGCCCCTTTTTTATACCTCTAGCGTTAGCGATACACCTCTATACTCCAGAGCCAAAATCGCCACTTTGAAGGTCTCTAATTGAGCCAATTCAACTAACAGTGTTTTATCTACTATCTCTGTATAGCTAGCCGATAGCTCTTCAGCCGCTACGGCAGCGATGACCTGTTGAATGTCAGCCTCTAGCTCGTAAGGATATCGGATCTGGCACTCAATCTTAGGAGCACATTCAATGGTCGGCAGATGTTCTGAGAGCTCACTAACCGAGGCACCATAGGCTCTAATTAACCCACCGGCTCCCAGTTTAGTGCCACCAAAGTAACGTGTCACGACGACACCGATGTCTCCCAAATTTTTATGCATGAGGATATTAAGCATCGGCTTACCCGCTGTACCACTGGGTTCGCCGTCATCACTGGAGCCAGCGGCCTTAGGTGCCTGAGGTGCGCCTAAAATATAGGCCAAACAGTGGTGGCTGGCTTTAGGGTGCAGACGCTGCATCTCTGATTGCAGCTGATAGAGTGCATCAGTGGAACTAAGAGGGATTGCGGTCGCTATGAAACGACTTTTTTTGACTTCGATCTCATACTCAAATCGATCGACTGGGGAGAAGTAAGCAGCCATAAGCCTCCTTAAAGAAGAGGCTTAGACTACTGACATGAAGAGGAATGTAAAGTGATTACTTTTTCTGATCTTCGTTCATCAGGTTCTTCACTTTGAAGAAACCCCAAGTCATTACACCTGCCATTGCAGCCACACCTAGAAGGCTTGGCCAAACTGTTTCAAAAGTGTATGCATCAATACCGAACATTTCGTTACTCCTAGTTATCAAGTTTTAATAACTGTAACTCGAAGGCGGCAACAATATATTGATATAACTCAAGCCTGCAGGGCAGACTCAAGAACATTCGGATTTAACAGGGTCTGTTTTATAGCCAATAGCAATATTACTCGGCTAACTCGGCTAGCTCCTCTTCAGTGGCCATGCGGACATCAATCACCTCAACATCAAAGTTTAAATCCTGCCCTGCAAATGGGTGGTTAAGATCAACCTTCACCTCGCGGATATCGATCTCTGCAACTCGACCCAAGCGCGGCTCGCCATCTTCATCCTCTAGCTGAACCAACATCCCTTTTTGCAAACCTGGCATATCAGCAAAGGCCTCACGAGGAAGTACATCGAACAGCTCCTCATCACGTTCGCCATAGCCGCGACCCGCTTCTACAAGAACCTGAAAATGATCACCAGCCGATCGCCCGTCTAGCGCCTGCTCAAGACCCGGCACCAGCATCTTGTAACCATGGACGTAGGTGAGCGGTTCATCATTTCTCGAACCATCTTTTACCTCACTCTCATCACTTACAATGGCGTAGTGAAAGGTGACGTAAGCATCTTTACAAATATTCATTATCCAAAATCCTTAAGGTTGCAGGCGGGTAACGACCCAACCTGTGTCTGATGGTTCAAAACGAAAACGGTCGTGCAGGCGACTTTCACGCCCTTGCCAAAACTCAAAACGGGTCGGTACAAGTCGATAACCGCCCCAGTTATCGGGACACGGAACCTCAGTCATATCTGACAGCTGATTGACCGCTTGTTCAAGCACAGCTCGAGATTCGACTGGCTGACTTTGATGAGACACAGCAGCACTTCTCTGGCTACCCACTGGGCGAGAGTGGAAGTAGGTTTCACTCTCAATGCGATCGATCTTTTCAACCTGTCCGCGAACGCGAACTTGACGCTCTAACATCGACCAGTAGAAAAGAAGTTCTGCTTGCGGATTGGCCGCTAACTGCTCCCCTTTCTCACTCGAATAGTTAGTAAACCAGGTAAACCCTTCTGAACTAAACTCTTTTAACAGAACAATACGCGCACTGGGCATCCCCGACTGATCAGAGGTCGCCAGAGTCATAGAGGTAGCATCTTTAGGATCCACAGCCAATGCATCCTGCATCCATGCATCAAACTGCTGAATCGGATCTCTGACTAAATTATCTTCATGAAGACCTGCCACGAGGTATTCACGACGCACATCACTTAATTGGGTTGTCGACATCGAAACTCCTATCATTCAGATTTTCGAGCGTTATACTCTAAACATTATCTGATCAGGATCCCAGCTCAAATGGCTAGAACTGCACAAATAGTGACGCTCATCATGGCACTCGCTCTTAGCGGCTGTGTCGGTGTTCAAAACAAAGAGCTTCGCCTGCAGAATCTCGCCAAGTCTGACGTCGATATGATCGTTGATCAACACATTAAGACGATCAACGCGATGAGTCGTGAACTCACCATCAAACTCTACAAACGCAACCCGCGCGAACTCAAAAAAGCGGCCGCTGGTACGACCGTTGAGACGCGTCTAAAACAGCTATTAAGTTACCCCAGACCCATCAGCCATCCTGAACTCAACCACCTCTACGGAGTTGATGCACTCAAACTGGCTTTTGATGAGGAGTATCAAGGGGACCGAGTCTTCGCTCTAATGGTGGCTATCACAGGTATGGTTCACGCCTCATACAACTACCGTGAAGAGTTCTTTATGCTCAACGAAATCGATTCGCAAAAGCTATATAACTCAGCACGTAATTTAGAGAAGATCGCTTGGCAACTGCACAACTTCAAAACATCGAGTGGCGAACTGTTCATTCTGACTGACAGCATGAATGAGGGAGTCATCAACCTCAGCTACGAGCGACTCTTCGGGAAGATGATTGCCACTCAGGATATGCTCGCTGAGATTGTTGCGCAGACGACGGACCGAACCATCAATCGAATTGTGCTAAGCGTCGCTACAGCTCCCTTTCTGCCCATTTAAGGCAGTATAATCTTCTCAATCTTGTGGTTGGCATTCAGCGCTAACGTAATGTCCGCTCGTGTTGGAATCTCATCGAGCATCCAACGCGTCAATCGCTCATAGTGCGCTATGAAACGTGTAATCTCAGTGCCATCCATAATCCGCAATGGGTCTGCAGGAGCTATTTCGTCATACAGCAATGAGGCTCGATCTTTGAGTTTCTGCTCTTGGACCGTACGCCAATCGTACACCGCCTGCATGTTGGGCACTTTGAGCATGACGAGCATATCTAAAAAGCTGAACAGCTCTTGATAAGAGGTTGCCAGCTGTTGATTGACATAATGTCGCCAGATACCCTCAGGGTCTTCGAGGGTCTCAAGCTCATTAACAGGTGCAGCGAGCGACTCTTCAGGCTCGGCGATACCACCGACACACCATCCATCAAAAATAATGACATCCGCTGAACCATGCCATTCATGCCACATCTGTTCTGGCACACGCTCATCGGTCGATTTATCAAAAATTGGGATCCGAGTAAGGTCGTCTGGCCCCGCGTGCTTGAGTCGATTTAATAGCTCTATACCCAAATCGACATCATGGGTACCAGGCACTCCACGTGTCTTTAAAAGAGGGTGAACGGACTGTGCCAACGCGTCCCTCTCAGCACGCGTCAGATAGAGATCATCAATCGAAAAACCCGTCACCTTTAACCCAAAACCCTCGGTGAGAATCACCTCTAGGAGGTTATAAAGTGTCGCTTTTCCCGCCCCTTGTGCACCATTAATTCCGACAACCAAAGGGGAACCCGGCATTAGTCGATCCAATATAGAGCAAGCAACGGGCACGTAGATCTGCTCAAACAGCTCATTCAAACCAAGATCGACATCTAAAGACTCGACGGTCGGCGCAAATGCTCGAGTGACCGCATCAAGCGCCTTCGCTCTCATCTCTGGGGAACCAGGCAGCCTATGTTTAGGCCAGGTCACTATGCTGCCCATCAGGCATCACTCCTTTTAAGAAACTCTGTAATTGCTTGGACCTCAAAGGGCGTCATTAGAGGCGGCGCGTGTCCAAGACCCTGTAACTGCAACAACTCCAAATCGGGCTTGTGTTCAAGCATTGCATCCACAATCTCTTGCGTCAGCAAGTCAGATGCGGTGCCGTGAATCAGCATCTGCGGGCACTCTATCACTTGCCATAATGGCATAAGATCAATGTCTTCGTTAGAACCCAAGCGAACGTTAGTGGCAATGGCTGGGTCATAGTGAAGATGCAGGCCATCATCAGCCTGTCGTGAACCATATTGAGCCACTCGCTGCCATTGCACTTCGGATAAATCGCGAAAACTGGGGTAAGTGCGTTTGATGTGATCAATAAGCGCCTGTTGATCGGTAAACAGAGGATCTTTAACGTAGGCTGCAATGCGCTGCAGAGACGCTTTGGGTATGTGACAACCCACGTCGTTCAGAACAAGTTTTTCAATATTGGCTAGCTTCAGGCTTGCGGCAGCCATAGCCAGAATCCCACCAAGGGAGGTACCCACCCAATGGACAGGCCGGTTATCTACAGCGTTCAACACCGCACTGATAGCCGGCAGATAGCTCTCTGGACTGTACTGCTCAGGTTGTTTCAACCAATCACTCTGACCACGTCCAGGCAGATCAATAGCAATACAAAGAAAATCATCCCTTAGCGCTTCGATCAACTCATCAAAATCACGACTACGGCCTAACAGTCCGTGAACACAAAACAACACTTTTTTTGCCAAAGGAGAACCACTCTGCCAATAAGCGACACGATAGCCGTCACCGTCCAAATGATAGGTAGTCGATTTTAATTCCATGAAATCTCAAACGCTGGGTAAAGTTTTGTAAAATCTTGCCTGATCTCATTGAAACGGTCCAGTTTCGCTGTGCGAACGTAGATCTCAAGCGGTATACTTACTGACAATTTAATTTAACTTCGTAGGGAGAAAAGCCTCCGTGAAACGGTTACTGAAATGGCTTCTACCAATCATCATTCTTGGCATCGCTATTGCTGGATTCATCTCGTTAAAATCAAGCAAACCCAAAATGCCACCCAAACCGATCACGGAACGATCTTGGAGCGTTAATGCAATTGCCGCGTCACCTCAATCGATCGCGCCAGAGATTGAGCTCTATGCTGAAGTTGAAAACCCCCGCCAAGTGGTTCTGCGCGCCTCGATTGCTGCCGATGTTCAATCGGTTGAAGTGCGTGAAGGGGCAACGATTAAACAGGGTGATCTACTGATTCAACTCGATACCCGCGACATCGATCTTCAAATCGCTCAGCAGCGTGCCCAAATCGATGCTCTAAAAGCACAACTGTCTGCAGAACTGCTTCGTTTTGAAACCGATAAAAAGGCCTTGGCCATTGAAGAAGAGATGCTAGTGATTGCTCAACGCTCTCAACAGCGCCAGCTTAACCTATCAGGTAAAAAACTCGCCAGCCAAGAGCAACTCGATACCGCTGAGATGAACACCCAGCAGCGTCAATTGAGCCTTGTATCTCGCAAGCAGTCTTTGGCGGACCACCCCAACCGCGTTGCGCAGCTCAAAGCATCGATTGCCCAGTCACAGGCTCAATTAGATAAATCACTACTTGATCGTGAACGTGCTTTCGTAAAAGCACCTTTCGATGGTCGTGCAACCAAAATTTCAATTGCCGTCGGTGACCGCCTAAGAGCCAATGATGCGCTTGCCTCTGTTTACCCGAACTCAGATCTTGAAGTTCGTGCTCAACTACCTAGCCGTGCACTAGCACTTATCAAGAGCCAATCGTCACTCGCTGACCTTGAGGCGGTCGCAAAGATTGATGGTCAGCAGTTCGAACTTGAACTTGATCGTCTCAGTGCCGAAGTCGCGACTGGCTCGACCGGTGTGGATGGCCTGTTCCGTTTTGTCGATTCTGACTACCTACCCGAGCCTGGTCGCACCATCAGCGTTGCACTGACGCTACCAGAGCTGAATGATGTCATCGCACTGCCGCCAGTGGCGCTTTACGGCACGGATCGCATCTATCGTGTCACCGACTCTCGACTCGAAGCGGTTAAAGTCAACCATCTAGGTTATCGAACTAACTCAGATGAGAAGCGTGAGATTTTGATCAAGAGCGATCAGCTCAACGCCGGTGATAAGATCATTACAACCCAGCTACCCAACGCGGTCAGCGGCATGTTGGTTGAGGTGAAACAGTGAGTCAGGCAACCGGTCTAAAAGGGTTTGTCAGCCTATTTACGACCCACCGGGTTGCGGCAAACCTGTTAATGATATTGATGTTAGCGGCCGGTCTATTGGGCCTTAACCGTCTTAACATCCAGTTCTTTCCAACCTTTGAGCTCGATATCATCAACATAACCGTTCCCTGGAGCGGTGCCAGTGCTGAGGATGTGCAGACCTCTATCGTGGTTCCTGTAGAGGAGGAGCTTCGTGCACTTGAGGGGATCAAAAAACTCTCGGCCATTTCACGTGATGGCAGCGCCGTTTTTCGTCTAGAGATTGAAGATGGTACCGATGTAGATTACACCCTGTCAGAGGCAAAGCAGAAGATGGATGCTGCACGTTCAGCACTGCCCTCTGATGCAGAAGACGCTGTTGTACAGCTACTGACGCGATACGACAACATTGCTGATCTTATCGTCACCAGTGATCGCGCCTCTCTTGAAGAGCTAAGAACTCTCGCGCGCACCTACGAGCAGCAACTTCTTCAGCGTGGCATTCGTAAAATCGATTTTACCGGCATGCCTGAGCAAGAGATTGCTATCCAGTTCAGTCCAGACAACCTTAATCAACTAGGCCTTACGCTGAGCGATATTTCGGGATTAATTCGCCAACGCTCAGTTGACCTACCTGCTGGCGTTGCAGCACAGGATGATGGCGCTCGAAGAATTCGCAGTTTAGGCCAACAACGCGATGTTACCGGCTTTGAAGAGCTACCTCTGATCACTGCAGGCCAAGGCAAACTGGTTCGCCTTGGCGATATCGCGCTGATCGAGCAGCGCGACAAAGAGGATCAAGTACGCCTCTACCATGAAGGCAACCCAGCGATAGTTCTGAGCCTGAAACGAACGGAATCAGAGAACAGCTTAAAGACGGCCAATCTGTTTAACTCTTGGCTGGAAGAGACCCGCCCTACTCTGCCAGAAGGCGTTGAACTACTGACCTACAATGAGCAGTGGACACTGATCAAAGACCGTATCGACCTTCTTATCGAAAACGGTGCTAGCGGCTTAGTTCTAGTTGTCTTGATTCTATTCCTCTTCCTAAACGGCCGTGTCGCGTTCTGGGTGACTATTGGTATTCCAACCTCATTCATGGCGACCTTAGCGGTGCTCTACCTAGTAGGCGGCTCGATCAATATGATTTCGCTGTTTGCACTGATCATGGCTCTGGGCATCATTGTCGATGATGCGATTGTCGTTGGTGAGGATACCCTCGCACATGCTCAGATGGGAGAGAGCTCTCGACGTGCTGCTGTTGGTGGCGCGCTTCGAATGCTCGCCCCTGTGACCGCCTCATCGATGACCACCATCGCGGCCTTTCTGCCACTGATGATGATCGGCGGTATCATTGGCAACATTCTGTTTGATATCCCGCTGGTGATTATCTGCGTCATTATCGCCTCGCTGGTTGAGAGCTTTTTGGTGTTGCCAGGTCACCTCCACCACTCATTAGCACGAGGGGATGCCGCCCACCCATCGAAAATCCGAATCAAGCTCGATAACGGGTTTAACTACTTCCGAGACCGCATCTTCAAACGTTTCGTTGAAACGGCAATCAACTATCGTTGGGCATCCATTGCAACCGGTGTCGGTGTACTGATCTTTGCTGTGGGCCTGCTTGTCGGTGGTCGAATTCAATTCACCTTTTTCCCAAGTACCGATCAAGACACCTTCTCGATCAACACGCAGTTTGTCTCTGGCACCAGTGGTGATCAGGTCAGTGAGTTTCTCTTCTACATCGAAGATCAACTTCACAAAACAGATGAAGAGCTGGGTGGTGGCATTCTTAAGTTTGCACTTATTCGCCAAAACATCTCCCAACCATCACGTAATGCGTCGCCTAAACGCGGTGATATTTATGGGTCGATACAGGTTGAGCTGACGCCGGGAGACAACCGAGAGGTCTCGACTAAAGCCTTTACAAGAGCTCTGCGCAAAAACATTGAGCAACCTGCCGGCCTAGAGCGCTTATCGATCGATGTCGATCGAGGTGGCCCTCCAGGTAAACCGGTTGAAGTTCAACTCACCGGCAGCAATATCAACCTGTTGAAACAAGCCTCACTTGAGCTCCAAGAGAAGCTGAAGGTTTATAACGGGCTCAGTAATATCGATGATGACCTCCCGTTTGGTACTTCTCAGCTAATCTACACCCTGACTCCGGCTGGTGAAGCGGCAGGTTTAAGACTTGAGCAGGTTGGACGTCAGTTAAGAGCTGCCTTTGATGGCCAAGAGGTACAGAGCTACTTTGAGGGCCGTGATGAGATCAGTGTGCGCGTTCAGATGCTCGATGAGCAGAAGAATCAACTAAGCTCGCTCAGTCAGCTACCGATCGTGTTACCGGATGGCCGAGTGACACCGGTATCCAACGTCGTCAACTTCACCGCACGTCAGGGTTTCGATTCACTTCAACGTATCGATGGTCTTCTGTCGATCAACGTATCGGCTGACCTTGATGAGAGCGCCAACAATGCCAATGAGATCATCGCTGACCTGCAACAGAAGGTGATGCCTGAGATCCTTGGTAAGTATGGAGTTGATTCGAGCTTTGAGGGTAAAAACCGTGA
This sequence comes from Marinobacterium sp. xm-m-383, assembly GCF_013283255.1. Lineage (NCBI taxonomy): Bacteria > Pseudomonadati > Pseudomonadota > Gammaproteobacteria > Oceanospirillales > Oceanospirillaceae > Marinobacterium > Marinobacterium sp. xm-m-383. The sequence goes on along the minus strand of NZ_WBYT01000006.1, from coordinate 46,117 downwards.
TCAACGCGAAACCCTGGGTGATATGAAAACCGGCCTAGTCATTGCATTGGTGCTGATCTACGTGATTCTGGCTTGGGTATTTGGTTCCTACAGCTGGCCAATCACGATCATGCTGACCATTCCGCTTGGATTAACCGGCGCCCTATTGGGACACTGGGTGTTAGGACTGGATCTGACCATCCTGTCACTGTTTGGCTTCTTCGGTCTTTCCGGGATCGTGATCAATGACTCAATCGTCTTGGTGACGTTCTACAAGAAGTTACGTGAACAGGGTATGGCGATTAAAGAGGCGGCTATTGAAGCCTCCTGCCAGCGCCTGCGTGCCGTGCTGCTAACATCACTAACAACCATTGGCGGCCTGACACCCATCCTATTTGAAACCTCCATTCAAGCTCAGTTCTTGATCCCAATGGCGGCTGCCATCGTATTTGGATTAGGTTATGGCACCTTGTTAATACTGGTTGTGGTTCCATCCCTGCTGACACTGATCGAAGGGGGTCGGGAGAAGCTAGGAATGAAACCGATCAGCTCTTACTCGGTCGATACACCTTAAAGCAAATTACGACCTGTGTTCTAAGGCGGCGATCCATTTATTGGATCGCCGCCTTACGTTATACTGTCGCACCCATTTTTAATGACTAGAGCGCTTGGTCGCTTGAGACACTGTTTATGAATCGAGATCTTTCGTTACTACAGCCTTATCCTTTTGAAAAACTGGCAAAGCTATTGGGCGGTCTAAAACCACCTCAAGAGATTGAGCACATCTCATTGGGCATCGGTGAACCGAAACACCCTGCCCCTGAGTGTGTGACTAAGGTGTTAAACGAAACCGTCGATCTTGTTGCAAACTACCCAACGACCAAAGGCAGTGCCGAGCTTCGCGATACGATTGCCGCTTGGGCCACACGACGCTTCAAACTTAAAAGCGATAGCCTAACTGGAGAGCAGAACGTGCTACCGGTAATGGGTACTCGTGAAGCGATCTTTGCTTTCACACAGTGTGCAGTCGATCGCAAACCAGGGGCTTTGGTACTATCACCGGATCCTTTCTACCAGATCTATGAAGGTGCCGCTTACCTAGCGGGAGCAGAGCCTTACTTCCTACCCACTTTGGCTGAAAATGGGTTTATTCCAGATTACGACTCGATCACTGATGATATTTGGGAACGTTGTGAGCTGCTATTTATCTGTTCACCCAACAACCCAAGCGGTTCAGTCCACTCTGCAGAGACCATCAAAAAGCTGATTGCGCTAGCGGATAAATTCAACTTTATCCTAGCCTCTGATGAGTGCTATTCCGAGATCTATTTTGACGAAGCGAACCCACCCGTAGGTCTCCTAGAGGTCTGTGCGCAACTTGGCCGTCACGATTACAAAAATTGTGTCGTATTCCACAGTCTCTCAAAACGTTCCAACCTGCCTGGACTTCGCTCAGGTTTTATCGCCGGTGATGCCGCTCTAATCAAGCCGTTCCTGTTGTTCCGCACCTACCATGGATGTGCGATGCCACTTCAGGTTCAGAAAGGCTCCATTGCTGCTTGGAATGATGAGACTCACGTCCAAGATAACCGTGAACAGTACCGTCAGAAATTTGCGGCCGTTCTTGAGATTCTTGCACCGGTTATGGATGTCAAAATGCCGGATGCTAGCTTCTACCTTTGGGCGAAGACACCGATCGATGACGACGCTTTTACCGCAGGACTGTTTGAACAACAAAACCTAACAGTGCTACCCGGTCGTTACCTATCGCGTGAAACCGATGCAGGTCTCTACCCTGGTGCCGGTTATGTTCGTATGGCACTGGTAGCAACGGTTGAAGAGTGTGTCGAAGCGGCTTGGCGAATTCGCCGTTACATCGAGTCGCTGTAAGGATGGCTATGAACCTTTACGGCATTCCAAACTGCGACACGGTAAAAAAAGCGCGCAAGTGGCTCACTGATCAGGGTGTGGAGTTTACCTTCATCGACTTTAAAAAGAGCCCACCCACAGTTGAACAGATTAAGCAGTGGGTTGACGCGGCCGGTATTGAGGTTGTCCTAAACAAACGCGGTACAACCTGGCGCAAGTTGGACGATGCCACAAAAGCGATGACAGATGAGTCTGTATTGATCAATTTGATGAGCGAACAGCCCAGCATGATCAAACGCCCAATTTTTGAATTCAATGGTCAGATTGAGGTCGGTTTTACCCCTGATACTCAATCGGCATTAACGATTTAACACGAGGATATAGAGATGACTAATTTTGCATTTGGCCTAGGTGTAGGTACTAAATCAGCGGCTGGCGACTTGCTAGAGGTCTACTACAACCAACCACTGCTTAATGCAGACTCAGCACTGGTTAATGCTGCAGGTAAAGCTGTGGGTTACACCGGTGGCAACGCTGCGATCGAGGTAGATGCCGCTCAGCTAAAAGCTCTAGAGGCTGCATTTTTGAGCGTTGGCGCTGAAGATCAAGCCGAGATTGTCGAGGTTCTTGAAGGAACCGCACAGCCCGTCATCTTGACGATCCTTGAATCTGACGATGCACCAACGACCACGGCTGAAGTCTACCTTAAGCTGTCATTGATCTCGCACCGTCTCGTTAAGCCTCACGGCCAGAACCTAACCGGTATCTTTGGTCTGCTACCGAACATCGCCTGGACGAACGAAGGTCCAATCGCGGTCGATGAGCTCTCTAAGCGCCAGCTAGCCGCTCGTGCACAGGGTCGCATGCTTCACGTTCACTCAGTCGACAAGTTCCCACAGATGGCGAACTACGTTGTGCCAACGGGTGTTCGTATCGGTGCCGCATCTCGAATCCGCCTAGGTGCTCACGTAGGTGAAGGCACCACTGTTATGCACGAAGGCTTCATCAACTTCAACGCAGGCACTATGGGTGTCAGCATGGTTGAAGGTCGTATCTCTGCCGGCGTCGTCGTAGGAAACGGCTCAGACCTAGGCGGTGGTTGTTCGACTATGGGCACTCTCTCTGGCGGCAACAATGTCATCATCTCTGTTGGTGAGAACGCACTGCTAGGTGCCAATGCAGGTCTAGGCATTCCACTAGGGGATCGCTGCACACTGGAAGCGGGCCTCTATGTAACAGGCGGCTCGAAAGTGACCATTCTTGATGACCAAAACAACGAAGTAACCACGGTTAAAGCGTCTGAACTGGCTGGCAAGTCGGATCTACTGTTCCGTCGTAACTCACAAAACGGCCGTATCGAAGTTAAAACAAACAAGTCAGCAATTGAGTTGAATGAAGAGCTACACGCTCACAACTAATCCTGAAAGACAAAGGTAGATAGAAGATGACTCAGCGCTCCGCCACTCTCGAACTTGCTTGCGATCTAATCAGCCGCCCTTCTGTTACCCCAGAGGACGCAGGTTGCCAAGCAATGATGTGTGAGCGCCTTGAAGCGCTGGGCTTCACTATCGATCATATGCCGTTTGAAGAGGTGACCAACTTCTGGGCACGTCGAAACCAAGAGGGTCCTGTACTCTGTTTCGCAGGACACACTGATGTTGTGCCAACCGGCCCTATTGAGCGCTGGAAAACTCCACCCTTTGAACCGACCATCATTGATGGTCAGCTGCACGGGCGCGGCGCGGCTGATATGAAAGGCAGTATCGCTGCCTTTATGACGGCACTGGATCGATTCGTTGCTAAACATCCGGATCATAAAGGCTCTATCGCTCTTCTGATCACCAGTGATGAAGAGGGTCCCTACGTCAATGGCACAACGCGAGTCATTGATACCTTGGAAGCTCGCAACGAGAAGATCACCTGGGCAATTGTGGGCGAGCCATCGAGCACAACCTTGGTTGGCGATGTCATCAAGAACGGTCGTCGCGGATCGCTTGGCGCCACCCTGAAAGTGAAAGGGGTTCAAGGCCATGTCGCCTACCCTCATCTGGTGCGCAACCCCATTCACGAATTCGCGCCAGCATTAGCCGAACTGTCACAAACTGAGTGGGATCAGGGCAACGACTTCTTCCCACCCACCAGTTTTCAAGTCTCTAATATCAACGCAGGCACCGGTGCGACCAACGTTGTACCTGGCGAAGTCGAAGTGAAGTTTAATTTTCGTTTCTCAACCGAGGTGACTGACACTGAACTGCGAACGCGTGTTGAATCGATTCTAGAGAAGCACAATGTTGAGTATGAGATTGAGTGGAACCTATCGGGTCAGCCTTTCCTAACGGCAGCCGGTGATCTAGTCGATGCGGCTCGTGATGCCATTCGATCGGTCACAGGCCGAGAGACCGAACTGTCAACAAGCGGTGGTACATCAGACGGTCGCTTTATCGCTCCGACAGGTGCACAGGTGGTTGAGCTAGGTCCTGTTAATGCCACCATTCATAAGATTGATGAAAACGTTTCTGTCGCCGATCTAGACACCCTCTCCGAGATTTATGAACAGGTCATGATCAACCTGTTGACTGACGCCTAACATGGAGCTGATCTGCCCTGTCTGTCAGGAGCGACTATCACTCAACGAGCAAAAGAAAACGCTCCGATGTGATAACAATCACAGCTTTGATCGAGCCAAACAAGGCTACTGGAACCTGCTTTTAGTGCAAAACAAACGCAGTAAGGATCCTGGTGACAACCCCGAGATGATTGCTGCGCGAAGTGACTTCTTGAATGCCGGCTATTACGCCCCAGTCTCAGACACTTTGAACGAACTAGCTCGGCAATATACTGACACCCACCCAAGCGTTATCGATTTAGGCTGCGGCGAAGGCTACTACACCCTCGCACTGCAAAACACCTTAGATCAGGCCGAGATTCTAGGCTTAGATATTTCCAAACACGCCATCAAAGCGGCCTGCAAACGCTCGAAGTCAATCACCTGGGTGGTTGGATCATCAGCTAACATCCCAACAGAGAATCACAGCTTAGATCTCGCTGTCATCGTATTCAGCCGCATACTCGGCGAGCCTATCGCAAACGCCCTGAAAGAAGATGGACACTTAATCATTGCCTATCCAGGCGAGCGCCACCTCTACTCACTGCGCGAAGCGATCTACGATGAGGTGCGAGAAACCGACTCTTCACCCGAAAGCGCTTTAGGTACACAGTTCGAACGCATTGATGAGCGACGTGTTCATTTTGAGATTGAACTCACCTCACGCGACGCACTGCATAACCTATTTATGATGACCCCCCACGGCCAACGCGCAGCAAAACAGCTGGCTGATTATCAACAATTCACGACCGAAGTGGATATTCATCTCGCAGTTTTCAAGAAAAGCGCCTAAATTACCCCTATACCCTGTCATTCGCGTTAAGGAACAGTGATGAGCGAGCAACGCCACCCCGACATCGAGGTCTACGTCAAAGAGCGCACAGCCCAACAGATCCTAGAGTGGGTCCAAACACTCGGCACCCTGACAACCGATAAGAGCACTAAAGAGTCGATAAAATCTAAGCTCCTCATCGGCGATGTTGAAATCCCCGTTTTGATTCAACAGCGTGTTATCGGTAAAGCGTGGAGCTCTGTTTGGTTTGATAGCAGCGAGACACCCTGGGCAACCGATCTCGAATGTGCGCATCAAATCGCGAAAGAGATGGAGACTCAAACTCGCTGTATCGCCTCCGGCTGGCAAGAGGGAGATGAGCCCGATGAGTGGTATAAAGTCCACCAGGGGGGCGAGGAGAAAATTGTATGGAATACGAACTAAAACAGCCTGCACTACTCCACGCTCTTTTGCTAGATGGTCAGGGCGGTGCTATTGCACTGAATTCTGAACAGATCTCTCAGCGGAGTGAGCTTGACGGTGAAGTTTGGATACATTTGGACTACACCGAAAAAGAGAGCCACACCTGGCTAGAGGAGCACTCAGGTCTATCGCAATCAGCGATCGATACCCTTCTAGCTGATAAGGTTCGTCCAAGAACAACCAGACTCGATGATGAACTGCTCATCGCATTGCGAGGGGTCAACTTAAACGTCAATTCTGACCCTGAAGACATGGTCTCTATACGCCTTCTTCTTAAACAGAATTGTCTCATCACGACACGCAAGCGTCGCCTACAATCTGTGACACAACTGGTTGAACAGCTCCAACAGGGCAAAGGTCCACACACCCTCTCGGATCTGATCACAGAGTTGGCAGACGGCCTGACAGAACGTATTGGTCGTTTAGTAGAAGAGTTAGATGTGCGGCTTGAGTCCCTTGAAGAGCAACTGGAGCAACAGGGCTCAAAGAGCCTGCGTGAACCGCTAGCCGAGATGCGTACGACTAACGCTCGACTCAAACGTTATTTAGGCCCACAAAAAGAGGCTCTGACACAATTGATAGCCTCTAAGAGCACTCTTCTCAATGACGATCATCGCGCCTCGCTGTTTGAGACGAATGACCACCTCACTCGTCATATAGAAGATCTAGACATGTTGCGAGAACGCGCAGGTGCGGCACAAGATAGCATCATGGCCCAGCTGTCAGAGCAACTGAATGAGCGTCTATACCTTCTCGCCATCATCTCCGGACTCTTTCTACCCTTAGGATTTTTAACCGGTCTACTCGGAGTAAATCTTGGTGGTATACCCGGTGCTGACAACAGTTCAGCGTTTTTCATTTTCCTAGCGGCTCTATCGGGTACGACCGGCTTACTGGTCTACCTACTTAAGCGCAAAGGCTGGCTCTAGTGGGCCGTTGGCGACCCCCTGCAGAGAAGAGCTCCCCCTACATTACCAAAGAGGGGTATGAGCGCTTGAATGCAGAGCTTAAACATCTTTGGAAGGTCCGACGTCCTGAGGTCACACAAGCCCTCAAAGAGGCTGCTGCAGAGGGCGATCGCTCAGAGAATGCCGAGTACATCTATCGTAAAAAAGAGCTCAGAGAGATCGATAGGCGCGTTCGATACCTCGCTAAACGTATGGATCACTTTAAAGTGGTCGAGCATCTACCAGAGCAACGCGATACCGTCTTCTTTGGTGCCTGGGTGACCCTAGTTGATGAAGAGGATAACGAGATTGAGTACCGAATTGTCGGAGCCGATGAGATCAACCCTAAACTAGGTTACATCAGCGTTGACGCCCCACTGTCGAAAAAACTGCTAAAGCGTCAACTAGGCGAAGAGATAGAACACAATACACCAGACGGAAGAACACTCTGGTATGAGATATTGGCGATACGATATGAGTAGCAAGAAATGGTGGGTCGTATAGGATTCGAACCTATGACCAATTGATTAAAAGTCAACTGCTCTACCAACTGAGCTAACGACCCTGAACAGGTAATGTGAGATTTGTGAGAATGGTGGGTCGTATAGGATTCGAACCTATGACCAATTGATTAAAAGTCAACTGCTCTACCAACTGAGCTAACGACCCACTCCAAATCTCGGTTTGGCTCCTCGAGCTGGACTCGAACCAGCGACCAATAGATTAACAGTCTACTGCTCTACCAACTGAGCTATCGAGGAATAAACCTTGGACATCCTAATGGCGGAGGGACAGGGATTCGAACCCTGGGAGCCTCTCGACTCGTCGGTTTTCAAGACCGGTGCTTTCGACCACTCAGCCATCCCTCCGTTAGGATGGGCGCAGATGTTACCGTCCTCAGTTTTTCTGTCAACCATTAGCCACAAAAAATTCACAAAAAAGTGAAAAAAAGTTCTTTTTTGATCACCCAATGATCAGTTTGTTCAAGGATTGATCAGACAAGCGACATAAATCGGAAATCTTCCAACAAACGCCTTAGCGAATTGTGATGAATGTCAGTACTTGCAGCGACCGCCCTGTGATAGGATTCGACTAACAATTTCTACATTGAGTAACGCTATGTACAACATTCCTAAGGTCAATCTTCGGGGCAAAGTATCTGATATCGAGTGGCAAACACGCATCGATTTAGCTGCAGCCTACCGACTGGTCGTACTGCATGGTTGGGATGATCTTATCTATACCCACATCTCGGCACGTATCCCCGGTACCGAAGAGCTACTGATCAACCCGTTCGGCCTACGATTCGATGAGGTAACCGCTTCCAATCTGGTCAAGATCGACATTGATGGCAATAAAATCGATCCGGACTTTCCGTATGACATTAACCCTGCGGGTTTTACCATTCATAGCGCGGTGCACCTCGCACGCCACGAAGACCAGTGCTCATTTCACCTGCATCACCCTGATCTGATTGCGGTTGCGACTCGCAAAGAGGGACTACTGCCATTAAGTCAGTACTCAGCCTTTGCGTTAGCCAGCATCGCTTACCACGAGTATGAAGGTCTGGCGGTTAATCCAGAGGAGATCAAGCGTCTACAGGATGATCTTGGCAACGCTAACTTCTTCATGCTGCGAAATCATGGTGCACTGACAATGGGCAAAACCATTGGCGACGCTTTCATGCACATGTACGACCTGATTATGGCCTGTGAAGTGCAGGTCAAAATGCAGCATAACGCGACTGATATTGTTCCTGTTCCACAAAGCGTGATCGATGGCATCAAAGCCCAGGCGAATGTCGTACACACCGGAACAACGGGTGGCCAAAAAGCTTGGCCAGCGATGCTACGAAAAGTTAAACAAGCTTACCCAGAATTTGATCAATAATTATTAGAGTTTAAGCAATGAAAATCACCGAAGTAGAGATTTTTGATATCCACTGTCCAGAGCGTCCACCCTGGAACCCTGTCTTTGTCCGCATTCATACCGATGAAGGCATTCACGGCCTCGGTGAAGCGGGCCTCGCCTACGACTGGGGACACAGTGCAGCGGCCGCAATGATTAAAGAGATCGCCGAAGCGGTGCTGATCGGCTTTGATCCGTTTAAGACAGAGCTTTTATGGTCACGCATGCTACGCGAGAGCTTCTGGGGACTTGGTGGAGGCCCTGTTCTATATTCGGCGATGAGTGCCATCGACACAGCACTGTGGGATATCAAAGGTAAAGCACTCGGACTCCCTGTCTACCAACTGTTAGGTGGCAAGACCAATGACAACCTGCGCACCTATGCCAGCCAACTGCAGTTCGACTGGGATAAAGATTGCACCAAGATGCTAACGCCTGCTGATTACGCCCGTGCAGCCTCAAAGGCGATGGCAGAAGGCTACGATGCCGTTAAAGTCGATCCGATCGTCTACGATGCTAACGGTGATTCAAGCTTTGACCGCACCAAGCTCTTTACACCTGCGCAGATGAAGCTGTTTGGAGATCGCCTGCGTGCCATTCGTAACGAAGTCGGTGACGAAGTCGACATTATCTTCGAATCACACTCTTTAATGGGTGCCGCATCGGCCATCCAGATGGGTAAAGTGATCGAAGAGGTGGGCTGCATGATGTACGAAGAGCCTGTGAACTACCTCAACTCTAAAGTGCACAAAAAAGTATCCGACGGTGTTAACGTGCCCATCGCAGGGGGTGAGCGCCTATATCACCGCTGGGATGTTCGTCAGTACTTTGAAGATCAATCGATCGATGTACTACAACCCGACGTCGGCCTTTGTGGCGGCTTCACTGAAGCTAAGAAGGTGTGTGACTACGCCGATGTCTACGACATTCGCATTCAAGCCCACGTGTGTGGCGGACCCGTAGCAACCGCCGCGTCACTGCAACTGGAAGCAGCGATACCTAACTTCCTAATACATGAGCACCATACCTATGCCATCAAGTCTTGGAACCGCGAACTCTGTATTCAGGATTATCAGCCAGTGAACGGCAAGTTCAGCGTACCGGATCTTCCAGGCATCGGAATTGAGCTAAATGATGAGATCGTCTACCGCTCACCCAACGTGAAGGTTAAATAATCCCGGAAGAAGCTAGAAACGGTAGATCTCACGCGCGTTGAGATCTACCAACCGCTCTAAATCCAATCCCGATTTACGCACAGATTCAACAACCAACAACCAATAGGCCTCATAGCTCATAGAGAGGGTTATCAGCGGGAAATTAGACGCCACCATCACCCTACTCTGACCAAAAAGAGTCACAAGCTGCTCAAGCGTCTGTTGAAGTGTCTGTGCAGTAAATGCTCTATCCAACATCTCGAACCCTGAACACTTAACGTACAGGTTTGGCAGCTCAGCAAGCTTCGTTAAACCGGTTAGCCAATGGTGCTTTTGCTCGCTAGAGAACGCGGCTGAACCAAAGCCTTGGTGATTCAAAACCACCGTCAGATTAGGTAGCTGTTTGAAAAGCACTACGACCTTATCGACAGCCACTTCATCCGTAGCATCAAATTGCAGCTCAAAGAGCAGTCCGGCCGACTCTAGGATTTTAAGATTAGACAGGGTGTTAGGGTGGCTAATGATCAAATCTAACTGATCATCAAAGATATGACGCACCCCCACCATGGATGAGCGCTCGGTTAGCTCTGAAATAGCGTTTCTGAACTCAGACTGTGAACGACAAAGATCTACACAGCCTATCGTTCGAACAGGGAGGCTGGCCTGTGATTCAATCCAATCGATCTCAAGCCAGGATTGATCATTACTAAAACCCGCTTCAATGTGTGTATAACCCGCCAAGCGCATTGGTTCAGATAGACGTATATCTGACTCAGTAAAATTACGAAGCAAGGCTGATTTATCAGGCCAATTAGGCCCTTGATTAGGCTGAAGCCAACCATACTCACCCTGTGAAAGATTAAACAGATGCAGGTGCGGATCAGTAATATTGATCATTAGCGTGCAGTGTATCCACCATCAATCGGCAGCATGGCACCGGTGACAAAACCCGCCTCATCACTGGCCAAGTAAGCCACCATCGCGGCCACCTCATTAGGTTGTCCAATGCGCCCGATAGGCTGCTCATTGGCCTCTGCCTGATGCACCTCATTGAGATCTGAACCCGAGCGAGCACAATAGGCCTCGACCGCTTTAGTGTAGAGCGGCGTCTCTATCGTACCTGGGCAGACAATATTGGAGCGGATATTAAACTGGGCGTAATCGATTGCAGTGGTTTTGGCGAGTGAAGCCAGAGCGTGCTTAGTCATGTTGTAAGCACAAGAGTTCGACTTAGCCACTGACGATTGATCTGAACCGATAAAAATGATCGAACCGCCCTGCTCCTTCATGTGCGGAACAGAAGCCTGCACCAGGGAGAAGGCGCCCTTCACGTTCAGATCAAACATCGCAACGAAATCCGCTTCGCTCGTCTGTTCAATATTAGCTGATAGATGACGCCCCGCATTGGATACGACCACATCGATGCCGTATTGATCGGCAATCTGATCAACCGCGTTTGTTACCGCTTGATGATCCGTCACATCACAGATCAACGTCTCGCCAACGGAGCCTTCACTGATGTCGAGGTTAAAGACCCTATCGCCCAGCTCAGCAAAGCGCTCAGCAATCGCCAAACCTATCCCCGAAGCACCACCTGTAATCACAACTGTTCGCTGCATAACTCACCTATCTAGACTGAACAAGCATTGTAACCATCAGTCGTCTGACCCGTCTATTAGGCTAGAGTGAGTAATAGTTTTTTTCGACTTTTATTTCTCAGAAAATGTACTAATCTAAAGTTTCATTAAAAGAGCGATCGACTATGTCTGCCAAGTCACCAGAACTAAACTACACAATGCGGGTCGGGCTTATCCCTCGCCTCGGCAACTCAATTCCCAACGACCCCGTTAATTGGGCAATTGATCAACTGAGTTATAACAAACCACTTAAATCGCCGGCTGCTAATCGGAGTACAGATCCAGTCTATGAAGAGTGGCCTGCTCATTTAGATCCAGGATTAAAAGAGCGCTTAATCAATGTATGGCGTTGGGACGAAGCAAGGGAGTCACTTCGAAAACAGCATGCAAATGAGGAGCGACTTTTAAGGCAAAAGTTGGATGAGGCTCAATTCAAGTATGACCTAAGGTGGTTTGATGCAGCTAAATTTAACCACTATGGAGCATACGGTGAAGACCCCGTTAGACAGCGTCTTGGGCACTTCTGGTTCAACCATTTCACCATTGGCTCGTACGACTCTTTTTACACAGCCGGTGATTTTTACGAGCATCGTATTCTAAAAAATTTGAACGGTAGCTTTGCTGATCTACTCTACGAAGCAACCACGCACTACTCGATGCTACGCTATCTCGACAATGTCGATAACGTTTCACCCAATTCTGAGCAGGGACGTCATCGAAGGCAGAAGGGCAAACAGGTCGGACTCAATGACAATTTAGCTCGTGAGATCATGGAGCTTCATAGCTGCTCTCCTGCTCAGGGTTACACCGAAGAGGACATTCACAACGCAGCAAGAATACTGGCCGGATGGGGAGACTATGCTTTTAATCCACGCTGGGCCTATCAAGATTGGAAAAGTGCAGATTACCCGTACATTCGAAAGCGTGCCGATACCGGTACCAAAGTGGTAATGGGTAAAAAATATGGTCGTGGCAGCTCTGCACTTAAAGAGTTTACCAATGACCTTGCCGCACTGGATAAAACGCGAGAATACATATGCCACAAACTTGCACTGCACTTCATCAGTGACAATCCCAGTAAAAAGGTCACACAAGCCCTAGAAAGTAGCTGGAAAAACTCCAATGGCAACTTACTCGCAGTTCATACAAAACTTTTAGAGCTCGCCTGGAGTGAGGGAGAAAACAAAGTCCTGTGGCCAAGCCATTGGCTATTCAACATAGTAAGAGCCGCTGATGCACACTATTTTGATAGTCACCAAGACATTACCTCTTGGCAGATGGGGCGTGAGGTGGTTAAGCCGATGCGGGAGCTCGGCAACAGTTTTTGGGAAGAGCGTCAGCCCAATGGCTTCCCTCTCAAATCTAGAGAGTGGATAAGCCTAGAGCACCTTGATAGGCGTGTGCGATTTGCTCAATCCGTCTGGAACAGAGCTTTTGTTACCGCCAAACCTGAAGAGATTATGGATCACCTACAGGTTCCTCTGAGCTACCAATCAAAGGTGATGGAATTTGGTCAGGGGCATGAGCAATTCATTGCATTAACTGTGAACCGCTGGATGATGGAGGTGTAATTTGAAACGTAGAGACTTTTTGAAATTATCAGGCGGTTCATTAGCACTTGCGTCTGTTCCAACCTGGGCACGCTCCAACAACCCAAATCGACGCTTAGTTGTCTTCTTCTTAGAGGGTGGTCTAGATGGCCTAAGTGCATTGATACCCAAAGCGGAAGGTGCACTGGAGAGCCACAGGGAATCGTTGTTACCTACCTCACTTCTAGATCTCAATAGTCACTGGGCATTGGACCCATCGCTTCGAAACACGCACAAACTGATGCTGAGTCAGGACATACTTGGAGTCCATGCAACCAATTTCCCTTACACCAAACGTTCCCATTTTGAGGGACAAAACTTCATACAGGGCGCTGGCAAAGCTCCTTTTACAGAGAGTACTGGCTGGATAGGTCGAGGCTTAGATTTAGTCAACTACGGTGGACGGGCGATGAGCTTGGACACCCCTCTTCTACTCAGAGGAACGACTAGCATCGACAACTACTATCCGGCTCATGTAAAGGGTGCCTACAACCCCTCTTCCGATCTCTTAAAAAGAATTCACTCAGGTCTATCAGAGCAGTGGCAAACCACCAATGAAAAACTGATTGCTAGGGTGACTAAAAACACTTACCAATCCAATGATCGAAGTCCGAATGCCTTAGCGCGAGAAGCCGGCAAAGCACTATCACAAAAGGATGGCCCCATCGCCGCAATGATTCGACTAGGGGGGTATGACACTCATGCAGGACAAGGATCTCGTTTAGGATCTAAGCTAACTGAGCTAGATCTATGCATCAGTTCATTAAAAGATTCACTCGGTGAGGCTTGGGATAACACGACATTTATTACTCTCACCGAGTTTGGCCGAACCGTCAAAGTGAATGGCAGCAGCGGCTCTGACCATGGCTACGGCACCTGTATGTTTATTGGGGGTGGCGCTGTTAATGGTGGTGCGGTATTGGCTGACTGGCCCGGATTGGCAAAGAGTGACCTATTTGAGCGACGCGACCTGATGGCTACTTTGGATTCACGAAGTCTGTGTGCAGCTGCACTAGAGCACACACTTGGCCTTGAGCACGACGAAATCGCGGAACGCGTATTTTTTGAGCCAAACCTAAAACGAGTTACTGACAGGATATATCTATGAAGCTAGCTTATCTGGCGGTCGTTACCGCTATGCTGGCAGGGTGTCAGTCAGCACCACAAAAACCCAATGGAACCGGTTCTGTTGAACGAATTAACATTGAGTCACAAACCTATCAAGAGGGAATGCACCGATACCCAGTCGATGCCGAGTTTTTAAAACCTAAGCTGAGCATTGCACAACAGCAGTTAGCGAAACGAGAGGCTGAAAAAGAGCGAAATCGCAAACGCAATTTAGAAATGGCCGAGGATGTTCAACTAGCCTCTAAATTTTATGCCGAGAAAGATGGCTGGTTCACATGGGTTACAGATCAAAAGCAATTCATAGCTGCTCCCAATCTAAAATCCAAACCGATGCGACTTTTGATGGCGGATGGCAGAGAACAGATCGTTAAAGGACAACTCGGCAACAGACAAATCGAAGCCCGCGCAAAGGTGATTCATTTTGGGGTATTAACAGACCGAAGCGTCATGTTGATTATTGCCCCGATTAATAGCACTCCGGGCTCTGAAACCAGCATATCTATATTCAATGATGCAGTTGCAGCCTGTGGAACCGCACTGCCTTACGCCTTTGGAGATATTCACTTTATCTCCAAAACCACAAACCCTGCTGTAGCTGCTAAACAGGCATGTATCGTAGAAAAAACGCAGCATGATCGATTCTTAAGAGTTTTCTACAACAACGCACTCTCTATCGAGCAACAGGTTGAAGGGGCTGAGTTGGAGTTGGGACTCTCCTCATAAAAAACAGCCACTCAGCTCTGATGAGCTGAGTGGCTAGCAAAGAGTAAGACAGTTAACGATTAGCCAACCAAGCCTCTAGATCGTCAGCTCCACCGACTCGCTGACCATCAATGAATACCTGCGGTGTTGTTCCCTGACCAGTTACAGCGGCTAGTGTCGAGTAACTTAGTCCTTTCGCACCTAGGTTGATCTCTTCGTAGCTGAAACCAGCCTCACTCAATGCTTTCTTAGCACGCGTACAGTGCGGGCATCCTGGTTTGGTAAACACAGTGACGCGTTTAGGCTGCTCCGCATTGGCGTTGATGTAGTTCAACATTGTGTCGGCATCGGACACTTGGAATGGGTCACCTGGCACATCCGGTTCGATGAACATCTTCTCAATGACGCCATCTTTAACCAGCATCGAGTAGCGCCAGCTGCGCTTACCAAAGCCAAGATCCGCTTTATCAACCAACATACCCATGCCGTCGGTAAACTCGCCATTACCATCAGGAAGCATGTAGATATTCTCTGCACCCTGATCACCAGCCCAGGCATCCATCACAAATGGATCATTCACTGATAGGCAGATGATGCTATCCACACCCTCTTTGGCGAAGACAGGAGCCAATTCGTTATAGCGAGGCAAATGGGTGCTTGAACAGGTCGGTGTAAATGCTCCGGGTAATGCAAACACAATGACCGTTTTACCCTTGAAAAGATCATCTGTAGTGACTTTAGCCCACTCGTTACTTTCACGAATTGGAAATGTAACCTGTGGGACTGTTTGTCCTTCTCGATTCATCATGGCTTGACTCCTTTTATGTAAAGCTCGTTCGTTTCGATAGATTTAGAATATGAGAAATAGATATTTTAATAAAATTAATTAAAACTAATCACTTCATATTTAAAACCTATAGCAACAATAAATAGAGAGCCCTGTTGCCTAATCTGATAGAATCGCGCCATTCATTTATGTAGGAACTTTGCGTGTTTAGCGAACTCGATATCAGTGATCGTATCTTAAAAGCGATCGACCAAATGGGCATTACTCAACCCACCCCAGTGCAACAGGAGAGCATCCCTGTCGCGTTAGAAGGTAAAGACCTTCTGGTTGGTGCAGAAACAGGCAGCGGTAAAACACTCGCTTTTGTTGTGCCACTGCTACAAAAGCTGCTCGACACGCCTAAACCTCGCTCGGGCACACGCGGACTGATTCTGACCCCTACACGAGAGCTGGCTGAACAGGTCGAAAACATGTGTGCAGAGCTAGCGGCATTTACACAAATTCAGGTTCAGAGCGTGTGTGGCGGTGAAAACTGGTCAAACCAGGTCGCTCGTCTACGTAAAAACCCAGAAATTTTAGTAGGCACACCAGGTCGTTTGAAAGAGCACCTTGAGCGCAACACCCTCGATTTTGATGATCTTGAGTACCTTGTTCTTGATGAAGCCGATCGCATGCTCGACATGGGCTTTAAAGATGAGATGAGCTTTATTATTGATGCCTGCCCTGCACAGCGTCAGACGCTTCTGCTCTCTGCAACGCTCAACCACAGCAAACTGCAAAGCCTCATCAATGTTGGTCTTAAAGAGCCAGTTCGATTGCAGCTTGCGACTGCACAAGATGCTGTTGAGACGATCACACAGCAGATGATCCTAGCTGATCACCCTGGTCACAAAGAGAAGATACTACTTTGGCTGCTAGATAACGAAGAGCATGAGAAAGGGATTATCTTCTGTAATACCCGTGCCTTTGCAGAGCAGCTTGGTACTAAATTACAACGTGAAGGTCGTCGCATCGGCATTCTTCATGGCGAGATGGAGCAGCCGGAACGTAAACGTATTCTCCAGCTATTCAGAGATGGCCGCATCAACCACCTAATCGCAACCGATGTTGCTGCACGTGGATTGGACATTGAAGGTGTCGACCTCGTCATCAACTTTGATATGGCGCGTAAGGGTGACGAGTACGTTCACCGTATCGGCCGCAGTGGTCGACAGGGACGCAAAGGTTTGGCCATCAACCTGATCATGTCGAACGAGTGGAACCTATCCGCGACCATCCAGCGCTACCTTAAGGTGACGTTTGAGATGCGATCCATTGCGGGACTGAAAGGTCACTACAAGGGACCTGAAAAAGTTCGTAAGAACGGCCGTGCAGCGGGTACTAAAAAGCGCAAAGAGTCTGATAAACGTAAGAGCAGCGATAAGCCTAAGGTTAAACAGCGCGCTCGCGATAAGAAGGATATCGGCAAGCGTCGTCAACCAGCAGCTGCTGCATTAGGCGATGGCAATGCACCAATGATGCGCCGTAAGACAACGGGACTGGATCCAAACGACTGATGAAACAAGCACTGCCCTCTTTCTATCTGAGCCACGGCTCACCGCTTGATGCATTGGTGTTCGGGGAATCTGAACAGCAGCGCCTTGATGAGCTAGCAAAATACCCGCAACCCAAGGCGATACTCATCATGTCGCCCCACTGGTTTACTGGCGGGATTAAACTGACCTCATCACTCCAGCCTGAAACCATTCATGATTTTTACGGCTTCCCTGATGAGCTGTTTGCCATTCAATACCCTGCCAAAGGGGATTTAGAGTTGGCGATTTACACGCAGTCGCTACTCACCTTTGCCGGTTATGAAGTGGAGTTGGATACACAACGCGGTTTAGACCACGGAGTCTGGGCCCCGCTTAGACATCTCTACCCAGAGGCAGATATTCCGGTTGTGGCTCTCTCTATGCCAAGAACCAGCACGCCTGAATCACTCTACAAGATGGGGTATGCACTGCGTTCCTTAAGACAAGAGGGAGTGCTCGTCATTGGATCCGGCAGCACAACCCACAATCTAAGAGATGTTCGCCAACCTGGGCAGCCTGAGTACGTAAGCATGTTTACCGACTGGCTAAAAACTCGACTGGAAAAACGTGAACTGGCCACTCTACTGAACTACCGTTCAGTGGCCCCTTATGCACAAGCCGCCCACCCCACTGATGAACACCTTATCCCGCTCTACTTTGCACTGGGTGCGGCCGGTGATGAGTGGGTCAATCTGAAACATATGAACGACGAAGTCCGACACAGCGCTATCGCCATGGACTCTTGGATGTTTGGCATCAATGCTGAGTAAGTTGTTTAAATCAAACATCGATAAACTCAAAAAGGCTCTTCTCAAAGAGGATCTCAAAGGCTTTAGGGAGATCCTAAACAGAGTCGACCCTGCTGATCTATCAGCTGCATCCACACAGCTCATTGAAGCGGCGATTCACGAGTCCGCACCTGACTATCTAGAGTCACTTCTGCAGAAGCTGCAGATCTCTGATACTGAAAAATTGCTCAATTACGGGCTATTAGCCTGCACCACTGAACAGCCGATCAAGACCCTAAGAGTGTTACTAAGAGAGGGGTTAAATCGCATCTCCAACCAGCAAATCAATCAGCTGAGTAGGTTTATTGTAAACAATAGGGAGAGTGATCGAATGGCCCTGCTCAGCCTAGTGTCACAACATGGCTGTGACCTCAACGGTGCGACTGAAGCGATTGTGTTCGCAATTAAAAATGAAGATAGAGAGCTGATGAAGTTTTTGATTGAGTCCGGTGTCAGACTGAACGAGCAACAGTTAACAGAAGCCTCTGAAACCTTTCAAAGCTACGCCAGCCGCATTGTAGCTGACAAAACATTGAGAGACAGTTGGCTTTAAATCCCACTAAGATTTAACCACAGACCTCACAAGTTGCTCGCTTAGATAACTTCAACGTTTGAAATTGCATCGTCTTGGCATCAATAAGCAGCAACCGCCCTTCTAAAACCTCGCCGATGCTAGCCAACACTTTGAGTGCTTCCGCTGCTTGAATCGTACCGACCATACCAACAAGAGGCGCAAACACGCCAGAGGTTGAACAGTTTTGATCAACATTGGCATCCGCAGGATAGAGGCACTGATAGCAAGGTGTTTCAGGGTGGCGAGGATCATAAACACTGACCTGCCCTTCAAAACGAATCGCAGCACCTGAGACCAGCGGCTTACCGGCCTCAAAACAGGCTCGATTCAGTGCATGGCGGGTTTGGAAGTTATCGGTACAATCAACGACCAGATCCACACTGCTGACGGTGCGTTGCAACAACTCACCATCTAATCGATCAGTGATCACGCTGGCCTGGGTATTGGGATTGATCTCAGCAATCTGCGCTTGGGCCGACTCTACTTTAAACTCACCCAATCGTTGATGCGTATGGATCACCTGACGCTGAAGGTTGCTTAGCTCGACTCGATCATCATCAGCCAGTACCAACTCACCCACACCTGCCGAAGCCAAATAGAGTGCAACTGGGCTGCCTAATCCACCCAAGCCAACGATCAACACTTTGGCGTTTAACCAAGCCTCTTGACCGGCCGCGTCGACTTCCGGCAACAGAAGGTGTCGGCTGTATTGCAATAACTGTTCATCATTTAACATCAGACTCTCCAACAACCACCGGTAATTCTGGGATTACCCCCATAATCTTGCCGTGTTTCAACCTGTTCAAATCCAACCTGTTTAAGTTTATTGGCCACCTGCTCCGCTTGATCATAGCCATGCTCTAGTAGCAACCAGCCATCACCCTTCAAATAGGCTGGAGCTATCTCAATAATATAGAAGAGATCGGCTAGCCCTTCATCCTCGGCAGTCAATGCCGTTAGGGGTTCAAAGCGGACATCACCCTGCTCTAAATGAGTATCTTTAGGATCAATATAGGGTGGATTTGAAACGATTAAATCGTACTGACCGGCCAAAGGTTCAAACCAAGAACCGGATAGCACCGTTAAATTAGAGGCGCCTAAACGAACTGCGTTTCGTCTTGCCAACTCAGCGGCCTCTGCAACGAACTCCACAGCACTCACTTGCCATGCAGGGTTTTCCAGCGCCAACGCGATGGCGATAGCACCCGTTCCTGTACCTAGGTCGACTGCAGATGCTTTCGAATTGAGAGGCAACTCAAGGGCCCACTCAACCAAGGTTTCGGTATCAGGACGAGGAATTAACGTGTGTTGATTGACCTCTAGATCAAACGACCAGAAGCCACGACGTCCCGTTAAGTGAGCGACAGGAGTGCCCTGTGACCGTTTAACTAGGAGTGAATCAAACTGGCTAAGCTGCTCTGCTGTCAGCTCTTTTTCCGGCCAAGTTCTAAGATAACTGGGGTCTTTTTGAAGGACAAAGCAGAGTAGATGTTCTACATCGACGCGAGCAGAGTCTGATTTCAGCTCTGCCGATTTCGCTAGGGCCTCGTCGATGCGCATCAATTAATCGTCAGACAGCGCCGTTAGCTGCTCTGCCTGATACTCCTGCATTAGCGTATTGAGAACCTCATCCATATCACCCTGCATCACCTCATTTAGCTTGTAGAGGGTCAGGTTGATACGGTGATCGGTCAGACGTCCCTGAGGGTAGTTGTAGGTACGAATACGTTCTGAACGATCGCCCGATCCAACCAAGCTTTTACGGGCGCTGGCCTGTTCCGCTTGCACCTTATCGATCTCTGCCTGCTGCAGACGTGAGGCGAGCAGCGCCATCGCTTTAGCACGGTTTTTGTGCTGCGAACGCTCCTCCTGACACTCAACCACTACACCTGTTGGGATGTGCGTAATACGAATTGCGGAGTCTGTTTTGTTGACGTGCTGACCACCGGCACCGGATGCACGGAAGGTATCAACTCGCAGGTCCGCTTTATTGATATCGATTTCGGCCGACTCATCCATCTCAGGCATTACCGCAACGGTACAGGCCGAAGTATGAATGCGTCCCTGGGATTCGGTTTCAGGCACACGTTGTACACGGTGCGCACCCGATTCGAACTTCAGTCGAGAGTAAACGGCATCGCCGATAACACGAGTTATGATCTCTTTGTAACCGCCGTGCTCACCTTCATTCGCACTGATGACCTCTACCCGCCAACCGATCTTCTCGGCATAGCGTGAGTACATTCGAAACAGATCACCGGCAAAAATAGCCGCCTCATCACCCCCGGTTCCCGCTCGAATTTCAAGAAAGACGTTACGACCATCATTAGGGTCTTTCGGCAGCATCAAAATTTGCAGATCAGCATCAAGTTGCTCTTCTAGGGCTTTAGCCTCTTTGAACTCCTCTTGCGCCATCTCTTTTAGATCAGCGTCGTCCTCTTCCATCATCAGAAGCGCGGTCTCTTGATCCTCTTTCGCCTGATTCCACTGGTTAAAGGTGGCGACGATCGGCTCTAGGTCCGAATATTCACGTGAGTAATCACGGAACTGATCTTGATTGCTAATAACACTCGGATCGCTCAGCAGAGCCGACAGCTCTTCAAAACGATCAACCAACGACTCCAGTCGCTGACGTATGGATTCTTTCATCTTTAATTTCCGACGCTAATCTTTCGATTGCGGATTGAGTTGAAACAGCTCTTGAACCGATCGCTGCAGATCGTCACGACCCTCGGCAGACGCTTTGCGCAACTGCACACTAGGCTCGTGTAAAAACTTGTTGGTTAAACCATTCGCTAAACGCTTTAGCACCTCTTCAGGTGACTTACCATTTTGCAGTTGCGATAGCGCCTTCTCTAGCTCTTCATCGGCTATGCTCATCTGCTGCTGTCGAAGAGCAGTCAATGTATCGACGGCATCCAACTCACGCAATTGACGCATGAAAAGTTCTGCACCCTGCTCAATGATCGCCTCAGCCTCTTGCGCGGCCTCCTGTCGTGAGCGCTGATTCTCTTCGATCACCTCCGTCAGGTCATCAACGGTGTAGAGGTAGACATCCTCAAGATCGCCCACCTCGGCTTCGATGTCACGAGGAACGGCAATATCCACCATAAACATAGGACGGTGACGACGAACCTTGAGCGCACGCTCAACACTGCCTTTACCCAAAATAGGCAACTGCGATGCCGTAGAGGTAATCACGATATCCGCGTTAGGAAGCTCATCAGGGATAGAGGCAAACTCAACCGCTTTACCATCTACCTCATCAGCCAATGCCAGAGCACGTGATAGCGTTCGGTTCGCGATGGTAATCGATTTGATTCCAGCATTTTTCAGGTGTCGAGCCACCAGCTCGATGGTTTCACCGGCACCAATCAGTAGCGCTCGGCTATCCGCCAAATCGGCAAAAATGTGCTGCGCCAAGCTGACCGACGCATAGGCAACAGAGACTGGGTTCTGTCCAATACTGGTCTCGGTTCGAACCTGTTTGGCCACAGAAAAAGTCTGTCTAAAGAGTCGACCTAACTCTGCATGCGCTCGTCCCGCCTCTTGCGAAACAGAGTATGAGTCTTTCAACTGCCCAAGGATTTGAGGTTCGCCCAACACTAAGGAGTCCAAACCCGATGCGACACGCATCATGTGACGTGCAGCACCTAAATCCCAGTGCTCATAGATACAGTTGGCGAGTTGTGACTTATCGACCTGGTGATAGCTAGCCAACCAGTTGAGCAACTGATCTGATCCATCACCCTCTAAACGGCAGTACAACTCAGTACGGTTACAGGTAGAGAGTATAGCCACCTCTTCAAGTGCGGCCTCTTCACAGGCTTGCTTTACAGCGTCAACCAAAGACTCGGGCGCAAAGGAGACACGCTCCCTGATCTCAACCGGAGCGGTTTTATGGTTAATCCCTAAAGCGAGTAAAGACATGAATCCCTTTTGTACCTAAATATTACAGGTCGCTAATAATACACGGTAAAGACTAGTCTAATAAGACCTAGACCACTGTTTTTGTTCTGTTTTGCAGCTTATACACATGACAACACCCGATCGGTTTTCTATAGTGATGAGATTGGTAACCTAGGAGTTGAGATTTGAGATCGACATTATTCAGTGCATTGGCCCTTTCGGCTCTTCTAGCGGGTTGTACTCCTACAAAACCAAACAGCCCTTCAGAGCAGGCAGAACTTAAAAGCGCCGACTCGACTACCATCTATACACCGGGCGAACTTAACCAAGAGTCTTTGCTAGATTTGATCAGCGCTGAGCTCTATGGTCAGAATCGGGACTTTGCTCAATCCCAAGCACTTTTTTACAAGCAAGCACAACTCTCGCAAAGCCCTGAACTGGCTGAACGCGCTACTCGCATTTCACAATTCATGCGTGATGCAGAGCTTGTCGAGCAGTCGGCAACACTATGGCAAACGCTCGATCCAAACAAAGCCTTACCCTTTCAAATTTTGCTTAACCTCTACTTTCAAGAGGGCAAAATCGATCAAGCGTTGGAGCTCCTAGCAAGCCGTTCCGAATTTAGTGCTGAGACTTATGGCCTGATCGAAAGCCACCGTGCAACCTTACAACCCACGGAACTCAATGCACTGTTCGATCTCCTTCAGCATCTAGGGCCAGAGCAACAACAAAAGCTACCCAATATTCTGCTTCAAGCGCGCATCCAACGCTCACTTCAGCAACCCAACAAGGCCATTGATCTACTTGATCAGGGGCTGGCCATTGATCCTAATAATGCCGATCTAACTTTGGATAAGGCACGCATCATTGGCATCGACCTTGAAGAGATCCCACGCGCACTGGATCTCATGCAGCCTGCACTAATAGAGCATACAGACCACAGAGAGCTTCAGGCTTTCCAAATTCGACTGCTTCTAATAGAGAGCCCAGATCAAGTCCCTAACCTAGTTGAGTCGGCCATCAACGAGAGTAATGAAGATCCACAACTGATCTACTACTACGCACTGCTACTGCTGGAAAACGAATTGCTCGACCCGGCTGAGCGTTGGATAGACCGCCTGATTGCCATGGATCCAGAGAACAGCGATATCTACCTCTACAAAGGAGCCATCGAGCAACAGCGTGGCAACACCGAAGCGGCTCTGAACGCTTACGGCAAGGTTAAATCAGGTGACAATCTACTAAACGCTTTTGCAAGAACCTTAGAGCTCATTGATCCAGCAACATCTAGCAGTGAGTTAGAGGTGCGCCTAGCGACGCTCATCAAACAAGATCCAGAACGTATAGAGCCTTTGACCCGCATCGCCGCCGAATGGTTACTCGATCAACAACGCAACCAAGAGGCGATCGATCTGATCGACGAACAGCTAAAAATTGTTCCACAAGCCAACTCGCTCATTTATGCGAAAGCGATCGCTTTTGAACCGATCGATCCTGAGCAGATGCTGATCAACCTTGAACTAGCACTCTCATTGGATGAAGAGAACCCAAGCCTTAAGAATGCTCTAGGCTACTCAATGCTGCTCTATTCAGACGATTTTGAGAGGGCATTTAACCTGATTAAAGAGGCTTACCAGTCAACCCCGGACGATCCAGCAGTCATCGACTCTATGGGGTGGGCGTTTTATCTATCAAATAACTATCAAGAAGCTCTGATCTACATCGAACAAGCCTTTAAAGCCTTTCCCGACCCAGAGGTCGCTAAACACTACATTCAGGTGCTGGCCAAATTGGAACGGATTGACGAAGCCAAGACATTACTGGACACTCTGCTTCAAGATCACCCTGAAAACCGTCATACCCTTGAGGCCGAGCAGTGGCTAAACAGCTTGTAAAACTTTTTATACTGATCAGCTCAATCGCGTACCTAAGCGGGTGCATAACAAAACCTAAACCTATTCCTGTGCAACCGCTGACTGAACCCGTTCACTTCTCCTTTAGTGTGAGCGGAAAACTCGGTGTACGCGGAGATCAGATCAGCGAAAGCGCCCGCTTTAACTGGACCCAAAACCAACAGACGTTTGACCTAGCGCTGATCGACCCCTTTGGCCGCCAGGTCATGAGACTGACCGGCAATGATCGTTTTGCAAAGCTCGAAACGGACGATCAACAGAGCTACGTAGCAGATTCAGCCGAAGCCTTGATGCAGGAGTTATTGGGCTGGCAACTTCCAGTAAATCATGCCCTCTACTGGATTCAAGGCAGACCCGATCCAAGACAACCCTTCGTTGCAAAAGAGCCTGGGCAATTTCTGCAAAACGACTGGCAGATTAGCACGCTCGCACAGACGACTCTTAGCAGCGGCAAGACAGCACCTCGCAAGCTTAAAATGAGCCACACCCAACTGGATGTCACCTTAATCATCTCTGACTGGCAATTCCCACACTGATTCTGTGTAAAAAACAGTCAACAGGGGTTGATTTATAGCGCCTCTAATTTAAAATATGCGCCTCTTAAATTTAGTGGGAAACCACTGGAGAGCGCTAGGGGTATAGCCAAGTTGGTAAGGCACTGGATTCTGATTCCAGCATTCGTAGGTTCGAGTCCTGCTACCCCTGCCATTTATTACGATGACAGATCCTCAACAAACGACTTCATCATACATTTCTTTTGACAAAGAGCAGGACTACGACGTGTCTAAGATGATGGTATTTACTGGCAATGCAAACCCAGCATTGGCAGAACGTGTAGCAGAGCGCCTAGATTTGGATCTTGGCCAAGCGACAGTATCCCGCTTCAGCGATGGTGAAGTAAGTGTAGAGATTCAAGAGAACGTTCGCGGTAAAGACGTTTTCATCGTGCAGTCGACCTGCGCACCGACAAACGACAACCTAATGGAGCTTATGGTCTTCATTGATGCTATCCGTCGTGCGTCAGCAACACGTATCACAGCGGTAATTCCTTACTTCGGTTACGCCCGCCAAGATCGTCGTCCACGTTCAGCACGTGTACCGATTAGCGCTAAAGTTGTGGCGACCATGCTAACCAACGTAGGCGTTGACCGCGTTTTGACAGTAGACCTGCACGCAGACCAGATCCAGGGTTTCTTCGATATCCCTGTTGATAACGTCTACGGTTCACCTGTTCTTCTAGACGACATTAACGACCAGAACTATGACGATGTTGTGGTTGTATCACCAGACATCGGTGGTGTTGTTCGTGCTCGCGCAGTCGCCAAACAGCTTGATACGGATCTTGCGATCATCGATAAGCGTCGTGAGCGTGCGAATGAATCACAGGTTATGAACCTCATCGGCGACGTTGAAGGTCGTACTTGTATTCTTGTTGATGACATGTGTGATACAGCAGGCACACTGTGTAAAGCAGCAGCTGCATTGAAAGAGAAAGGCGCGAAACGCGTTGTCTCTTACATCACACACCCGGTTTTCTCTGGCCCAGCCATTGATAACATTGCAAATTCTCAGCTTGATGAGATGGTTGTTACTGACAGCATCCCACTAAGCGAAGCCGCGAAAGGCTGTAGCAAAATTCGCCAACTTTCACTGGCACCCATGTTGGCAGAAGCGGTACGCCGTGTCTGCAACGAAGAATCAATCAGCGCGATGTTCCGTTAAGAACAGCTGATTTTAAGAGCTTCGGCTCACTAAACGCCCTTCGGGGCAAACAAAGCTGTAGAGATCTGGTCGCGGGTCCCTGCAGTTTTTAAATTTATATAGGTATATAAAATGTCTAACTTCACTCTAAATGTAACTGCCCGCGAAGATCAGGGGAAAGGTGCGAGCCGCCGCCTGCGTCGCGCTGGCCAAGTACCAGCAATCGTTTACGGTTCAGCTGAGCCACAGAGCATCAGCCTAAGCGCAAACGAACTAAGTAAAGCACTACAAAACGATGCGTTCTACTCATCGCCAATCGCGCTAGACCTAGACGGTACTAAGACAGTTGTAATCATCAAAGATCTACAGCGCCACCCTGCGAAGCCTGTTGTTCTTCACGCTGACTTCCAGCGCATCGATGACAACCAGCGCATTAAGATCCGCGTTCCACTTCAGTTCGTTAACTTCGAAAAATCAGCGGCTGCTAAAGCATCTGCTAAATTCGCTGCAGAAACAGCTGTTGTAGAAGTAACTTGTCTAGCTAAAGACCTTCCTGAGTCAGTCTCTTGTGACCTTTCTCAGATCCAGACTGGTCAGATTGCTCACCTTTCAGACATCGCTTTGCCAGAAGGTGTTGAAATCGTTGCTCTGCGTCGCGGCGAAGACCACGACCAAGGCATCGGTTACTGTTACTCACCACGCGGTGCTAAAGTAGCAGGCTAATAGCCTAATACGCGCCAGCTTATGGAAGGTATCAGCCTCATTGTCGGACTAGGCAACCCAGGTGCTGAGTACCACGAAACACGCCATAACGCTGGTGCAGAACTGGTTGAGCAGCTCGCTGCTCAACACAGTTCACCTCTTCTGCCCAACAAGAACTACTTTGGGCTCTACAGCAAGATCTTAATCAACGGACAACCCGTTCATCTATTGGTCCCCACGACCTTTATGAATCGGTCTGGCAAAGCCGTTGCAGCACTTGCGAACTTTTTCAAGATTCCCGTTCAATCCATTTTGGTCGCTCACGATGAGCTGGATCTACCACCGGGTGTATCACGTCTAAAAAAAGGCGGCGGTCACGGTGGACACAATGGTTTACGCGACATTATTGCCAGCATGGGCAATAACAAAGATTTTTACCGCCTCCGTTTAGGTATTGGACATCCTGGCAGCGCTCAACAAGTTGCAGGATTTGTTCTGCGCAAAGCACCGATTGCTGAACGCGACTCTACCCAACAGGCGATTGATGAAACGTTGAGATACATCCCGATGATTGTCTCAGGGGATCATGCAAAAGCAATGAACACACTTCACAGTTTTAACGCATCAGCGAAATAGGACAGTATCATGGGATTTAAATGTGGCATCGTCGGCCTACCAAACGTCGGCAAATCAACGCTCTTTAACGCGCTTACTAAAGCGGGTATCGATGCAGAGAACTTCCCATTCTGTACAATCGAGCCGAACTCAGGCATCGTGCCTATGCCAGATCCACGCCTAAACGCACTGGCGGAGATCGTAAACCCAGAGCGCATCTTGCCAACCACGATGGAGTTTGTTGACATTGCAGGCTTGGTAGCAGGCGCCTCTAAAGGCGAAGGTCTTGGTAACAAATTCCTTGCTAACATTCGTGAAACGGATGCCATTGCACACGTGGTTCGCTGTTTCGAAGATGAGAACGTCATCCACGTCGCTAACCGCATCCACCCACTAGAAGACATTGAGACAATCAACCTTGAGTTGGCTCTGTCAGATCTAGAGTCCTGTGAGAAGCAGCTACAGCGTGTGCAACGTTCAGCTAAAGGCGGTGACAAAGAGGCAGTGGCACAGAAAGCCCTGCTGGAAAAACTGATCCCTCACCTATCAGAAGGTCAGCCAGTTCGCTCCCTAGAGCTCTCTGACGACGAGCAGAAGCTAACGAAGGGATTCCACCTACTGACGACTAAACCGACCATGTACATCGCTAACGTCTCTGAAGAGGGTTTTGAAGATAACCCTCATCTAGATGCGGTTCGTGAGTTTGCCGCTAATGAGAACGCTGAAGTCGTTGCGATCTGTAACAAGCTAGAGTCTGAAATCTCAGAACTGGAAGATGACGAACGCCTTGAGTTCCTACAAGACATGGGTATGGAAGAGCCAGGCTTGGATCGTGTAATTCGTGCAGGTTACCAGCTACTGGGTCTGCAAACTTACTTCACAGCCGGTGTTAAAGAGGTCCGCGCTTGGACCGTCAAGATCGGTGCTACTGCACCCCAGGCTGCAGGCGTCATCCACACCGATTTCGAAAAAGGCTTCATCCGTGCTGAGACGATCAGCTACGATGATTTCATCGAATATAAAGGTGAAAAAGGCGCTAAAGAGGCGGGTAAAGCTCGCCTAGAAGGTAAAGATTACATCGTCAAAGATGGCGACGTTATCCACTTCCGTTTCAACGTTTAAAACGAAAATTTGTGAATTGATCAGCGATTGATCGATTCACAATTTTATCAGGCCGAATTTGGGTTTTTCCCTTAGATTCTATTGACATAGAAGCCTATAGAAGGAATAATTCGCGGCCTTGAAAGATGGCAATGTAGCTCAGTTGGTTAGAGCAACGCATTCATAATGCGTGGGTCACAGGTTCGAATCCCGTCATTGCCACCATCTAGGGGTATAGCCAAGTGGTAAGGCAGGAGGTTTTGATCCTCCCATGCGCAGGTTCGAGTCCTGCTACCCCTGCCATCTAAGTCTTTCAAGCATGGCAATGTAGCTCAGTTGGTTAGAGCAACGCATTCATAATGCGTGGGTCACAGGTTCGAATCCCGTCATTGCCACCATTCTAGGGGTATAGCCAAGTGGTAAGGCAGGAGGTTTTGATCCTCCCATGCGCAGGTTCGAGTCCTGCTACCCCTGCCATTTTTTTGAGTAATACTGCTTCATCACCACATCAATCTCATATTTCCATCGCGACCTTTTCAAGGACGCTCCAACAGTTAAAACTAAACACTAATGACTTTAGCATTGTTGGAGCCTTATCGCAGATGAGGCGATTTTCTAGGTATTGATCGCGACCTTTTCAAGGACGCTCCAACAGTTAAAACTAAACACTAGTGACTTTAGCATTGTTGGAGCCTTATCGCAGATGAGGCGATTTTCTGGGTATTGATCGCGACCTCTTTAAGAGATGCTTCAACAAAAAACCTCGCCGAAGCGAGGTTTTTTGATTCAGACGCTCAATCACACATCCCGATCGCGGAAACCAATCAAGTATAGAATACCATCTAGGCCAAGAGTGCTGATCGACTGTTTAGCATTCTCACGCACTAGAGGTTTGGCTCTAAAGGCAATGCCTAAGCCCGCGATAGAGAGCATTGGCAGGTCGTTTGCACCATCACCTACTGCGATAGTCTGCTCTAGAGAGACACCCTCTTTGGCGGCAATCTCACGAAGCAGTTCTGCTTTACGCTCACCATTGACTACCGTACCGACCACTTTACCGGTCACTTTGCCATCTTGGATGTCGAGCTCATTGGCGTGAATGTAATCAAAACCTAAACGCTTCTGCAGGAACTTGGCAAAGTAGGTAAAGCCACCCGAAAGGATCGCGGTCTTATATCCAGTGCGTTTAAGCTGTGACATTAACTGTTCGGCACCTTCGGTCATTTTCAGGCGCTGAGCGATGCCTTCAAGGACCGACTCATCCAACCCTTCCAGAAGAGCCACACGACGCTTAAAGCTCTCATTGAAGTCGATCTCACCGCGCATAGCCGCTTCGGTAATCTCTGACACCTGATCGCCGACACCAGCCTCTTTCGCCAACTCATCGATGACTTCAGCTTCAATCAGTGTCGAGTCCATATCGAACACCACCAGACGGCGGTTACGACGATAGATGTCGTCACGCTGGAAGGCGATATCCACACCCAGCTCTGATGCCAAAGTTAGCAGAGTCTCACGCACTTCAGCTTCATCCGCAGACATATCACGTACAGAGAACTCGACACAGGCCTTGCTGCTCTCCTCTTCAACCTCATCAATTGAGACACGGCCAGATAGGCGTGAGATGTTGTCGATATTAAGATCGTAACGCGCAGCCACCTCAGTCACTTTGGCGATATGCTCAGCCGAAATGCGTCGTGCTAGCAGAGTGATAATGTGACGTGACTTACCCTGTGCACCGACCCAGCTTTGGTACTCTTCTAGAGTGACCGGTTCAAAGCGCGGCACCATGTTCATCTCGTGCGCTTTGAACAGCAGATCACGCAGCAGCGGTGAAGATTCAGCCTCATGAGGTACTTTTAACAGTAAACCTAGGGATAGGGTGTTGTGAATGACTGCTTGACCGATGTCTAGAACCTCAACATCGTATTTAGCCAAAATCGTAGTAATACCCGCGGTGACGCCCGGTTTATCGGAACCAGACAAGGTCAACAAAATCAGTTCGTTCATTCTCTTACTCGAGTCAAAGAAAGCTGTATGCGATTATACCCAGTTAAGAGCGCTTGCGCTTAGACGCGCCGCTCTTTTTTGCTCCACGGCTTTTGCTGGCTGTCTTACCGCCAAACTTTTCACCAGAGCCGCCGCCTGAACGACCACCGCTTGAACGCCCAGAGCCTGAACCCTTTCCGCGCGCACCTGATTTAGCACCGCCCTTACCTTTCTGATCAAACAGCCCCATGGCCAAACGCTCTCGGACTGATGGTTTTTTCGTCGGTTTATTTTTCTCTGAATCGAGCAGTTCGAAATCAATCTTGCGCTCATCCAGATTGACCTGTGCAACGCGCACGCCTAATCGATCGCCTAGCTTAAAGACGCGTCTTGTACGTTCGCCGATCAAACGCTGCTTGCCCGCTTCGAACTGGTAGTAATCACTTGGTAGACTGGTGATATGAACGAGACCATCGACAAAAAGATCATCCAACTCAACAAACACACCAAAGCCTGTTACCGCAGAGACAACGCCAGTGAACTCTTCACCAATCTGGCTCTGCATGTACTCACACTTCAGCCAAGAGATCACGTCACGAGTCGCCTCATCGGCACGACGCTCGGTCATCGAGCAGTGTTCACCGAATTGCAGCATCTGCTCTGCACTGTAGTTCATGACAAAGCTTGGGTTGCGTACAAAACCATCCGGTCTCGCTACCCCTTTAATCTTCTTATCTTCGTGAATCGCTGATCGAATCATACGGTGGACAAGCAGGTCAGGGTAACGTCGAATCGGTGAGGTAAAGTGAGTGTACTCCTCATACGCCAAACCAAAGTGACCATGATTATCAGGGCTATACACAGCCTGCTGCATCGAGCGAAGCATCATGGTTTGGATAATGTGTCGATCTGGGCGATTTTCGATCGCCGACGCCAGTTTTAGATAGTCCTTAGGCTCCGGTGAATCACCGCCCGGCAACGCCAGACCCAACTCCCCCAAAAAGGCACGCAGGTTTTCCAGACGCTGCTCTTTAGGGCCGTCATGGATACGGTAGATCGCAGGCTTTTTACGCTTCGCTAGGAACTTAGCCGTTGCCACATTGGCAGCCAACATACACTCTTCGATGAGCTTATGCGCATCATTACGTGTCACGGGTACTATGTTCTGAATCTTACGCTCATCACTAAAGACGATGCGTGTTTCGGTGGTATCGAAATCGATCGCACCCCGATCATCGCGCGCTTCACGAAGCCGGTGGAACAACCCATGAAGCGTCTGAAGATGAGGTAGCACTTGTTTGTATTGATCACGCCACAACTCAGCGTCAGCAGAATCATCATCACGATCCAACATAGCACCCACTTTGGTGTAGGTCAGACGGGCTTTAGAGTTTATGATCCCTTCAAAAAACTCTGCATCACCGATAGATCCATCTCGTTTAATATTGAGCTTACAGACCATCGCCAAACGATCAACGTTGGGATTCAGCGAACAGAGTCCGTTGGATAACAGCTCAGGCAGCATCGGCACAACATACTCTGGAAAGTAGACAGAGTTACCACGTTTAACAGCCTCTTTATCCAGCTCGCTGTTCGGTTTAACGTAGTAAGAGACATCGGCAATTGCAACCCATAGGCGCCAGCCACCCATACGCTTCTTCTCAGCGTATACAGCATCATCAAAATCGCGAGCATCTTCACCATCAATCGTAACAAACGGAAGATCACGCAGATCGACACGATTGGTCTTGTCCTCTTCCCGAACTTCCGGTGTTAAATCACCGATCTCTTGATGAACGCCGGCATTCCATTCATTGGGAATGTCGTGGTTATGAATGGCAACTTGAATCTCCATCCCCGGCGCCAAGTGATCACCCAGCACTTCAACCACTTTAGCGCGCGCAGGGTGGCGCTTATCCGGTTGTTGAACCAACTCAACAACAATCAGCTGACCATCTTCGTATTTAAGATCTTTATCAGGATCCGGCATCACCACAATCTGATTGGTAATGCGTTGGTTCTCTGGAATCAGTGAACCGAAGCCATTCTCCCCATCAAAACGTCCCACGACCTTTTTCAAAGGGCGTTCTAGCAGCTCGATAACTTTACCTTCAGGTCGGCCTCGATGATCAGAGCCGATCTCTTGAACGAGAACGCGGTCGCCATCGAATAGCTGTTTCATCTGGCGAGCACTGATAAACAGATCATCACCGCCCGCATCGGGCTTAACAAAGCCAAAGCCATCTCGGTGACCAATGACACGACCAGGAATCAGATCCATCTTCTCGATCAAACCGAATTGATTGCGACGATCCGATATCAACTGCCCATCACGGCACATTGCGATCAAACGGCGACGCACCGCTTCAATATCATCAGGATGACTGAGCTTTAGCTCGGCACAAAGGTGCGCATGGCTTATAGGAGCCCCCCACTTTCGAAGAAACTCAATAATGTAGTCTCGACTGGGCACAGGTCGGTCGTATTTACCCGCCTCTTCCTGTGCGTTGGGGTCGTTATCGCGCCACTGTTTACTCATTAATCATCCAATCCATAATAGTGTTTCAGTCATATTAACCTGAAATAAAAAAGCCGGCATCAAGAGCCGGCTTTAACCTTAGGGCATTTCGTCTATTTCTGACTCTTCTTTAGGCGGAGGAATCAGATCCTCCTTCGTAATCTTGAGTGCCAAAAGCAGATTCGCTGCGACATAGATTGAAGAGTAGGTACCAATCACAACACCCGCCAGCAGCGCAATCGCAAAGCCACGGATGGTCTCACCACCGAAGACCAACAGCGCAACCAATACGAGCGCCGTGGTTAAAGAGGTCACCAATGTACGGCTCAACGTCTGCGACAGCGAGCTGTTCATTATCTCAAGTGGACCACCTTTACGCATGATGCGGAAGTTTTCACGGATACGGTCATAGACAACAATCGTATCGTTCAACGAGTAACCGATCACCGCAAGCACCGCCGCCAAGACCGTTAGATCGAAATCCAACTGCATGATCGAGAAGAAGCCGAGCACGATGGTCACGTCGTGAACCAAGGCCAAAACAGCACCAAGAGAGAACTTAAATTGGAAACGGAAAGCAAGGTAGACCATGATCATCGCGAGCGCCAGCAGCATGCCTAAGCCGCCCTGCTCGCGAAGCTCTTCACCGACCTGAGCACCGACATACTCGTTACGACGCAACTCGACAGCAGAACCATCGGCTTTTAGCGCCTCAACTACTTTGTCACCCAACTTAGGGTCGTGCGTCTCACCCAAGCGGATTAACACATCGGTACTAGACCCAAAGTTTTGCACGACGGCATCTTCATAACCCGCCGTCGACAGCTGCTGACGAATAAGGTTCAGATCCGCTGACTCTTCATAGCCCACTTCAACCAAGCTACCGCCTGTGAAGTCGAGACCAAAGCGAAGACCGTTAACCGCTAATGACGCGACTGATGCGATCATCAAAACGATCGAGAAGATACCAAGGGCCTTGCGTAGGCCCATGAAATTATAGAGTTTGTGAACTTCTGACATCTCTAGACCCCCTTACAGCTTGATCGACTTAAGTTGTTTGCGGCCATACACCAGATTCACCATCAGGCGAGTCACAAGGATGGCTGTAAACATTGAGGTCAAAATACCGACTGACAGTGTAATCGCGAACCCTTTCACCGGCCCCGTACCCATCGCAAATAGGATCAACGCTGCGATCAATGTCGTGACGTTGGCATCCAAAATCGTTGTGAAGGCACGTGCAAAACCGGAGTGAATCGCTGACTGCACCGGCATGCCGACTTTAAGCTCCTCTTTGATGCGCTCAAAGATCAGCACGTTGGCATCTACCGCCATACCGACGGTCAAAACAATACCCGCGATACCCGGCAGGGTCAGAGTGGCCGATAGAATCGACATAACCGACACCAGCATCACCAGGTTAAGTGTCAATGCAATGTTGGCGATTAAACCAAATACACGGTAGTAAGCCAGCATAAAGAGCATCACCACAGCGAAACCGATTTGAACGGACGTCAAACCAAGCTCGATGTTTTCAGCACCCATCGATGGACCTACGGTACGCTCTTCGACGAAGTAGATAGGTGCTGCTAGTGCACCAGCGCGTAGCAACAGCGCCAACTCAGACGCTTCTTGCGGGTTATCTAGACCGGTAATACGGAAACTAGAGCCCAACGCACTCTGAATCGTTGCAAGGGAGATGATCTTCTTCTCAACGTATGGCACACGTTTTTCAACCTGCTGACCATCAACCGTCTCAGTCACCATACGCGCTTTAAACTCGACAAACAGAACCGCCATGCGACGTTGAATAGCATCACGCGTCGTGCGGTTCATCAGCTGTCCCCCTTTGGAATCAAGGCTGATTGATACCTGAGGCATGCCGTTCTCATCGAAGTTCGACTGCGCATTAGAGACGCTAGAGCCGGTAATGATGACATCACGTTCAAGGTTCGCTTTACGGTTCTCATCTGAACGGAATGAGTAGGTCTCAGTCAGCGCACGAGAGGTGTCAGGTTTTGCTTCTAGACGGAACTCAAGGTTAGCGGTTTTACCAATGATACGTTTAGCGGCGGCCGCATCCTGAATACCCGGCAACTGAACCACGATACGGTTACGACCTTGGCGCTGTACCAGCGGCTCAGCCACACCCAGTTCGTTGACACGGTTACGCAGCGTTGTCAGGTTCTGCTTAACGGCATAATCTTCAATATCACGCAGTGTCTGCTCACTCAAAGAGATCTGCAGGCTCGAGTAGTCCTCTTCATCCAGATCAGTGATCAAAAACTCCTGGTAGCTCTTTCTGAGTAGCGAAGAGGCCTCATCACGCGTAGCAGCATCGGCAAAGCGAACCGCTAGCGTACCATCATCCAGAGTCTCTACCTGACGGTAACGCAGACGCTCTTTACGCAGGTTAGATTTGATCTCACTGACGTACACTTCAAGACGCTGAGAGACGGCAGTCACCATATCCACTTCTAGCAGGAAGTGGACACCACCACGAAGGTCCAGACCCAGTTTCATTGGGCCGGCACCGATGTCTGTCAGCCAGCTAGGTGTCGTGGGTGCTAGGTTTAAAGCTACGGTGTAATTTTCACCCAGGATACGGCCGATCACTTCACGGCCACGTAGCTGAGCATCACCATCGGCAAAGCGGATCAGACCTTTACCCTCTTCTGCTTCAAGCGATTTGTACTCGATCTGGTTGTTATCCAGAGCAGCCGTCACGCGAGCAAGAGTGCGATCATCCACTTTAAAATCTTGTTTGGAACCCGACACTTGAACCGCAAAGTCGTCAGGGTATAGGTTTGGCATAGCGTAGATAGCTGCGAACAAAAGTGTCACAACAATCATCAAGCTTTTCCAAAGGGGAAAACGATTGAGCATTACAGGCCCATCCTTTTAAAAACAGAAAAGCGCCGTTACCGTTCAGTAACAGCGCTGTAAGCAAGGTCGATTAAATACCTTTAATAGTGCCTTTTGGCAGTTCAGACGCAACGTGAGTCTTCTGGAACTTAAGCTCAACACCTTCTGATACTTCAAGTGCAATGTAGTCGTCAGATACACGAACAACCTTACCGATGATACCGCCAGCAGTGATCACTTCATCACCTTTAGCAAGACCAGAAACCAGTGCTTTGTGCTCCTTCTGACGTTTTGCTTGTGGGCGCCACATGAAGAAGTAGAAGATCAGACCGAAACCCAGTAGGAAAATAAGGTTAAACATACCTGGATCGGTAGCACCAGCTGCACCTTCAGCGTAAGCAGGTGAAATAAAGAAGCTCATTAAAAGCACTCCTGTAACATCATTTATATAAGTTTATTTAAGTTATTCAGCCAACGCTGGCGTTTCCATGCCACGTCGACGGTAGAACTCATCTACGAAGGCGGTCAATGTACCCTGTTCAAGGGCTCCACGCAAACCTGCCATCAAGTCTTGGTAGTAGTGCAAGTTGTGAATCGTATTCAACTGCGAACCTAGAATCTCGCCGCACTTATCAAGGTGGTGCAGGTAAGATCGACTGAAGTTCTGACAGGTGTAACAACCGCACTCCGCATCCACTGGTCCAATATCTGTTTTATGGGACGAGTTACGGATTTTTACAACCCCTTCACGGGTAAATAAAAAGCCGTTTCGTGCATTACGGGTTGGCATGACACAATCGAACATATCAACCCCACGACGCACCCCTTCCACCAAATCTTCAGGCTTACCCACGCCCATCAGATAACGTGGCTTATCCTCCGGCATCTTATGCGCCAAATGATCCAACACTTTGATCATCTCATGCTTAGGCTCACCCACCGACAGACCACCAATCGCATAGCCGTCAAAGCCAATATTAGTGAGCCCCTCTAGAGATTCATCACGCAGGTGTTCATACATACCACCCTGCACAATACCGAACAGAGCCGAAGGACTTTCACCGTGCGCATCTTTAGATCGCTGTGCCCATCGCAGAGAGAGACGCATAGAGTCAGCCGCCTCCTGCTCAGTGGCAGGGTAAGGCGTACACTCATCAAAGATCATGACGATGTCAGACCCTAGCTTGCGCTGGACTTCCATCGAGACTTCGGGGCTGACAAAGACCTTATCGCCATTCACAGGCGATTGAAAAGAGACACCCTCTTCTGTGATCTTGCGCATTTTACCTAGGCTAAATACCTGGAAACCGCCTGAATCTGTCAGTATCGGTTTATCCCACTGCATAAAGTCGTGCAGATCGCCATGAAGTTCGATCAGATCGGTACCAGGACGCAACATCAGGTGGAATGTGTTACCTAATAAGATATGAGCACCTGTCGCCTCAACATCACGTGGCAGCATACCCTTTACAGTTCCATAGGTACCCACAGGCATAAACGCAGGGGTTTCGACCTCACCACGCGGGAAGGTCAAACGACCACGACGCGCTTTACCTTCGCTCGTAATCGTCTCAAATTTCATAAAACAGTGACGGCTCATCTACTTTCCTGCTTAACCTTGGGTGTTGCGCGTTAAGAACATCGCATCACCGTAACTAAAAAATCGATATTTCTGTTCAACGGCCTCTTTATAAGCCGCCATGGTGGTTTCATATCCAGCAAACGCAGAGACCAACATCAACAGTGTCGACTCCGGTAGGTGGAAATTGGTGACCAGAGCATCCACCACTTTGTATTGATAGCCTGGGTAGATAAAGATCTGCGTATCGCCAAAAGTTGGCTCAATACGGCCTGATTGGGCTGCTGATTCAAGCGAGCGCACACTGGTCGTTCCCACCGCAATGACTCGATTCCCCCTCGCCTTGACCGCGTTTACCGCATCACATACCGATTGATCGACCTCGATGTACTCGGCATGCATCTCATGGTTTTTAATGTCATCCACCTTTACTGGACGAAAGGTACCCGCGCCGACATGCAGAGTGACAAACGCACGCTCTACACCTTTGGCTTCTAACTTAGCGATCAACTCATCATCAAAGTGCAGACCAGCAGTTGGCGCTGCGACAGCCCCGGGCTTTTTGTTGTAAACAGTCTGATAACGTTCACGGTCAGAGAGTTGGTCCTCACGTTTGATATATGGCGGCAATGGCATGTGGCCAACACGCTCTAGCGCTTCAATGATCGACTCGTCAATATCAAACTGCAGATCGAACAGGCCATTTTCACGACCTACGACCTCTGCGTTTATACCCCCTTCGAACTGCAGTTTAGCGCCCTCTTTTGGAGTACGACTGGCACGCAGATGGACAAGGGCACGCTTCTCACCGATGACACGCTCCACCAACAACTCAACCTTTCCGCCACTCTCTTTCTGCCCAAACAGACGTGCCGGAATGACCCGAGTATCGTTAAAGACCATCAGATCACCAGGTTCGACCAGATCGAGAATGTCGCCAAACGAGCCATGCACACGTTCACCCGTATTCCCATCGACCTGCAACAGGCGACTGGCGGTACGTTGTTCTAACGGGAAGTGTGCGATCAACTCTTCAGGCAGATCAAAATCAAAATCACTAAGCTTCATAGATACCGAGCGTTAAAATTGCGGGGCGCAAATATTAACAAAATCTACTTAAAAACGTCACAGAAGATTGACCTATTCTGAAACCCGCTTATAATGCGCCACACTCTCTGCCGGTGTGGTGGAATTGGTAGACACGACGGATTCAAAATCCGTTGCCTATAAAGCGTGTCGGTTCGAGTCCGACCATCGGTACCATTTAAATAACCTTTCTGGACAATGGGTTATTGGTTACTAGAGAGATATGAAAGCCCCGTAATACATTGGTTGTCACTAAATTAAGCGTAATTAAACGTAATGAGGTGACACATGGCCACAATCAGACCCATCAAGGGTAAAAAAAGTACCAGCTATCGTGTAGAAGCAATGATAGCAGGCACCCGTTCTAGTAAAACCTTCAAAACAAAATCAGAAGCACTACGCTATCAGGCACATCTGACTCTGAAATCAGATTCAATTGCACATCAGAATTACAATTTACTACAGACAATGTCCTTGTCAGAACTGCTTGATGAGTTTCTCTGCAGCTACAAAGGTAAAGACACCAGCTTGCATCAACGTATTATGTGGTGGCGAAGCGAATTAGGTCACTACGCCGTTGGTAAAATTTCAAAGAAATTAATTAGAGACTCCCTAAAAAAATTACAAACGAAAGGGTTATCAAATGCCACATACAACCGATATAAAGCTGCTTTAAGCTCAGCATTCACATTCGCAGACGACGAATACGACACTCAATTCAATCCAGCAAGACAGGTTAAACAGCTACCAGAGAACAAATCTATCGATAACCCTTTGAACTTAGACTCTGTTGAGGCAATCCTTAAAGCATGCAAAAAGAGCTCTTGGGAAAGACTCTATATGTTTGTTGTAATGGCTCTGCACACTGGTGCGAGGCGGAGTGAGTTACTGGGGTTGAAATGGTCTGACATAAATTTCACAAATCAAACTGCTTATCTCAGTAAAACGAAAAACGGAGATCCCCGAATACTTCCACTTAACTCTGAGGTGATTGCTGAACTGCAAAAATATAGAGTAGTTGGTAATTCATATGTGTTTCCTCACCCAACTTCACCGCACAAGCCATTTGTTAATATCGATAAACACTGGTACAAAGCTCTAAAAATAGCTTCTGTAGGACATTATCGAATACACGATTTGAGGCATACAACAGGGACATGGCTTGCAAACGCAAACATTCCAATCACTGCCATTCAGCAGGTTATGGGTCATAAAACCATTCAGACCACACAACGCTACATCCATCATGACATACTACATAAATCTAAAGTGCTACAAAGTGTATTTAGAGGGGTTTCGTAATGAAAAGGCTGTTAAGCAATTACTTGGATAGCAAACTTATAACATTTCCTTCTGATCACATTTATAACTGCATTAGCGTAAATGATATCAAGTACTTAACTGCATCACTGTGGGCATACATTGCTGGATATCATGTAGGAGAGCTAACTTTTGAAAGAGCTGTATCTTCAGCATGGTTATTCTTAGATGATTTTGAAGGCGAGACACATGACAAGACCCGTTTAAGACTCTATAAGTCCGAATTGTTAAATGAAGTAATCGAACGAATTACGACTCAAAAGCCTCAGAATGGATCAAAAAAACAACCGACTAAAGGAACACCTCCCCCTCAGTTGAGGCGTGCTATACCTCGATTAGTTAATGAGTTTTTAATTGTGGATCCCTCATTGAAATTGGCTAACATTGAAAACGATCAAGTGGATCCGAAGAATGTATTCGAAGCGGTCGCAGATAGATTTAGAAGAAATGGCTTTGAAAATACGACTGCACAAATTATTTCCACTGTTTACTACAATAAAGATAAAAACTGATTGTCAATTAGTACATTTTAAAATCTACAAATACAGAAAGTAGCAAAGATTAATCAATATTAGCTCCAGACAACCAAAGTCTACGGAGCTTAACTATGAACAACCCAGATAAACTATGTGAGATTCTTTCAGAACTGTCCAACTGGAAGACCCTTGCAAACTTAGCAGACGAGAATCCTCAGTTCTCTTATTCACAACTCAAAACACTATTTTGGAAACGTACTGAACACGAAGGCTTATCAACATGCGTAAGGATTATAGGCAACCGCCTATACATTAATGCACCTGCATTCGGGCTTTGGTTAGCCAATCCTGAATTATTCACGTCACACATATACCCTCCTAAAAAGACGAAGATGGAGGTAGTGTAATGAAAGAAACACAGCTAGAACTTTTATTAGACTTCCAGATAAAAATACAGCCTGAGGCCAGTAATGATGCGGTCTCTAGTCTTATTCCATCTATGATTAGAGAAGCGGTCGCCGACTCTCCTGTCTCTTTCCGCTCTGCCCCTTTTGAGCCTCACATGGATACTGCCAATGATCCTTCATATCAGGAGGATATTGAGTTTGGACGCCTCTATTTAAAAACACCTGCACCCAATGGAAGATGGATAGACAATAAACTAAAGCTAGATGCATCGGGCAGTTTGGTTATACATCGTTTAATGCCTGAACTGGAGCAATGGAAGGATGCTCAACGATTCCATGCGGCTAAGTATTGGAGTGCTCTTGAGGTTCTGCTTGCCAACCTATTGGATAGCTATGAAAGGTCACAGCAACTCCTTATTAGCTTTAAGACCGCGCATAAAAGTGTGATTCACGGTTTACGACAGGTGACTAACAATAGAGTAGCTGAATGCGTGAGATTCTTGGAAAGTGGTGATTACATACAGGTCGTTAGCGGCAGGAACAATCAGTTCGATGGTATATCTTCTTGGTGTACTCCAAGATCAAAGCTAATCGCATTATTTGACCAAACCCAAGCGTCGGTGCGGCTGGCAGAAGGCTCTCCTCTAGCGGTGGTTAGAGAGCGTCCAAAAAAGTCGTATGGAGCCTATGGCAAGGTACACAAGGAGACTGGAGCTGTTATTAACTTCCCCCTGTACAGTCGTGAGCACAATAGGCTTCGTTTGGCTGGTGAGGTGTTAATTAGTTATACAGAGACTTGGTGTCACCATACCGCAACTCTTCATGGTAGGTACGTTACGCCTTGGCTGGAAAGAATCTTTATTGAGAAGACCACTCTTGGTGGACGCTTCTACGGTGAATACCAGAACC
This sequence comes from Marinobacterium sp. xm-m-383, assembly GCF_013283255.1. Lineage (NCBI taxonomy): Bacteria > Pseudomonadati > Pseudomonadota > Gammaproteobacteria > Oceanospirillales > Oceanospirillaceae > Marinobacterium > Marinobacterium sp. xm-m-383. The sequence goes on along the minus strand of NZ_WBYT01000006.1, from coordinate 4,531 downwards.
TTCCTAAATCCGAGCGGAATCAAATATTGATAGATGGTGAGAGGACTGTTGAGTTGGACTTCAAGTCACTTCATTACGCCATGATGTATGCAAAAGCAGGCTTACAGCTTGAGGACGACCCATACAGTGTAGAAGGCTTTTCACGGCAGACCATTAAGTTAGTGTCGCTGATACTTGCCAATACTAGCCACCTCCATGTCCTCAAAGGTCAGATTACGCAAAGTGGTAATCCAGAGAACCAAAAACTATACCCAATTCTTAAGCAGAAGCTCGCTATCTACAATGAGTACAGGAAGCGAGGTTTAGTGTGTGGTAAGCCATACATACCGAATTGGTACGAATCCTTTATAGAAGGGGTACCTGCGGGAATGACTGGTGAGGAGCTTATTTGCGCGATACAAAAACGACACCCTGCAATAGCAGACCAATTTGGACAGGCTGACATTGGGCTAAAGCTCCAATACCTCGACAGTCAAATTATGACACATACTCTGGGCCATTTAGCTAATGTTCCTATACTGCCTGTTCATGATTCTATTCGCTGTAGAGCGAGTGACAAAGCTCGGGTTAGAGCTGCTATGTTAAGGGCTGGAAGGGTTGTACTAGGAGTTGATCTAGTGATATCAGACTAATAAGAAGCCCTTGATTGAAAGGAATCATAAATATAGTTGAATACATTTGATGGAGTGCTAATCTTATAACAACCGTCGATTCAACTTGGCGCTTGAAGCCTCATTGAGTGGAAAGTAGATATGAAGTCAATTTTAAATCGCTTGTCGTTGATAGCTTTTGCACTGGCCTTGCAGGGGTGTTTCTCCGCAAGTGGCTTCCACAAAATTGCAGGATCAAATGTTGGGTTCAAAAACTCTAACGAGATAGACTATCGGGTTGATAAAGAGGTTGTTACTGGTGAGCTAACAGTAAGGTTGGTAAGTCATAGAGCCGAAAACTGCGAGAATGGTCGGGATTATCATCTGGAGTTAAACGGTGCGATAGGGCCTGACGCGACAAGGGCTGTAAAACTTATTCTAGATAGCCTCCCGAAGTGCTTTCGGACTGATGCTTCCTTAAGGGGTTCTGGTACTTGGGTATTTATGAATTCAGGTGGGGGCAGATTAGTTGATGGGATAGAGTTAGGGCGCCTATTCAGAGAACGTAGAATCCCAGTTTCGCTGGTAAAGGGGCAGATTTGTGCAAGTTCGTGCGCTGTAGCATTTATAGGGGGCTCGCAACGTGAAATGGAACCGAACACTGAATTATTTTTCCATTCACCGTATAGATTCAAGTTTAACGGAGGTATCAGCTGTGTAGATCGTAATGATATTCGTATTTTAGAATTGTACTTCAACGATATGCTTGGCAACAAAAACGGAGAATATGCATTCCGTCGTATGATGGATTATTGTTCTACTTCAGATGGTTGGGTTCTTAATAAAGACGCGGCAAGAACTTTCGGCCTGCTTGGTTTTGCTAACTAGTTCAGGATATTTGTTTGTAGCCCGAAATAGACGTTCTAATCCTTGCTCATGCCTGATAATCACGAAGTAACACGCCACAAGGATGGGCGGTTCAAACAAGGATCTTCTGGTAATCCTAAAGGACGTCCACCTATGATGCCTACCGAGATGCGTACAAGGCTCACAGCAGATAAGATTCTTTACTTGGCTTGTTAAGCATTGAGCTTATCAATTACATAAAGAACCCATCATGTTTGCGAAAATTGGGTCTGAACAGCCTTCAGGCTTCGTTTTTTCTTTTACCTTCTCAAAACGGCTGGCTGGGAGCTTTTCAACTTCTTTTGTCATATACCAATCAGTGTAATACAGCATCTGTGTTGGTAGCTTGACTGGCCAATCGTAATCAAAAGGCGACGCTATTTTAGAACTCACTGCACCGTTGCGTTCGCCTTTAGAATCTTGTTGATATCCTGAAAATTTAATATTGTTTTGCTGAATCCAGCGTTGATTTTCCACTTGTGCCAAAAGCCACTTTGAGGGAAATGTGTTGTATATACCAAATTTTAGTTGGAGCTTTTTCTCACCTCCATCACGAAGTCCAGCTTTGGTAATCAGAGGCTTCCATAGCGTGCAAAGCTCTTTACCATTTATAAAATACCTAAACGATGGCTTAACCTTTTGCGCATAATTTGAGTTGCGAGATTGGAGGTATGCCTCTTCAGCTAATTCAAGTTTTTCGGACGAATAAAGCTCATAGTTTGTATGAATTTCAATTTCTAACCATTTACCGCGGGGTAAGAATTCTTTATCAATTATGCAGCCGCCTGCACTATCGGTACTTATTCTTAGCCCACCTCTCTGATCAATATGCACCATCCAGATTGGATTATTTTTTGATTTGAGTTTTGTTTGGTGAATCATCTGTGTCATCGGGGCAGTGATAGGAAACATCTCCTCGTCGGGAATGAGAAGATTGGTTCGATAATATCGTTCTAGATTTTTTTCCTTTGACCATGTTTGAAGACTAACTTTATATCCATCTTTCAACTCAACACGTTGACGATCGTTATTACAATCTGACCAGTAACCATCTTCGCCGCAACCACCATGTTGGATCTGGAATCGATAAACTGTTTGGCCATCAAACTTTTGCTCTTCAGGATTTTTTGTAACAGAGGATAATCGTTTATTACTAAGGGGATCTTGTTTGAAATATACCTTGCTAGCTTCAGATGGCAGCCCTATAAGCAAAGCTGAAAACAAGAAAGCAATTTGAAACATTGGACGTCTAAGACTCATTTTTCGATCCTTATTAATATTTTCGATCTATTTTTCGATACTACGCTTTACTTGATCAAAGGTGAAGTATTAAGAAAGGTTATTGATGTGGCTTTTAGTTACGCTTGGGAAATCACATGATACAATAACCAAGTAAAATAGTAGGTTATTATGATGCCTGAAAATCACGATGTAACACGTCATAAAAACGGTCAATTCAAACAAGGCTCTTCGGGGAACCCTAAAGGTCGACCTCCCATTATGCCTAATGAAATGCGCACAAAGCTCACAGAGGCTTCTCCAGCCATTATTGATAAGATAATAGAATCGGCCAAGTCAGGTGATATGACAGCCGCGAGACTTGTTATGGAGCGTGTGGCACCTGTACGAAAGACATCTAGTGAACCAGTAGTTATCGATGGTTTAGAAAGCGCAGGGAGCCTTTCAGATAAAGCTAAATGCATACTGAATTCTGTTGCTAGAGGTGAGTGCCCTGCAGACATAGGTGCAACGCTAATACAATCGATTGGTGCTGTGGCTAAGATCATAGAGATAGACGAGCTGGAAAGTCGAATTTCAGTCTTGGAGAATGCGTGACCAATACAACATACTCCCTTAAAAATAGATTAGATGCGATTGAAGCCAAGCAAGGTACTCATCTAAAACCAATACTAATTTTCACATATCATCCTGCTGATGTTGAACCGAAAATCTTTAATGGAATAGAGGTTCATTGGAAAACAAATCGGATGAAATTTTCTGGTAGAACTCGATCTGAGTCTTTGGATAAAGCAGAAGTTTACATTTCAAGTATTGAGTCTGGCCTTCAAATGATAGATGTGAAAGTTAAACATTTAATGTAAGAAAAAAGCGTAATTAGGCGTAAACCACACACAACCACCCTCAACTACACTTCACTAGAACCCTTTACTTTCAACCCTCTGAAACCTTATTCTATCCATGACAACCATTGTTGTGGGATTCAAAATCCGTTGCCTATAAAGCGTGTCGGTTCGAGTCCGACCATCGGTACCAATATCTTGTTGGTATATGTTGAGAGTATGTAGATAAAATGCACGAATACGCAGGTATCGTGCATTTTTTATTTGCACCCACCCTGAAAATTTCGCTTAGCACACTCGGTGCACACTTTTTAGGGCTATTGCCCGTTCTTTTAACGAAGCTATAATCCAGTTAAATCCACTAAAAAAGTGCGAAAAAAATGGCAGAAATGGTTTCAGTAGTCCCTGGGCTTATCGTGCTATATCGACGTTCTCGCAGCGCTCGCTGGCAAGCACGAATAAAAATTGAAGGCGAATGGATTAGACGCAGCACAGGGTCAGCAGACCTAGATGAGGCCCGTGAAAATGCTCTAGATATTCGCACGGAACTTAGAACACACGTCAAAAACAACCTGCCACTCACTACAACAAAATTTCGTGCTGTTGCAGAAAATGCGATCAAGCGAATGGAAAATGAACTTGCTAGCAGACGTGGCAAGGTTGTTTACAAAGACTACATATCAGCTCTGCGCAAATATCACATTCCATATCTTGGAAAATTCAACATCAATCAAATCACAAATGAACGTTTAGATGGTTTTGATGATTGGCGCCTTGAGCAAATGGGCAAAACAGAAATGTCCAAAAGTACTCACAACACACATAACTGGCAAGGCCCTAGTATTGTAGACACCTGTTAGCGTTACAATAACGCCTAACAAGAGGTGATCACCAATGAGTGCAAAACGTTACACCGAAGAGTTCAAAATCGAAGCGACTAAACAGGTCACGGAA
>NZ_WBYT01000005.1:0-262517 GCF_013283255.1 Marinobacterium sp. xm-m-383 | reverse complement strand
GCTCGTCAGCAAAGAAGCAAGCTTCTCTCTGTTACCGCTCGACTTGCATGTGTTAGGCCTGCCGCCAGCGTTCAATCTGAGCCATGATCAAACTCTTCAGTTAAAAAGTTCGACAGTCATAAATGACCATCTAAATCTTGCTCAAGAAAAACATTACGCTAAATGAATTCACATATAGGTTGCTTGTCTTGTTAAGCTTTTATGCTCAACCTCAACAAGCGCCCACACGCATTACCTGATTAATTGTTAAAGAGCGTGCCACCGATCTCTTGGTGGCTGCTTGAGCACTCGTCTCAAGCGAGGTGCGTATATTATTGATTGCATCATCACATGTCAACAAGTTTTTAATATTTTTTGAAAAATTAAAAACTGTCTTTTGCGTCAAAAACTTTCAATTATTTGCTTAAAAAACAAACAGTTAATTCGCACCTCTCGGTTACTGATCAACCTGTAATCAGGTGTGACTCCGTAATCGAGAGCGCGAATTATACTTAGGTTGAACAGAGCGTCAACCCTTGAGGGAAATAAATTTAACTTAATATGGTTAGCGGTACGACTGTACTCCACAGAATGACGCTCGCAGCCATAATGGTGACAAGCGCCACAAGACCAACCGTCAATATTGATGTAGAGAACATAAACGCTCTCTCCTCTTCAATATGCATTATGACGGGTACTCCTGTGTAGAGCAGATAGACACTAAAAGCTACCGCTAACATTCCGACACTCACGCAGATCCATAACATTGGATAAAGTCCAATGAGCCCTGCCAGCAACATCGGCGTTGCAGTGTATAGCGCTAAACGCGCACACTCATCAACACCCGCGTTGGCACCGTAGGTTTTCTCCATCCATCGGATGCTATAAGTTAACCCGGCGATGACTCCTAATATAGCAATGTAAAATGCTACCGCTGCTCCAAAGGCAGATTCACTTGCCAACAGGTGATATTCACCATAGGAGACACTCCATCCCACCTGGGTAGTTCCTATGAATAGAGATACGGGTGGTATAAGTGCCAGTAATACCAGCTGAATAATGACGTTGTTTAGTGTTAGTGAAGAGTCTTCATCAATTGACTTCCACTCTTTTAATGGATGATAGAATACACCCGAAAGATGCTGCAGAATCATTGTTACACTCCTTTCAAAGCTGAACTTTGAGTTTGTTTTTATTGATTCAACACATTCAATATAGGATACGTCTGGGATTTATGTGTTAGTTCACTCTCTCTTTTTAGGCTTTCTTTTTCTAAACAATCGTTCTATTAAAAGTAGAGATATTAAAAGCGTATAGATCATCGCCTCTAAAATGCTTGCCCTTATTAGTAGTACCAGGTGTAACAGCGCTAGCATAGCTGCTGGGTAGATCAATTTATGAAGCGTTGTCCATTTACGACCCAATTTTTTCTGCCACCCTTTTGTGGATGTAATTCCCAAAGGGATGAGCAACAAAAGCCCAGCCATACCCAACATAATATAGGGCCTATCCGTTAACTCTCTAATCAGCAGATCAACACGCCAGCCAAGAATAAAGGTCGATACCGCCAAAAGATGGAGCACCGCATAAAAGAGTGCATACAGCCCCACCATTCTCCGATGTTGCAGCAAAAACTTTATATTCAAACGCCGACTGAAGGTTGATGCACAGAGTGTCAGGATCAAAAACCGAATTGCCCACTGCCCTAATTCATCGACAAGCTCTTTCGCTGGATCAGCTCCCAACTGATTGCTATAGGCCAAGTAGACCAGCCATATCAATGGTAAGGCCAACGACGTAAAAAGTGCTATCCAGATGAGCCGTCTAGATAAGCCCCTGCTGGTTAATACCATTTAGAGAGATCCATCCCAGCATAGAGAGGTGCGACCTCTTCATAGCCGTTAAACATTTGAGTCTCTATGATTCTCGGATTAAACAGTGATGATGGTAGCCTTCTCTCTGTCGCTTGCGACCATCTAGGGTGATCTACATTCGGATTGACGTTGGCATAAAAGCCATACTCCTGAGAAGCCGTTAAGCGCCAAGTATTTTGCGGCATGGTCTCCCTGAATCGAATCTGCACGATAGACTTAATACTTTTGAAGCCATATTTCCAAGGCACTACCAACCTAAGCGGCGCGCCATTCTGTGGAGGCATCGCTTGACCATAAACACCGACCGCTAACAACGTCAGTGGATGCATTGCCTCATCTATTCTTAACCCTTCTCTGTATGGCCAATCGATGGTACTGAAGAGTGAACGCTGACCCGGCATCTGCTCTGGGTCTTCAAGCGTGACAAACTCAACGTATTTAGCGTTTGAAGTTGGATTCAACTGCTTTATCAGTGAAGCCAGAGAGAAACCGAGCCAAGGAATGACCATCGACCATGCCTCTACGCATCGAAAGCGGTAGATCCTCTCTTCTATGTCCACTTTTGCAAGAAGATCCTCCAGGTTATAGATACCCGGGCGCTCTACCTCACCCACTATCTCAACCTGCCAGGGGTCTGTCTTAAAATTCTGAGCTCTCTCATACGGATCCTCTTTATTGAGGCCGAACTCGTAGAAGTTGTTGTAGGTAATGACCGAATCGTAAGGCGTTAACTCTTCATCGACGCTCCAAGTTGTCTTTGCGCTTTCGAGCTTCGGTCTTAACCAGTCAGGACCAGGATAGAGTGGCAGATCGGAACTCTTGGGTTGTGTCAGCGCATAGCTAGGCATCGAAGCAGCACCTGCGACCAAACCCAGTCCTTTCAATAGCGAACGCCTAGAAAAATAGACCGATTCAGATGTGATTTCACTGCTTAGAATTTTGGAAGGCTTACCGATCAACATAATTAATCTCCTATCGCTATACCTCTAATATTAGTCGCTAAGCTGACAAATGCCTTACAAATAAAAAACCACCCGAAGGTGGCTTTCTAATGATGTATTACTCTGCTTGTCGTTTTCTACTTCTAAGCAGCCATTGAATAGGGCCTGATACAGTGTAAGCAAGAAAGATAAGCCACAGGTAGAGATCAGGATCTGTCGCTAGAAAGGCGACAACCAGTACGATCACAATCATTTTTACAAAGGTGATCTTCCCTTTTAAGTTGATCTCTTTACCGCTGTTGTAGAGAACATTACTCACCATAGAGAGACCAATGAGCGCCACATAGAGTGCGATCAACCAAGCAAATGGGGCTGGGTCTATCCCCTTTTCAGTCATAAACCAGATCAATCCAGCAATGGTTGCCGCCGCCGCTGGGCTCGGCAGCCCCATAAAGTAGCGTTTATCCAAAGAGCCAATCTGAGTATTAAATCGTGCCAAACGAAGTGCAGCACAGGCGCAGTAGATAAAGGCAGCCACCCAGCCAAACTTTCCTAAGCTCTGTAATACCCAAGTAAAACTAACCAGAGCGGGAGCCACACCGAAAGAGACCATATCTGACAGCGAATCGTATTCAGCGCCAAACTTAGATTGTGTGTTTGTCATTCGAGCCACACGACCATCTAAACCATCAAAAATCATAGCAACAAAAATGGCGACTGCCGCTGCAGTGAAATGACCGTTCATGCCCGAAATGACAGCATAGAAACCTGAGAACAGTGCTCCCGTCGTAAATAGGTTTGGTAACAAATAGATACCACGAGGTCGCTTTACGCTATCTTCACTGGTCGCGTCAGACGTCTCTGGGTCAATCTGGTCAGTCATGTTTAAGCCCTTAAAAAATATGCTGCAAGTCTAACGAATCTATAGAAGAAGCGACAGATACCATTGATTAATTTGATCACCCCAAATCAACATCAGCCATCCAGCTAAGGCTAAAAATGGGCCAAACGGCATGGGTTTAGTGAGATCCTGACGACCAAACAACGCGCCGACAAGTGCATAGATAACACCCGCAACGGATGAGATCAGAATAATTCCGGGAAGGATCGCATAGCCACCCCAAGCCCCAAGAGCCGACAGCAACTTAAAGTCGCCGTAGCCCATACCCTCCTTACCTGTTACCAACTTAAACAGCCAGAACACCAGCCAAAGAACCAGATAGCCAAGCATCGCACCAGTCACTGCAGAGTCCAACGGGACCCAGCCAAATACCAGATTAACCAGTAGACCCGCCCAAAGAAGGGGCAAGGTGATCTGATCGGGCAACAGCTGATGATCTGCATCGATAAAGATCAAGACAATCAGAGAGTAACTGACGAACAGCATCACCAACATCTGAAGAGTAAAGCCAAAATAGAGCGCAATAGTGAGACCCACTACAGCCGTCAACCCTTCGATCATTGGGTAACGCATAGAGATCGAACTGGCACATCCTGAACAGCGCCCTTTCAAAATTAACAGATAGGAGAGGATTGGGATGTTTTCATACCAGCGTATTGCATGTCCGCATTGAGGGCAGCGTGAGCGTGGCTGAGACAATGAGATAGGTTGATCATCGCTTATCTCCTGCTGATCCAAGAATTCAGCGGCTTCACGGCGCCAGCTATTCATCATCATAATCGGCAGGCGATGAATCACAACATTCAGAAAGCTGCCAACCAATAGAGAAAACATAACCACTGCAGGGAGATAGATCGACTCTAGGGTCGATAGATAAGCGCTCATTGCATCGCCTTATAATTGATCATCCAGTTATCCTAGCATGCAAAGAATATTCCAGATATTTTTGCGCTAAAAAAACCCGAACATTGCCGGGTTTAGGATCAGATAACGCCCAACTCTTTGAGCCGCTCTTTTAAATAGCTATCCGCTGTGTATCGATCCGATAGAACCACATCTGGTCTAGGGTGAAGAAACAACGGCAGTGAGATGCGCGATTTTTTGGTTGCGCCACCAACAGGGTTGATCACTCGATGTATGGTCGACGGGAAATAACCTGCCGATGCCTCTTGCAGCATATCGCCTATGTTCACGATCAAATTACCAAACTCAGCCGGTACATCAAGCCACTCACCTGTTTTGCTGAGAACCTGCAAACCTGGCTCACTGGCCGCCGGCAAAATCGTTAGCAGGTTTATGTCACCGTGTGCGGCCGCACGGATAGCACCTGGTTCTTCATTACCATCAAAGGGAGGGTAGTGAAGCACACGGAGCAGCGTCTGCTCACTGCCATTGATCATGTTGGGTAGTGGCTCACGGTAGCCTGCTTTCACCTCTTCAGGGCTAAACTCTTCGACCCAGCCTAGCAACTCAGAGGCTAATGAGCTGGTTTGAGAATAGTAAGCCTGTAACTCCTCCCGCAAATCTTCAGGGCACTGCCCCCAGGGGTAGTAGTGAAAATACTCTTTGATGTCTTTAACTGTATGATCTTTCGCCACTTCAGAAATTTTGCTGGAGAAAAAGCCATCCTGAGTACCGACGTTATAGTCAAAGTCAGATTTGCGATCGCTATTAAAAAAGGCCTGCCAATGGTCATAAATGGCTCGAACCTGCGCTTCGGCAATAGGGTGATTTTTGAGGACGCCGAAGCCGGTCTCATGCAGCGATTTCACAAACGCCTCGCTGGCACCTTCCGATTGATAATCGACCGCTTCTAAAAAATTCGACATACCACTAGCTCCAGTAACTGTTTGTCATTGCTGTTTCGAAAAAATCGACCACGCCAGCATCGTCAACACCCATGCAGGCCATCTGATCAGGACGATCTTTCCAATAATCCAGCATATAGGGTATGCCAAATCGACTCATGATGGTTTGACCCATAGCAACGCCTTCTGTCGCAACACAGATTGGGCCTGAAACCGTTTCAAATAACTCAGGATGCACAACATAAGCGAGGGCCGAAACGTCATGCGAATAGCAGCCATCAATATTCCGCACGCTAGAGTAAAAGTCGATGTAGAATTTAGCCGCACTCTGCATAAATGAACCCACCTTGGCGTTCTCTTTAGCAATACGATCAAACAGTGATCGAGGCAACATAATCTGATGAGTTACATCGAGCCCTACCATGACCAAAGGCCAAGCCGCAGCCATCACTTTATCGGCAGCGTGCGGATCAGAGAGAATATTAGCCTCAGCTACCGGAGAGACATTCCCATCACTCGCAATCACGCCACCCATAATAACAACCTGCTTAATCTTGCTAGGTAATTCAGGGTCCAGCTGCAGCGCCTGAGCTAAGTTACCCAAAGGACCAATCGCAACGATAACGATCTCACCCGGGTTCTGATTCGCTTGATCGACAATGAATTCAGCCGCCGATTGAGGGAGCGATGTTCTCTTAGGGGGTGCTAAATTGAGATTACCAAACCCATCGACTCCATGAACAAAGTCTGGAAATTCTGCTAGAGGCTTGATCATCGGCGTCGCAACACCCTGTGCAACGGGCGTTTCAGAGCCGGCCATCTCAACCAGCGTAAGGGCATTTTGAGTAGCCTGATCAACAGAGACATTGCCAAAGGTTGTTGTAAGGCCCAACAGCTCAATATCAGGGTGTGCCATCGCGGTAAAAATCGCCATCGCATCATCGATACCAGGGTCTGTGTCTAAAATAATCTTGTGCTGTGCCATTGTTATGCTCGATCTTTACTGTAAGGGGTACCAATCGCTTTAGGTGCGATCGCCCGACCAATGAAACCCGCCAACAGAATAACGGTAAGAATGTAAGGAAGTGCCTGCATCAACTGCACATCGATTTCGCCAACAACGGGCAGTTGAACCCCCTGCATGCGGGTTGCAACGGCCTCTAAGAAGCCAAATAGAAGACAAGCGAAGAGTGCGGGGAATGGACGCCACTTACCAAAAATAAGTGCGGCCAAGGCGATGTAACCCTTACCGGCCGACATATCTTTAATGAAACCTGCACCCAACGCGATAGAGAGGTAAGCACCTGCTAAACCACAGAGCAGACCCGCCATAATGACGGCACGGTAACGCAACCAAGCGACTGAAATCCCGGCGGTATCAACCGCCTGCGGATTCTCACCGACTGCACGAAGCCTTAACCCAAAACGAGTTTTAAAAACAATCCAAGCGGTCAGCGGGACCGCCATTAAAGCGACATAGACCAACAGATTGTGCCCACTGAGTAGCTCTGTATAGATGGACCCTAGCAGCGGCACACCCGACAACCACTCACTCAACGGCCAGGTTAGCGGACCAAAGCGTTCATCTGATGTAAGAGAGGGTGTCTGCCCGCCGCGACGGAACCAAGCGATGCCCAACACAACAGTCAAACCGGCCGCTAATATATTGATAGCCAAACCACTGACCACCTGATCACCTCGGTGGGTGATACAGGCAAAACCGTGCAGTAACGCCATCATAATTGAGACCAATATGGCAGCAAGCAGACCTAACCAGACCGAACCCGTTACAGCCGTCATTGCCGCCGCAGCAAAGGCACCCGCTAGCATCTTGCCCTCTAAGCCGATATCTACAATGCCCGAGCGCTCTGAAAAGAGACCGGCCATGGCACATAAAATTAACGGTGCCGCCAGACGAAGTGTGGAATCTAATGCAGAGATTAACTGAACAGAAAACTCCATTATCGCTCCTCCTGACTTGAGCGGGAAACCAATGCAAAGAGTCGCTCCAGCGGTCCACGCATCATGTAGGCCAGAGCACCGCAGAACAGAATGACCAAGCCTTGAATCACAACAACAAGATCACGTGTGATGGTTGAAAACTCAAACGCCAACTCTGCCCCACCCTGAAATAGCGCGCCAAACAGCAGGCTAGCAATGATAATACCCAAGGGGTGATTGCGCCCCATCAAGGCGACAGCGATGCCAGTAAACCCAGCACCCGAGACGAAGTCTAAACCGACACGCTCTTGTGCCCCCATCACCTCGTTGATTGCGACCAATCCGGCCAAAGAGCCTGAAATCATCATCGCAATGACGACCATTCGTTTTGGATTGATTCCGCTATAGACCGCAGCTGACTCATTGAAACCGATCATGCGAATGGCATAGCCCCAACGAGTTTTCCAAATAAGCACCCAGACAAACAGACAAGCCAATAGTGCAACAAAAAGAGACAGATTAAGCGGCGTTTGAGTAATCTTGATCCCAAAAAACGCAAAGAACTCATGCATCAGCGGCAGTGTCGATTCGGGAGCAATCGCTCGTGTCTCTGGTGACATCGAACCCGGTTGAATCAGCACATTCACCAATAGATAGACCATCAATGCAGACGCAATGAAGTTGAACATAATGGTGGTAATCACCACATGACTGCCGCGATAAGCTTGCAAATAGCCGGGTATAAACGCCCAAGCAGCACCAAATAACGATCCAGCAATAATAGCCAGAGGTAGCAGAGCCCACCATGGCAGAAGATGATCTAAGGCGAGACAGATCAGCCCCACACCTAAACCGCCAATGTAGGCCTGTCCTTCACCGCCGATATTGAATAGCCCCGCATGGAATGCGACGGCCACCGCCAAACCGGTAAAGATAAAGTTGGTTGTGTAGTAGAGCGTATAGCCAACCCCTTCGTCATAGCCAAAGGCGCCACGAATAAGCACTTGCACCGCCTCTAATGGGCTTTCACCAATCAGAGCCACCACAACACCGGCTGACAAAAACGCCAACAAGACATTGATTAACGGAATTAGTCCAATGTCTGCCCAAGCAGGGAGCTTTGCACGACGACTCATGATTGCCCCCCCTGCTGATCCATTTGATCACCGCTTCTTGAGCTGGACATCATTAACCCTAACGAGCGCGCATCGGTTTCTGAAGCCAACACATTACCCACGATGCGCCCTTCTGACATCACCAGCACTCGATCACACAACGACAGGATCTCTTCTAACTCTACAGAGACGACTAACACAGCACTTCCTTGATCACGCAGCGCAACAATCTGCTGATGTATAAACTCGATCGCACCGATATCGACGCCACGTGTCGGTTGTCCCACCAGTAACACCTTAGGTGCGGCGTTCATCTCACGTGCGATACAGAGTTTTTGCTGATTACCGCCAGAGAAACTGGCCGATTTAAGATTAGGATCCACTGGACGAACATCAAAGGTACTCATCAGTTCCTGACAGTGCTCAGTGATGGCGGAGCGATTTTGCAGAATCGAGCCATTAAACTCCGGCTCATCTTGAAAGCCCATGATGGCCGTCTCTTCTGCACTAAACGCACCCACCATACCATCACGGTGCCGATCCTCTGCCACATGTCCGACGCCGAGGTGACGAATCTGTTTAGGCGTCATTTGATGCTGAGCATCAATGCAGACTCCTTCAATATTAATCTGCCCTTGCTGCACATCGAGCATGCCCGACAACAGACCTAGAAGTTCGGTCTGACCATTGCCAGATACACCAGCAACACCAACGATTTCACCCGCACTCACTGTGAACGACACGTCCTCCAAACGAGGCACATTGGCGTCATCATGCCAGGTTAGCGAATCCACCTTAAGCAGCGCTGCGCCCGAATTGGCTTCTTGTTTATCAACCCGTAATAGAACCTTGCGACCGACCATAAGCTCAGCGAGCGCTTCACGAGTAGTTTCCGCCGTGTTAACGGTCGCCACCATCGCCCCAGCTCGCATAACAGAGACCTGATCACTGATCGCAATCACCTCTTGCAGCTTATGGGTGATCAGTAGAATGCTGACGCCCTGTGATTTAAGTGTTTTTAAAATCGCAAAGAGTTGGTCCACCTCTTGAGGGGTTAATACACCAGTAGGTTCGTCAAGAATCAGTATTTTTGCGTCGCGATAGAGCGCTTTAAGAATCTCTACACGCTGCTGCAAACCGACCGGTAGGTGTGAAACCACCGCATCCAGATCAACATTCAACCCATAACGGTCTGAGATCTCTTGCAGTTTTTTACGTGCTTTAGCGAGTGAATGCGTTAAAGACCAGCTACCCTCAGCGCCCAGCACGATATTCTCAAGTACCGTGAAATTATCCACCAACATGAAGTGTTGATGGACCATGCCAATCCCTAGCTCGATAGCGCGTTTAGAGTCAGTGATACTGACCACTTTGCCATCCACATAGATAGAACCACTATCGGCCTCGTAAAACCCATAGAGGATACTCATCAGTGTCGACTTTCCGGCACCGTTTTCACCAACGATGGCGTGTATCTCACCTTTGACGACATTCAGATCAACGTCGACATTGGCTTTGACGGCACCGAAGTGTTTATTGATCTTCGCTAACTGAATTGAATAAGAAACAGGATCCCGATTGGGATCCTGTATAGGTTGTGTCACCACTCGGTTAGACCTCTATCTTAGTCGAGTGCTGGACAGCTGTTGTCGCTCATGTAGTCGTGAACTTTGATTTCACCCGCGATGATCGCTTTTTTCGCAGCTTCAACGGCCGATTTCATCTCAGCGGTGATCAGAGCTTCGTTGTGCTCATCAAGCGCCCAATCGACACCACCCTGCGCTAGACCAAGCGCTTGGAAACCCGCTTGCCAAGTACCATCTTGCATCGCTTTGAGCGAGTTATACGCTGCTACATCAACACGCTTGACCATGGAGGTTAGCATCGTTCCTGGCTGTAGGTAGTTCTGGTTAGAGTCGACACCAATCGCGTATTTGCCAGAGTCAGCCGCGGCTTGGTAGACACCAACACCTGTTCCGCCCGCTGCTGCGTAAACAACATCAGAACCACGGTCGAATTGGCTGACAGCTAGCTCAGCACCTTTTGCTGGGTCATTCCAAGCGCTTGGCGTCGTACCGGTCATGTTACGGATCACGTTGATATCTTTGTTAACGTACTGAGCACCCTGAGCATAACCACACTCAAACTTACGAATCAGTGGAATGTCCATGCCACCGACAAAGCTGACAGTCCCTGTTTCTGATTTCATTGCCGCAAGCATACCGACAAGGAATGAACCCTCGTGCTCATTGAAGACAACTGACTGAACGTTTGGCTTATCAACCACCATATCGATCAGAGTGATGCGTGCATCTGGGAACTCACCGGCCACTTTATCAACGGCCGCAGCTTGGGCGAAGCCAACGCTGATGATTGGGTTAGCACCACGCTGCGCAAAACGACGGATCGCCTGTTCACGCTGTGATGCATTAGTCACCTCGAACTCACGGTAGTTAACACCGCTCTCCTCTTTAAATCGCTCCATGCCGTTATAAACAGACTGGTTAAACGATTTATCGAACTTACCACCCATGTCAAAAACAACAGCTGGATTTAGGTCTGCCGCTTGAGCCGATGCTGAAGCTACCGCTACTGAAAGAGCGAGTGTTTTCAAAACTACACGTTTCATTATTGGTGTTCCTTATTTGTGATCGAAGTTTGATTGGTCATCAGAAATCTGGACCGATCAGTCAACCTTATCCCTAAACAGAGAGGCAAACAAGTCTATTTTTAGACAAAAAAAATCCCAGCAAAAGCCGGGATTTTCGAAGTATGAAATGCGTTAAACGCTCAATACTTTCTCGCCGCGAGCAATACCGGATACGCCCGAGCGAACCACTTCAAGAATCGATGCGGTACCTAAGGCTGCAATAAAGGCATCCAGCTTAGCCGAATCACCAATCAACTGAACGGTGTAAGTATTCGGCGTCACATCGATGATGTGGCCACGGAAGATATCCGCAGTACGCTTAATCTCGGCACGCATCTGACCATTTGCTTTCAGCTTGATCATCATAACTTCACGTTCGATGTGGTCGCCTTCCGATAGATCAACAACCTTCACGACGTCGATTAGCTTATTCAACTGCTTAGTGATCTGCTCAACTACACGGTCATTACCGATGGTTGTTACTGTCAAACGAGACAGCGTTGGATCTTCAGTTGGAGCTACCGTGAGCGATTCAATGTTGTAGTTGCGCTGTGAGAACAGGCCAACAACACGTGATAGTGCACCGGGTTCGTTCTCTAGGAGAACTGAAATGATATGACGCATCGTTTAAGTCCTCTCCGTTTTGTTCAACCACATATCACGCATAGAGCCACGTGGAACCTGCATTGGGTAGACGTGCTCAAATGGATCAACATAGATGTCCATGAAGACTAGACGGTCTTTCATAGCGAACGCTTCACGCATTGCACCTTCCAGATCTTCGTAACGCTCAACCTTCATACCGACGTGACCGTAGGATTCAACCAGCTTGATAAAGTCCGGTAGTGACTTCATGTAAGACTGCGAGTGACGTGACTCATAATTCATATCTTGCCACTGGCGAACCATACCCAACGACTGGTTATTGAGGTTGATGATTTTCACTGGCAGATCGTACTGTTTACAGGTCGATAGCTCTTGGATGTTCATCTGAATAGAGCCTTCACCGGTAACACAGGCAACGTCAGCTTCAGGGAAGTTCAACTTAACTCCCATCGCAGCCGGAAGACCAAAGCCCATGGTGCCTAAGCCGCCAGAGTTAATCCAACGGTTTGGCTTATTGAACTTGTAGTACTGAGCCGCAAACATCTGGTGCTGACCAACGTCAGAACAGACGAAGGCATCACCGTTAGTCACTTTAGATAGCATCTCGATAACCTGCTGAGGCTTCATCTTGTCGCCTAGCTCAAAACGGCCACCGTGGCGTTGACGCCACTCATCGATCTGTTTCCACCAGTTTGCGATCGCTTCAGCATCTGGCTGAGTCTTCGCTTCAGCCACCAACTCAAGCATCTCTTTAAGAACCGCTTTAGCAGGACCTACAATCGGCACATCCACATCGATCGTCTTAGAGATCGACGCAGGATCGATATCGATGTGTGCAATGCGCGCCGTAGGACAGAACTTATCAGTGCCGTTGGTAACGCGGTCATCGAATCGCGCACCCACCGCCAGAATGAAGTCTGAGTGGTGCATTGCCATGTTGGCTTCGTAACTACCGTGCATACCCAGCATGCCCAATGATTGACGATCAGTACCTGGGTAGCCGCCAAGACCCATTAGGGTATTAGTCACTGGGTAGTTAAGCTCTTGTGCCAGTTTAACCAGCTCTTCGCTTGCGTCACCCATGATGACACCACCACCGGTGTAGATCACAGGACGCTTAGCCGCTAGCAACATATCAACGGCTTTCTTGATCTGACCACTGTGGCCACGACTGATAGGGCCGTAAGAGCGCATTTTCACGTTTGCTGGGTAGTCGTATGGGTAACGCTCAGTTGGCGTCGTCATATCTTTAGGGATATCTACAACCACTGGACCCGGACGACCGCTCTGTGCGATGTGGAATGCCTTCTTAATGATCGAAGGGATATCCTCTGGACGCTGCACACTGAAGCTGTGTTTAACGATCGGACGAGAGATGCCAAGCATATCCGTCTCTTGGAATGCGTCCTCACCGATCAGGTAGCTCATAACCTGACCTGTAATCACGACCATTGGAATCGAATCCATGTAAGCCGTTGCGATGCCTGTCACCGCATTCGTTGCACCTGGGCCAGAAGTTACTAGCGCGACACCTGCTTTGTTAGTTGCACGAGCGTAGGCATCCGCCATGTGTGTTGCTGCTTGTTCGTGACGAACAAGAATGTGCTCAACTTCATCCTGTTGGAAGATCGCATCGTAAACGTGTAGCAATGCGCCGCCAGGATAGCCGTAGATGTACTTAACGCCTTCATCACGAAGCGCGCGTACGACCATTTCCGCACCTGAAAGTAGTTCCACCTTTTTACCCTCAATATTGTGTTGTCTATTCAACACTCTGTCTTTGTCTGATTCATGAATGAGTGGGTGCAGCGCCAGCGGGATTGTCCGCCAAAACGTCATCAATACGGGTGTGCGCTAACACAAAAAGCACTCGATACCACTGAAACAAGGATCTCTCTATCAGCAGCGTTAGACCTGAGCTGGGTAATGCTTAGTAAGCCTTTTAAACATCTGCTATACGCGGGGTTATTTGCATATAACAGGAAGCTTTAAATTTTCGCACTGCAGCGCAGTAACTTCAACCGTCGTGGCGGCTAAATTGTCTAAAAAAAGAGCAACTTTTCAACGATTTCGACAATTTCACAAAAATCCGTCCTCCTGCTAGCGCGACTTCATTGTGCGAGTTATAGTTCAAGGAGGTCATAGGGAGAAAAACAATGGTTTCGATTTCCGATGTAAAACAGAAAGATCGCGTTATTGAAGAGCTGGTTCGCTTTACTCGAAAGGTATTGATGGAGCCTGAAATTTGTTCTACCGCCAAAGAGATTGCGCGCAAGCATATGGGCCAAGAGAATGCAGTTCAGTTAATCGCTGATGAGCTCAACGACACCACCAGCGTTCACATTGGTTTAGAGCGCAGCGAAGCCGATGAGCTATTCATTGAGTTGCTGATTGAAGTGGTAAAAGATGAGCAGGCGCTTTACTAGCCCAGCTCTTTTCTAAATTAACCTCTTAAGGGGCCTGTTTCAGCCAACGAAGCGTCATCTCTGGCGCTTCTGCGTTGAGTTGAGCTAACACATTCGGTAGCAACTCATCTAACTGCTGATCAAATTGCCAAGGGGGATTGATCAGCAACATTCCAGATCCGTACATACCCCTCTCTTTGGGCTCTGCCACGATAAACTGTGAATCCAACACTCCAACATCCGGCAGCTGTCGAACCATCGCCTTCAGCATATTCTCATGGCGGTTAGCTGCCAGCAGTGGATACCAGACAGCAATTTGACCATTGGGCCAGCGTTTCATTGCCTCTCCGACAAAGCTCGCCACCTGTTGATACTCCTCTTTCACCTCATAAGCGGGGTCGATCAAAAGAAGTCCCCGATTAGGTTTAGGGGGGAGTAGTGATAAGACTCCTTCATAGCCATCTCGGTGGTGCACCCCAACATTGGCAAACAGGCGCATATTGCGCTTTAACTCTTTAACCTCTTGTGGGTGCAGTTCCATTAGATGAATCTGATCCAGCTCACGTGTATTTAGGGCCGTCAGTGTCGGTGATCCAGGGTAGTGAAGAAGCTGATCAGATTGAGACACTTCAGCGATGGCTGACAGGTACTGCTGAACAGCTTCCGGCTGTTTTTGCCCCCACAGCTTGGCCACCCCATCACGAAACTCACCGGTCTTCTGCGCCTGCTCTGACGAGAGGTCATATAACCCACGACCCGAGTGCGTCTCTAAATAGCTCCAAGGTTTCGCCTTTTTATTGAGCGCATTCAGTAGAAGTTGAAGGGTGAGATGTTTGTGAACATCGGCAAAGTTTCCGGCGTGAAAGCCGTGTTGATAGCTAAGCAAGGAGGTGCCTCAAAATTTGGTAGAAGCGCAATGATAGCGGTTTAAATAGCGGTTTCACAATAACGGGGTCTGACAGAAGGCCAGACCCCGATTTAGCACCGTAGTAGAGCTAGCGGAAGGTGAATTCACCGTCCGCCACATCGACCGCAATTTCAGCTCCAGGCATGAAGTCGCCTGCCAATAGACGCTGCGCCAATGGGTTTTCGATCCACTGCTGAATCGCACGTTTGAGTGGCCTTGCACCATAAATTGGCTCAAAACCGACCTCCACCAACTTATCCATGGCCGTTGATGTCAACTTGAGTCCCAGATCATGCTCAGCAAGGCGTTTACGCAGACGCTCCAACTGAATGGTTGCGATGCCTGCCACCTGCTCTTTGCGCAAGCTGTGGAACACGACAACTTCGTCGATACGGTTGATCACTTCCGGTCTAAAGTGGGTACCCACCACTTCCATGACCGCACCTTTCATCTGCTCATAATCCTGATCATCGCTGTAACCCGCGATCAGATCCGAGCCTAGGTTCGAGGTCATCACCACGATGGTATTGCGGAAATCGACGGTACGACCCTGACCATCAGTCAAACGACCATCTTCTAACACCTGCAACAGGATATTGAAGACATCGGGATGCGCCTTTTCGACCTCGTCTAACAGTAGGACTGAGTAAGGCTTGCGACGAACCGCTTCGGTTAGATAACCGCCCTCTTCATAACCTACATAGCCTGGAGGTGCACCAATCAATCGAGCAACCGAATGTTTCTCCATGAACTCTGACATGTCGATGCGCACCATCGCCTCTTCGGTATCAAACAGATAGCTGGCTAGCGCTTTACACAGCTCAGTTTTACCAACACCAGTAGGGCCTAAAAATAGGAAGCTACCGTTCGGGCGATTCGGATCAGCCAGACCTGCTCTTGAGCGGCGCACCGCATTCGAGACGGCTTCAACCGCCTCACCCTGACCGACGACTCGCTTGTGCAGCTCTTGCTCCATGCGCAGCAGTTTGTCACGCTCGCCCTCGAGCATTTTATTGACTGGAATACCGGTCCAGCGTGAGACCACTTCAGCCACCTCCTCTTCGGTGACTTTATTGCGCAACAACTCCGTTTGAGCCTCAGATTCATCTTCGCTATCGGCCGCTTGCAATTGCGCCTCTAACTCTGGAATCTTGCCGTACTGTATCTCTGACATTTTCGCCAGATCGCCTGCACGACGTGCCTGCTCCATCTCGATACGGGCCTGGTCTAACTGCTCTTTAATCTGCTGAGAACCCTGCAGTACCGCTTTATCCGCCTTCCAGATCTCTTCTAGATCTGAGTACTCTTTCTCTAGAGCACTGATGGTCTCTTCGAGCTCTTCTAAGCGTTTTTTAGCCGCTGAATCCTTCTCTTTTTTCAGCGCCTCACGCTCCATCTTCAACTGAATTAGACGACGCTCCAGACGGTCCATCTCTTCCGGTTTGGAGTCCATCTCCATACGGATACGGGATGCCGCCTCATCGATCAGATCGATCGCTTTATCAGGCAACTGACGATCGGTGATGTAGCGTTGACTCAGCTTTGCAGACGCGATGATCGCAGAATCAGTGATGTCGACGCCGTGGTGTACTTCGTAGCGCTCTTTAAGACCACGTAGAATCGCAATCGTATCCTCTTCACTCGGCTCATCAACAATCACCTTCTGGAAGCGACGCTCAAGCGCTGCGTCCTTCTCTACATACTGACGATACTCATCCAGAGTAGTCGCGCCCACACAGTGCAGCTCACCGCGTGCTAATGCAGGCTTCAGCATGTTACCGGCATCCATCGCACCGTCGCCCTTACCGGCACCGACCATGGTGTGAAGCTCATCGATAAACAGAATGATTTGCCCTTCCTGCTTAGAGAGCTCATTAAGGACCGCCTTCAATCGCTCCTCGAATTCACCGCGGAACTTTGCACCGGCTATTAGAGATCCCATATCGAGCGACAGCACTCGCTTATGTTTCAGCCCCTCTGGCACTTCGCCGTTGATGATCCGTTGCGCGAGGCCCTCAACGATGGCGGTTTTACCTACGCCCGGCTCACCAATCAGTACAGGGTTGTTTTTCGTGCGACGCTGGAGCACTTGAATGGTGCGACGAATCTCATCATCGCGCCCAATCACCGGATCAAGCTTGCCGCTCTCTGCCCGCTCTGTTAAATCAACACAGTATTTATCCAGAGCTTGACGGCTCTCCTCTGCGTTAGGATCCATCACCGCTTCGCCTCCCCTTACCGCATTAATCGCTTCAACCAGTTTCTCTTGTGTAAGACCCGCAGCCTGCAAGACTTTCCCGGCATCACCTTTATCACTCAGCATAGCCAGTATGACGAGCTCACTCGCCACGAACTGATCGCCGCGCTGCTGAGCGAGTTTGTCGGTTAGATTGAATAGACGAGCCATATCTTGAGATAGGCGAATATCACCATCGGGCGAACTGACCACCGGCAGTCGTTCAAGCGCCTCACCCACTTTACGGGTTAACTGCGGCAGCTCCGCACCTGCCTGCTTGAGCAGGGGACGAATTGATCCACCACGCTGATCGATCAACGCAGCGAGCAGGTGGATAGGTTCAATCTGATTATGATCCTTACCGACGGCCAATGACTGAGCATCTGACAGTGCTTCCTGCAATTTTGAAGTAAATTTATCTGGGCGCATCTTAGCCTCCACTGATAGCGGCCTCCCGAAGCAAGGCCTATGAATGTTCCTATCTTTTATGTGAGGGTAAGTCTGACTATTTCAAGGGGCTTAATAAAACTTTTACGACATTATTTTAACTATTTAACACCTCTCTATTTGACGCGCGGTAACTCTAACCAACTGGTGGTGTAACGCGGAGAGAGCATTTCACGCTTCATATCCCAAGGATTTCGGTCGATACGACGGGCAAACTGTACTTGACCCGTTTTATAGTTAATCTGATCCAGGGTAGTCATCAACGCTTCACTGCGACTGTCCCCTTCCGCACAAAATAGCGTCTGCTGCTGAAGCTTTGGATCGTAAAAGTCGCTCAACATCACACCCGCTTTGGCAAACTGATAACCACCTAACCAGATACGCTCTATCAGGCGCATCGAAGCGGCCAATAGCCGTCGCGTATCATCCGTTGGCTCTACCAGTCGTTCACTGGTGGAGTTGGCATACTGCGGCTGACTCTTTGCAAACGGACTGGTGCGCAAAAAGACCTGCAGATGCTGAGCCACCTGCCCCTCTTTACGCAACTTCTCTGCAGCACGCGTAATGAAACCGGCAATCGCTTTGCGCATCTCCGCTAGCTCGGTGATGCGTTCACCAAAGGAGCGCGACACGACAATCTGCTTCTTGACCGGCGGGGTATCGTCAAAGGGGATACAAGAGACCCCGTTGAGTTCAGACACCGTCCGTTCCAACACGACAGAGAAGTGTTTTCGTATCCATTTAGGGTCAGCATCGGCAAGATCTAATGCACTCTTAACGCCCATCGACTCCAGACGTTGACTGATACGACGTCCAACACCCCAGACATCACCCACCTCGGTCATTGCCATCAGCTTACGCTGTCGTTCGACCTCGGTTAGATCAACCACACCGCCCGTAGAGAGGTACTTTTTAGCCCCCTGATTGGCCAACTTCGCCAAGGTTTTAGTGGTCGATATGCCAACGCATACCGGTATACCAACCTCTTTCTCCACTTTGCTTTTAGTGAAACGACCAAACTCCAACAGTGAGTAGTTTTTCTGCAGCCCCGACAGATCCATAAAAGCTTCGTCGATTGAGTAGACAAACACTCGCGGGGCGATCGATTCCAGCGTATTCATAACACGCGCAGAGATATCGCCGTAGAGTGTGTAGTTTGACGAGAAGGTGCAGATACCGTGTTGCTCTATCAGCTCTTCAATCTGAAACCGAGGTACCCCCATTTTGACGCCTAGGGCTTTCACCTCGGCACTGCGCGCAACAGCACAACCATCATTATTAGAGAGCACCACCATCGGCACGCCCTGCAGGTCTGGACGAAACAGCCGCTCGCAAGAGACATAGAAGTTATTGCAATCGACCAGCGCGATCACTTGCGACACTACTTCAACACCCTGACAACACTGACCACCACACCAAACACTTGCAACTCACTCCCCTCTTTTAACTCGATGGGCGAGTAGCGTCGATTCTGTGGAACCAGACGCACGCGTGGACGTAGCTGCAGCGTCTTCACCGTCATCTCACCGCTGACACTGGCAATCACCACGTCACCATGCTGAGCGGTCAGCGATCGATCGACCACCAAGACATCCCCCTTGTAGATACCCACACCGTCCATAGAGTCACCATCGACACGGACGAAATAGGTGGCATTGGGGTGCTTAATGCAGAGCTCATTAAGACTCAACGTCTTATCAATATAATCTTGAGCCGGTGATGGAAACCCAGCCGGAACACTCTCTGTATAGAAAGGAATTTTTAAATGGTCAGCGGTAAGATCGACCGCATCAGCTATCTGCGTAATCGCCATCGTTAATACCTAATCAATCGATATATACTGTATGGATAAACAGTATATATCGACTACTAAAAATTAGGCAATCTGATTATCGGATTTTATGAGTTGAGTGAGGCTTGCAGCTCTGACACGAGAGTCTCGACCAGCTGCGCAGCAGGCATGGATCTCGCCAACCCAGCACCTGTTCCAGCCCAGTGTGCGGCATACCCCTCGTCGCCCTGTGCAGCAGCGGCTGTAGCCAACTGCTTCATCGCATCATAGGTCAGAGGGTAATCGGGAATGTCCGCTCTGTTGTCAGGCTCAATCTCTGTATGAGCTCGGTTGATAATGCCGCGAGCCGGTCGACCGGAGATGGCTGATGTGATCTCGGTGTTAACCGCAGCGCCACGACTTAGTTTGGCTCGATATCCAGCATTGGCCGAAGATTCAGGGCAGAGCACAAAGGCTGTTCCCATCTGTACAGCCGCAGCGCCAGCATGCAACGCGGCGGCAATATCAGCCCCTGTCATAATGCCGCCTGCGGCAATAATCGGCCGTTCAACAGAAGAGACCAACTGAGTGACCAGATCCATTGTCGTTAGCCCTGAATCCTGGTGAGGATCGAAGAGACCACGATGCCCGCCTGCCTCGACACCCTGAGCCACCAAAGCATCAACACCCGCCGCAATCGCTAACTGCGTTTCGCTCAACGAGGTGACACAGGCCAGCGTCAGGATACCCCTGTTTTGTAACTGCTTAATCCAAGCAAGCTCAGGCAGACCAAAATGAAAGCTGACAACCGCAGGCTGCTCTTCTAACAGTACCGCCAACATATTGGGATCATCTAGGAAGCTTAGGTAGATCTCATTCAATTGAGCGGGTGGATTCGCACCGAAACGATCGAAATGCGGAGTTAGGCGCCCAATCCAATCTTGCTCAAGCTCTGCACTACGCTGAGGTTGCTGATGACAGAACAGGTTCACGTTGAATGGTTGATCTGTCAAAGCCCGCGTTCTCTGGATCAATTGACGCGCGGTATCAGCATTAACAGCTCCGACCGCAATAGAGCCCAACGCTCCCGCATTAGAGACCGCCGCGGCCAGTTCAGGTGTCGACACACCCGCCATCGGCGCCTGAATAATAGGATGGGTAATACCGAACCCAGCCAGACCGGAGCTATTCATCATCTTCTATCCAAATTAGGCTGGCCATACGCCCAGTTTGAGCTTGGCGACGGTAAGAGAAAAAGCGCTCCGAATCAGTGTAAGTACATAAACCGCCGCCAAAAATCTGACGAACACCGGCTCTGTTTAGACGCAATCGAGCTAGTTGGTAGATATCAGCTACCCAGCGCTCATGATGCGAGGGACTGAGCTTAAACGCGTCACGCGACTGGGCCAGATCGTCAACGAAACGGTCATACACCTCCTGACCCACTTCAAACGCATCGGGACCAATCGCCGGCCCCATCCACACCATGACCTCAGACGGATCATCAAACTGCGAAAGTGTCTGCTCTAACACACCTTCCGCTAAGCCACGCCAGCCAGCATGCGCAGCTGCCGCTTTGCTACCTGATCGATTGGTAAATAGAACGGGCAAGCAGTCTGCGGTCATTATAACGCACGCAACTCCAGGTTCTGTTGTGTAACAGGCGTCCGCTTCACGAATCTGTTGATCTGAATAGGCTTCAACCACTTCAACACCGTGAACTTGCTTCAGCCACTGTGCCGGTTTTACTAGAGAGAGTGAATTCAGAAGAGACTGACGGTTATCCAAGACGGCTTGGGGGTCATCCCCAACGTGATCACCTAAATTAAGCTGATCAAATGGCGCTGAGCTGACACCACCCTGGCGCGTCGTACAGAGCGCTTTAATGTTCGGCGGTGCCGGCCAGTCAGCCCAGATTAGGTTCATAGTTCGTAATCGTATTTCGTCGCATCTTTATCAAGAACGGTCAGCAGGCGCTGCATATCGTCTGGAAGATCGATCTCCCAGCTGCAGTGCTCACCGGTAAAGGGGTGCCAAAGCTCCAACTTTTTCGCATGCAGCGCTTGGCGACGAAACCCTTTCAAGGTCTGTACCATACGCTCGCTGCAGTTCTTCGGCAGACGGAAACGACCACCGTAGAGCGGGTCGCCGACCAGTGGGTATTTAATGTGCGCCATGTGAACGCGAATCTGGTGCGTACGACCTGTCTCAAGCTTCAGGCGAATGTGAGTGTGTGAACGAAACTTCTTCAACACGCGGTAGTGTGTGATCGCCTCTTTACCCAGCCCCACAACCGCCATTTTAAGACGGTTCTTACTGTGTCGACCCATCGGCTCATCAACGGTACCACCACCAATCATGACACCCTGAACAACCGCTTCGTATTCGCGACCCATCGAACGCTCTTGTAGCTGCTCAACCAGATCTGTTTGCGCTTGAATCGTTTTAGCCACAACCATCAGGCCGGTTGTCTCACGATCAAGGCGATGCACAATACCGGCCCGCGGTACCTGAGCTACCTCTGGGGCGTGATGCAACAGAGCATTCAACAGTGTTCCTTCGGCATGACCCGACGCAGGGTGTACCACCAAACCCGAGGGTTTGTTCAGCACAAGAATGTGTTCATCTTCAAACACGATATCGAGCGGGATATCCTCACCCTTATGCTCTTCAATGACTGCGATTTGAGCGTCGACGACAATCTTTTCACCACCGGTCAGCTTGTCGCGCGTACGCAGCACTTTGCCATCAACGGTCAACTCCCCCTCTTTTATCCACCCCTGCAGGCGTGAACGGGAGTAGTCGGGAAAGATCTGCGCAACGGCTTGATCGAGTCGTTTACCGTAGAGTTCATCGGGTACAACGGCTTCAAGGTGAATATGTTCTGACATTATTGCTCTATCTGGCTCTAAGAGTGTTTTGGTGAGCTAAGCTCTGTGTTTAAATAAGGAATATTGAATAGTATATCTCAATAGAGATCGCAGCGCTGAACCGCTGTATATAGATTAGGATGTAAACATGCGTTTTAACCGACTGATTCCCGCTCTTTTCGCTGCCACCCTACTGGTGGGTTGTAGTAGCAATGGGGAGAAAATAGAGCCAGATGTTCCTGAGGAGCAGCTCTATGAAGAGGCGCTAAGTGCAATTGATGCGGGCAATAACCAGCTCGCGATCGAGAAACTACAACTTCTTGAAGCGCGCTACCCATTTGGCCGTTACTCTGAACAGTCACAGCTAGAGTTGATCTACGCACACTTTAGAATGAACCAAAACACCTCTGCTGCAGCCGCAGCCGATCGATTCATTCGTCTACACCCTAATCACGACAACGTCGACTACGCCTACTACATGAAAGGGTTAAGCGCCTTTGAAGCCGAGCGCTCTTTCTTTGCTAAATACCTACCCATTGATGTGGCTCAGCGTGATCCAGGTGCAGCACGCGACTCGTTCGACAGTTTTACAACCTTGATTAACCGCTTCCCAGACAGCGAGTACGCCGCCGACGCGCAACGTCGTATGCAGTACCTCAAAAACCGTCTAGCCACCTACGAAATCCACGTCGCACTCTACTACATGAAACGTCAAGCATGGCTGGCAGCCGCAAACCGTGGTCGTTACGTGGTTGAGAACCTACAAGAGACTCCGGCAACACCGGATGCCTTGGCAATCATGGCAGAAGCTTACACTGAGCTTGGACTGACTGAACTGGCCGCTGATGCGAGTACTGTCTTGGCAACCAACTTCCCTGACTACCAGGTTCGCTCATTCAAAGCACCACGCAATGATCTGATCTACACCGCAAGCTTTGGCCTGCTCGGTGAAGGGACAGAACTGGCGGAGCCGATTCAACCAACCAGCTCACTGGCTCAACCGGTGCGTGCCGATGAAGCGCCAGCGACAGAGGCGACTGACACATCAGAGCAAGCAGATGAGGAGCGTTCTCTATTCGATCGCATCACCTTCGGACTGTTCGAATAGTCAGAAAAAAGATAGAAGAAAGGCGACCATTAGGTCGCCTTTTTTATGCGTTCGACACTCTAAATTGAGTGGCTAACAGTGGGTGGCTTAGCCAACCCACTTACGTGCATTACGGAACATACGCATCCATGCACCATCTTCACTCCAATGATCTGGAGCCCAAGAGTTCTGTACGGCACGGAACACTCGCTCTGGGTGAGGCATCATGATGGTGACACGACCGTCGGCAGAGGTAACACCGGTAATCCCCTCTGGTGAACCGTTCGGGTTCGCTGGGTAGTTCTGCGTCAATTCGCCGCGGTTATTTACATAACGCAACGCCACGGTACCTGAACCACTTAGATTAGCCAGATGCGACGCATCGGCAAATTCAGCGCGACCTTCGCCGTGTGCAACAGCGATTGGCATACGCGAACCTTCCATACCCGCTAGGAACAGTGAGTTCGATTTCTGCACTTCAACCATCGCCACACGAGCTTCAAACTGCTCAGACTCATTGCGCACAAAGTGTGGCCACAGCTCAGCACCTGGAATCAGTTCGTGTAGGTTAGAGAGCATCTGACAACCGTTACAGACACCCAGTGCGAAGCTGTCTTGGCGCTCGAAGAAGGCACTGAATTGATCACGCGCACGGTCATTAAACAGAACCGATTTCGCCCAACCTTCACCTGCTCCCAGTACGTCACCGTAAGAGAAACCACCACAAGCGACCAAGCCTTTGAAGCGATCCAGCTCAATACGACCCGCAAGGATGTCACTCATGTGAACATCAACCGTATTGAAGCCAGCGCGATCAAACGCGGCAGCCATCTCAATTTGACCATTAACGCCCTGCTCACGCAGAACAGCCATCTCTGGACGAACCCCAGTAGAGATAAAGGGTGCGGCAACATCTTCATTCACATCGAACGAAAGGTCAGCATTCAGACCAGGATCTTCAGCATCCAACAGCGCGTCAAACTCCTGCTTGGCACAGTCTGAGTTATCACGTAGCGATTGCAGCTGGTAAGAGGTCTCTGCCCACCAACGCTGCAGTGTCACTCGGCTTTCAGAGTAGACCTCTTCATCATCGAAACTGATGTTCAACAGATCATCAGGATTCAAAGCACCAACCACTGATGCGATCTCACCGATACCAGCCGCATTCAACTCAGTCAGTACCTGTTCTGTATCTTCACGCTTAACCTGAACGACCGCACCGAGCTCTTCCGCAAACAGCGCCGCTGCAATTTCAGACTTATCAGATGCTAGAAGATCTAAACTCAAGTCAACACCAGTGCGACCAGCAAACGCCATCTCTGCAATGGTCGCTAGGAGGCCACCGTCTGAACGGTCGTGGTAAGCCAGCAGTAAACCTTGCTCATTCAGGCCTTGAATGGCGGCAAAGAAGGTAGAGAACTGATCCGCATCATCAAGATCTGGAACATCAGCGCCCACTTCGTTAAATACCTGCGCTAGTGCCGATAGGCCCAAGCGGTTTTTACCCTGCCCAAGATCCAACAAGATCAGATCCGTTTCACCTTGATCCGTGCGAAGCTCAGGTGTCAGTACACGGCGAACATCAGAGACGGGTGCAAAGCCAGAGATCACCAATGAGAGTGGTGATGTCACAGATTTCTGCTCATCAGCATCCTGCCATACAGTACGCATCGACATCGAGTCTTTACCCACTGGAATCGTAATACCCAGTTCAGGACACAACTCCATACCTACCGCGCGAACGGTATCGTACAGCTTCTCATCTTCACCAGGGTGACCTGCAGCACACATCCAGTTGGCTGACAGCTTCACATCACTTAGGGCTTCAATCGGTGTGCCAGCAAGGTTGGTGAGTGTCTCACCAATCGCCATACGACCAGATGCAGGGCCATCAACCACAGCCAGTGGTGTACGCTCACCCATTGCCATCGCTTCACCGGTGTAACCGACAAAGCCTGTCGAGGTTACTGCACAGTCGGCAACAGGTACCTGCCAAGGTCCAACCATCTGATCACGAACAACCTGACCAGTAATCGAGCGGTCACCAATGGTGATCAAGAAAGATTTAGAGGCAACTGCTGGCAGCTTGAGAACACGTTCAACCGCTTCAGCCAGTTTAATGTTGCTGCTATCAAATGCAGGCACTTCGTACTGTGCGCGAGTAACCGAACGGTGCATTTTAGGCGGTTTACCAAAGAGCACGCTCATTGGTAGATCAACCGGTTTATTTTCAAAGTGTGTGTCGTTCAGAGTGAGGTGGTGATCTTCTGTCGCTTCACCGACTACAGCATAAGGACAACGCTCACGCTGACAGATCTCTTCAAAACGCGGAAGATCCGCCGGTTTAACCGACATCACATAACGCTCTTGCGCTTCGTTACACCAGATCTCTAGCGGAGCCATTCCTGGCTCATCGTTGTTGACGTTACGTAGCTGGAAGTAACCACCACGACCACCGTCTTTTACCAATTCTGGGAATGCGTTCGAAAGACCACCTGCCCCTACGTCGTGGATAAACTCGATTGGGTTGGCTTCACCTAGCTGCCAACAGCGGTCAATAACCTCCTGACAGCGACGTTCCATCTCTGGGTTGCCACGTTGAACAGACGCAAAATCAAGATCGGCTGATGAACTGCCCGAACTCATCGAGGATGCAGCACCACCGCCCAGACCGATCAACATTGCAGGCCCGCCTAGACAGATCAGTTTAGAACCAACCTCGATCTCACCTTTTTCAACGTGGTCAGCACGGATGTTACCCATACCACCGGCCAGCATGATCGGTTTGTGATATCCACGTACCTCTTCACCGTTTGCGCCAGGTACCGATTGTTCAAAGGTGCGGAAATAACCGTTCAGGTTTGGACGACCAAATTCGTTATTGAACGCCGCGCCACCAATTGGACCTTCGATCATGATATCGAGTGGCGACACTATGCGTTCAGGCTTACCGTATTTCGACTCCCATGGTTGCTCAAAACCAGGAATGTTTAGATCAGAGACCGTAAAGCCGGTTAAACCTGCTTTAGGTTTAGCACCACGACCTGTTGCACCTTCGTCGCGAATTTCACCGCCAGAACCCGTTGCAGAGCCCGAAAAAGGCGCAATAGCGGTTGGGTGGTTGTGGGTCTCAACCTTCATCAGGATGTGTACAGGCTCATCATTGTAGCCGTACTGTTGAGATTCAGAGTTCGGGTAGAAACGCGGTGCCTGCCAACCTTCGATAACAGCCGCGTTATCTTTGTACGCTGATAGAACTTTTTCGCCGCCTAGCTCATTGGTGTTCTTGATCATACCGAACAGAGATTTCTGCTGCGCTTCTCCATCGATATCCCAAGAGGCATTGAAGATCTTGTGACGACAGTGCTCTGAGTTCGCCTGTGCAAACATCATCAACTCTACGTCAGCTGGGTTACGGCCTAGTTCTTTAAAGCTATCGACAAGGTAATCGATCTCATCTTCAGCCAGTGCTAGACCCAATGTTTGGTTAGCGGTAGCCAACGCTTCACGGCCACCACCTAGAATATCAACACGACCCATTTCGCGTGGCTGTTCGTGTCTAAATAGTGAGCTAGCTTGCTCTAGGTCGCTCATGACCGCTTCAACCATGCGATCATGAAGCACGGCCTGAACATCGCTCAACTCTTGCTCGCTTAGCTCTGCCGCACTCTCAACGTAAAACGCCGTACCGCGCTCAATACGATCAATCGCATCCAAACCACAGTTATGTACGATATCAGTCGCTTTAGAAGACCAAGGTGAAATAGTACCTGGGCGAGGAACAACCAGAATAAGTTTGCCTTTGGGATCTTGCTGATCCGCTTTTGGCCCATATCGTAGTATACGCTCAAGAATTGAGTGTTTCTCAGAACTCAACTCAGAGTTCATATCGGCAAAGTGAACAAACTCCGCATAAAGTCCGGTAACTGACGGAACTTTTTGGCTAACAGCGTTAAAAAGCTTAGCGTGACGGAAGGCAGAAAGAGCTGGAGCTCCGCGCAAAACGAGCATGGTTTCAGAGGCCTCTTGGTGATCCTGCGAATCAGGCGTTGGAAAACGTGCAATTTTAGCGCAAACTGACGCAATTAGGGAGAGCTAGCAGCTAATCAATACGAATGTTTATCCTTCGACAAGCACCAAGATTAAGACCGTATATCTATACTGCCGGCATTCTGTTTCTGGCGGTTTGGATTGTCTTGACCAGTGCTAACCGAAAACCGCTGATCGAACAGATAACAGATAGAGGCTATCTACGTGTCGTTTCACTTGCAGCCCCCCTATCCACACTCGATATTGATCAGACTCGCACAGGCTTTGAGTATCAACTTGCGACAATCTTTGCCGATCATCTAGGTGTTGGTATCGAATTCATCATTGCCGAGGATCACCAACATGTTTTTCAGGCTCTGCGTGATCGTCGAGCCGATATTGCAGCTGCCAATCTTCACCTAACGCCATCTCGAGAGTCGATATACCAGCCCCATCCAAGCTATCGCGACAGCCGCACACTGATCATCTACAGAAAGACCCAAGGATTCAAGCGCCCTAAATCATTCGCTGATATCAAAGAGGGCAAGATTCTTGCTTTGGATGGCAGCGCCGAGGCGGCCCAACTGCTCAGCATCAAACCCGATATAGAGGTTGATCTTTTGGAGGAGCTCAATCATCTAGATCTGATGACACTGCTGCAGAACCGAGAGGCCACCTTCGCGGTTGTACCTTCCGATCTTTTCAGTCGCGTGAAAAGCTATCACCCCGAGTTAGCAAAAGCCTTTGAGATCCAAAGCGATGCTCCTGCTGTTTGGTACTCGCTAAAAAGTGAAGATCAAACTCTAAACCAAGCCGTAAGCGATTGGTTAGAAAAACCCGAATCCAATAGGCTGATTGAGCAGCTCAACAGAGACTCTACCCCACCCAAAAATCCCCTTAACTTTGTCGAGACACACGCTTTTCGCATGGCACTTGAGGAGCGCTATAAGCCTTTAAACCCCTACTTCGTTGAAGCAGGCGAGTTGGTTGGGCTCGATCATCACATTCTCGCCGCGGTGGGCTATCAAGAGTCGCACTGGGATGAGGATGCCGTTTCTAGCACAGGCGTGCGAGGCATCATGATGCTCACGCAAGCGACAGCAGAAGAGATGGGGGTTGAGGAGAGAACAGACCCCAGAGAGAGCATCATCGGGGGTGCAAAATACCTGAGAAAAATGGAAGAAAAAGTGCCTGATCGTATTCCAGAGCCCGAACGACTTTGGTTAGCCATGGCCGGTTATAATGTTGGCTTTGGACACCTAGAGGATGCTCGCATACTGACTCAACGTGGCGGCAAAAATGCTGACAGGTGGGAGGATGTAGCGCAGTTTTTACCACTACTTGAAGATCCAGAGATTGCGGCCAAAACCCGTCATGGAGAGGCTCGCGGTAGTGAACCCGTCACCTATGTGAACAACATTCAAAAGTATACGCAGATCATTGAACCGTTCAGGCGGTTGAATCAAAACCGTTCTATCAAACTTAAACCTCTGGATTAGAGGCCTCGCCAAACTTGTTGAGCCTGGCTTGTCGCTTTTCATCTCGACGGCGTGCAAAGAAGTCACTGATCATTGATGAGCACTCATCTGCCAGTAACCCACCCTGCACTTCCACACGATGATTGAGCCAAGGCTGAACAAAAAATTGAGCTTGGCTAGTTGCCACCCCCGCTTTGGGCTCCAAGGCTCCGAACACCAATCGCTTGATACGAGAGTGCACAATGGCACCAGCACACATAGAACAGGGTTCGATCGTTACATAGAGCGTTGCATCCACAAGGCGATAGTTCTCAAGACGATTAGCAGCATCCCTGAGGGCTTGGATCTCTGCATGTGCTGATGGATCACAGCCGCTGATTGGACGATTAAAGCCACGACCTATGACTTGATCATCAAGGACAACAATTGCACCCACAGGCACTTCGTTGTGCTCACCCGCCTGCGCCGCTAGCTCAAGCGCCTGCCTCATCCAATACTGATCGTCCACATTACGTCCTAAATTTTAAAACCCTATGGTAACTTGCACCCCAAAAACAAAAAAGCCGCACAGTGTGCAGCTTTAATCTGATGTTTTGCTTTTAACGAGCGATTACTCAGCTTTCAGCTGGTAAGTAGAGCTACGAGGCCCTTCAACACGCTTAATCAACTCAACATCTTCAAGTTTTTTCAATGACTTAAAGAATTGCGAGCGAGAGACTTTAATCCCTTTTGCAATCGCAGAGTCAGCAAAGACTTCGTAGCTAAGAGAGGCTTTAGCCGTATTTTGATCAGCCACTTCCCAAAGCATGTTAAGAACTTGACGGTCAGAATCAGTCAACGAATCCAAACCCAGCTCTTTTGAGGTTGAATCAATTAGCTTGATCAAACCTAGATAAAATTTCAAAGTGCTCATACAGAGTTCCTTTAATTATTCAGCAGGAACTTCGGCCTTAACAGCCTCTCACTGCTATCAACTTGTGCATTATAGCAGACTTATTAAACCTAGCAATCAACTAAGGTATTCCACATCGCGAAATTGACTAAAAAGTCAGTTTACCTGCTTCTTAATAAGATTCACTAGGTGTTTCTTAGACAGCATCAACAGAGTCAGTGCGAGCAGAGTACCTAGCAAGTCACCTACCAAAAATCTAAACGACAACAGTCCGATCGACTCATTAGTGAACAGTAGAGTATGCAAAAGTGCATTAAATAGTGATGATACAAAAGCGACAGCCAGAACAATTCTGAACAGAACCAATTTAGAGTCGTCAGCAATGGGCAGGGGCGCCAACAGTGGTGCAAGTCGATTAAAGTTCCAAATAACCAATGGAATAAACATCACCAGTGTACTAACTAGGGCATCTAAAGCGATCGACGGTGTCGGAACCGCCCATATCACATAGGCCATAAGATGGGCGGTAAAAATCGGTAGAAGCGCTCGATAACCAGACAACACCACCATCACCGTTTTAATGCCGTGCGGAATATAAAGAAAGCTAGCCGCTGAAGCAGGCAGTAGATAGGACTCTAACGGAAAGATCACTTCATATTGGATAAGCAATCCAACAGAGAGTAGCGCAAACAACGTAATCTGCAGCACAACTAATCACTCACTCTATGAGCAATTCGAGACAATAGACTCCAAAGCAGAAGAGCCACGAATATACCCAACAGATCACCCGTTAAATATCGAAACGCCAAAAGCGTTACACCGCTCTCGCTATACCAGGCCGCATTCGCCAATGCATTAAGAAGTGCAGCAATCAAACCAACCGAGAAGGTCAGCCGAGTCATTTGAGGCAATGAGAACCCTGATCCCATTACACCCGATAAGAGTGGACGTTGCGAGACGTAGTTAAACATCAACATCGGTATTAACATGACAACCGAGCTAACAAACGCAGAGAAGAGAATCCTTCCGGCATCGACTCCGATCAGGATATCGGTCGTTAAATGAGCTAAAGTGATAGGTAAAACCGCAATCGGTCCGACCAAAACGATCAACAGCGCTTTGATGCCATGAGGAAGAAACAGAAGACTGGCTGGACCTTCTGACCAGTGAGACAGCAACACAGCCTCAGCAGGCCAAATGACCTGGTACTGAAGCAGCATAGAGACCATTAAAATGAGATATCCAAAGATTAATGGTTTCATCTGCTTCATCCCTAAACGCTCAGTCGACCCTTAACCAAAAACTGGGTAGCCCAGTTTCATATGAGCCATGGCTATGGCACCAAACAGAACAGCCGTAACGATGGCGGCAATCAGTTCACGAACAAGACTCGTTGGTCGTTTTTCAAGTTCAGGCTTACCCGCTTTGTTAATCAGTATCACGCTGATCACGGCCCAAGCGAGCAGACCACCAAACAGAACAAACGACGCGCTGTCACCATTAACCATCAAGTGCGCAATCGCCCAGGTTTTGACAGCGCTCAGTTGCAAATGACGCACACGGTTTGCCAATGCACTTTTAACGACTGAAACGACCAGTAGGTAGACAGCCAGCAGCATCAACAGGTTATTGATACCCACCATCGCGGGGTTGCGACCCCAGTAGTAAGTCGTCTCAACTTGCTGATAACCAAACACCATCATTAACACTGAGATCAGAATCGCAACAGCGATCAGGCCTTTTCCAAGATTGCCTAAAGAGGCCCTAAAAGTGGGTGCTATGCGCTTAAGAAGGTGCGCTAATGACCAGAGAAAAACACCTGAACTTAAAAGAAACATCGATTATTCCCACTCAATGGTTGCAGGTGGTTTGCTCGAAACATCGTATGTCACACGAGAGACCTGCGGAATTTCATTGATAATACGGCTAGAGACCGTCTCTAGCAGCTCGTAAGGTAGGTGAGCCCAGCGAGCGGTCATGAAGTCGATCGTTTCAACGGCGCGAATCGCAATCACCCATTCGTAACGGCGGCCATCACCCACAACCCCTACCGACTTAACGGGTAGGAATACGGCAAAGGCTTGGCTCGTTTTATGGTACCAATCCGCTTTATGCAGCTCTTCGATAAAGATCGCATCCGCTTCACGAAGAATGTCGGCATACTCTTTCTTAACTTCACCCAAAATACGAACACCGAGACCAGGGCCTGGGAAGGGGTGACGGTAGACCATATCGTAGGGAAGACCCAGTTCAAGACCGATCTTGCGAACTTCGTCTTTAAACAGTTCACGCAGTGGCTCAACCAACTCAAATGCCATATCTTCAGGAAGACCACCCACGTTGTGGTGCGACTTGATCACATGCGCCTTGCCGGTCTTCGAGGCAGCCGACTCAATCACATCCGGGTAGATGGTGCCCTGAGCCAAGAAGCGACACTCAGTTAGTTTAGCCGCCTCATCATCAAATACTTCAATGAAGGTATTACCGATAATCTTACGCTTCTTCTCAGGATCCGCTTCACCTTTAAGACGACCCAAGAAAAGATCTTCAGAATCAGAACGAATAACACGAACACCCATGTTGTTCGCAAACATCTCCATGACCTGATCGCCTTCGTTCTTACGAAGAAGACCGTTATCAACAAAGACACAGGTCAGCTTATCGCCGATCGCTTTATGCAGAAGCGCTGCAACCACAGAGGAATCGACACCTCCCGATAGGCCAAGCAATACTTTATTGTCACCCACCTGAGCTTGAACACGCTCAACCAGATCCGCAATGATATTGGCCGGCGTCCAAAGTGCTTCAGTACCACAGATGTCACGGACAAAACGCTCAAGAATACGCAGACCCTGTTTCGTATGAGTCACCTCTGGGTGGAACTGCACGCCGTAAAGTTGACGAGCAGGATCACACATAGCGGCAACGGGTGCTGACTCAGTCGCAGCGATGATTGAGAAACCCTCAGGTAACTCAACGACCTTATCGCCGTGGCTCATCCAGACATCCAACGACATGACACCGTTGTTTGCCATATGATCTTCGATACCTTCAAGTAGACGACTTGCGTTATCCATCAAACGGACACGTGCATAACCGAATTCACGCTCGTCCGACGAAGCCACTTTACCGCCAAGCTGTTCTGCCATGGTCTGCATGCCGTAACAGATACCCAAAACCGGAATACCCAGATCGAAAACCACCTGTGGAGCACGTGGCGAATCCAACTCCGTCACAGACTCAGGACCACCGGCTAGAATGATACCCTTTGGATTGAAGGCACGAATGTCAGCTTCGTCCATATCCCAAGCATAGATCTCAGAGTAGACGCCGATTTCACGAACACGACGTGCGATCAACTGGGTGTACTGCGATCCAAAATCTAGAATAAGTATGCGTTGCGAATGGATATCTTGGCTCATTTCTTTCTGATTCCAACTGCGGGCAAGCTGCCCTTAAAACTAAAAATGGGGCAACCTGAGTTACCCCACTGAAATTCTAACTATCGAGTCTTATCCGACGCGGTAGTTTGGTGCCTCTTTAGTGATGCTGACATCGTGCACGTGGCTCTCGCTCATACCTGCATTGGTAATACGAACAAACTCTGGTTTAGTGCGCATGGTGTCGATATCACCTGAACCGGTGTAACCCATAGAGGCGCGAAGACCACCCATCAACTGGTGTACAACGCCTGCCAGCGGACCTTTCGAAGGTACACGACCTTCGATGCCTTCTGGTACAAGCTTATCTTCACCCGCTTTCGCATCTTGGAAGTAGCGGTCTGAAGAGCCAGTTGATCCTGACATCGCACCTAAAGAACCCATACCACGGTATGACTTAAATGCACGGCCTTGGAACAGCTCAACTTCACCTGGCGCTTCATCAGTACCGGCAAGCATAGAGCCCACCATGACGGCAGAGGCGCCCGCAACAATCGCTTTGGAGATATCACCCGAGAAACGGATACCACCGTCAGCAATCAGAGGCACGCCACGCTCAGCCATCGCCGCAGCCACATTGGCTACCGCACTGATCTGTGGCACACCGATACCTGCGACGATACGTGTCGTACAGATAGAACCAGGGCCGATACCTACTTTAACGCCGTCAGCACCCGCATCCGCTAACGCGATGGCAGCATCTGCTGTTGCGATGTTACCGCCGATCACCTGTACATCTGGGAAGTTCTGTTTAACCCAACGAACACGATCAATAACACCTTTTGAGTGACCGTGTGCCGTATCAACAACAATGACATCGGCACCCGCTTCAGCCAGTGCTGCAACGCGAGCTTCTGTATCCGCACCAGTACCTACCGCAGCACCTACCAGTAGACGACCGCGAGAATCTTTAGCCGCATTAGGGTAAGCCTGCGCCTTGTTCATAT
The DNA here is from genome assembly GCF_013283255.1 of Marinobacterium sp. xm-m-383. Classification (NCBI taxonomy): domain Bacteria; kingdom Pseudomonadati; phylum Pseudomonadota; class Gammaproteobacteria; order Oceanospirillales; family Oceanospirillaceae; genus Marinobacterium; species Marinobacterium sp. xm-m-383. The sequence continues at coordinate 228,193 of NZ_WBYT01000005.1, read as the reverse complement.
CTTTAACCGTCACCATACCGGTCAGTTGGTACTGCTCGTTTACGGTTAGAAGTTTCTCGATACGGTGTTTACGCAGAAGGTCAGAGATCTCTTTGTGAGTCGCATCTTCACCCACCGTCACTAGACGCTCTTTGGGTGTCATGATGTTAGAGACTGGGGTGTCTAGGTTCTCTTCAAAGCGAACATCACGGCTAGTGACGATACCAACCAGGTCGCCGTTCTCAACAACAGGAAAACCAGAGAAGCCCACTTCACGAGACAGCGCGATGATTTCACGAACCGTTGTAGTCGGCTGACAAGTGACTGGATCAGTAACAACACCCGCCTCGAACTTTTTCACTCGGCGAACATTTTCAGCCTGCTGTTCGATGGTTAAGTTTTTATGAATGATGCCGATACCACCCTCTTGCGCCATAGCAATCGCAAGACGAGATTCAGTCACGGTATCCATCGCCGCAGAAACCAGTGGGATGTTGAGTTCGATACCCTTGGTCAGACGTGTTTTCAAACTAACGGCGTTAGGCAACACTTCTGAATAAGCGGGAACGAGAAGTACATCATCAAAGGTCAAAGCCTCTTCAACAATTCGTAACATTCTAAAAAACCTGTCTAAATGGGCAAAAAATTAGCCCAATATATTACTAAAATTCGCCTTTTTTATCAATCTAAAGTCGCAGTAAATAGCGGCATTTTTCACCCTTTTTTCTGCGCCGCACAATAGGATTTTTTCTGTTAAAAAGAAGCAACAACCGCTAGCATGACCGGATGAATGTTCAAACCTCTTCAAATCGAACAGCCATCGCAGTTAGCGAACTGAACAAGCAGGTAAAATCGCTGTTGGAGAACTCGTTTCTTTCGATCAGGGTCGTTGGCGAAATCAGCAACTTAGCCAAGCCAAGCTCTGGCCACTGGTACTTCACCCTTAAAGATCAGAAAGCTCAGGTTCGCTGCGCCATGTTCCGTGGTAACAATTTGCGGGTGAACTTTGCCCCCAAGGAGGGTGACCAGGTGGTTGTCACCGGACGCGTGAGTCTTTACGAAGGGCGTGGCGACTATCAGATGATCTGTAGCGCTATGGAGCAAGATGGCCAAGGGCAACTCCAAGTCCTATTCGAAAAACTAAAGCTAAAACTGCAAGCGCAAGGGCTATTTGAAGCGGACCGCAAAAAACCGATCCCTGAACACCCTAAATGCATAGGCGTGATCACCTCCCCCACTGGAGCAGCGATTCACGACATCTTGACGGTACTCAAACGTCGCTACCCTGGACTACCCGTCAGACTTTACCCAACGGCGGTTCAAGGCAATGAAGCCACTGGGCAAATTGTTAAGGCGATTGAACTGGCAAACCGCGAAGGGATCGCGGATGTACTCATTGTGGGTCGCGGTGGCGGTTCGCTTGAAGATCTCTGGCCCTTTAACGAAGAGGTCGTTGCGCTCAGTCTAGCCAACTCAAACATCCCGACCGTTTCGGCGGTCGGGCACGAAGTCGACTTCTCCATCGCCGACATGGTGGCGGATTTAAGAGCCCCTACTCCGTCAGCAGCAGCCGAATTACTCAGCCCCAATGGCGCAGAGATATTAGCCAACATCAATCGAGCTGAGCGCGCTCTTAAACAGCGGTTTGATTGGTTATTGTCAGCAAAACAGGCACAGTTAAAGAGCCTACAACAGCGGCTTAGACACCCCGGAGAGCGTATCCGCGAACAGGTTCAGCGTAGTGACGAATTGGAGCTGAGACTGCACAGCGCGATGAACCGATTGATGCGCGACAAACGCAGCCAACTCAATCAGAACCAAAGCCAGCTTAGTCGTCTCAATCCGAGTAGAACTCTTACTGCTCATCAGGAACAGGTTAAACAACTGATGAGTCGGTTAGAGAGTCTTACGAAGAGTAAAATTGATCGACGAAAGCTGGAGCTGGCTGAAAAGGTGGGCCGCCTGCAGGCCATTAGCCCGCTAGCGACGCTTGAGCGTGGCTATGCATTGGCGACGACTGATCAGCACGAGGTGATACGCGATTCACGCCAAGTTAAGGCCGGGCAGAGTATCAATATTCGACTGCAAAAAGGCTCCATCACATCAACGGTTACAGATATCCACACCGAAACCAACGATTGATAAGCACACTAATAATTAAGGGAGAGAGTATGCGATTACCCCTGTTTCTGATGACACTGTCACTGGCTCTATTCAGCCTAACTGCAAAAGCACTGCCCACAGAGTCTCGTGTACCGGGCGGTATCGCCATCGTAGACCTAGGCCTGCCCAGCAGCGAACCTGCACCTGAAGTGACGTATGACGGTTACCGAGTGATGGTTGTCGATCAAGAGGGACAGTGGACTGCCGTTGCCGGCATTAGCCTTAAGGCAACCGTTGGCAAAGCACAGGAGCTCAAATTCAGTGGCAAGACTCTAACCTTTCAATTAGACGATAAAGCCTATCCAGAACAGCGTTTGAAGATTAAGCAGCGTAAATACGTTGAACCCGACCCCAAACAGGTTGCTCGATGGAAACGAGAGTCGGCTGAGCAAAAGAGCGCCTACAAACTGTTTACCAAAAACGAAGACCCAATACTGACTTTGGCTATGCCTGCTGAAGGCCCCTACTCCAGCGCCTTTGGACTTAAACGTTTTTTCAATGATCAGCCTCGTGCACCCCACTCTGGACTGGACATTGCTGCACCCGATCGATCACCGATTAAAGCAGCGGCTAAAGGCAAAGTAACCGCCGTAGGAGATTACTTCTTCAATGGCAATACCGTGATCATCGACCATGGCCATGGCCTATCCACCATGTACTGCCACATGAGCAAAATTGACGTTAAAGTCGGTGATCAAGTCGATCTGGGACAACAGATCGGTCTGGTAGGTGCCACCGGACGAGTGACGGGACCCCACCTACACTGGGGCGTGAGTCTGAATAACCAACGCGTAGACCCACTGCTATTCGTTCAACAGTAACGAATATGTTACCCTGCGCGCCGTTCTTAAACGAAACATTTGGATAATCATGAGCGACATTACATTAGAAACAATTGAACAGCGCGCCAGCTACGGCATTGGTCGTCAGATGGGTGACCAACTGGCACAAAACGGTTTTGACGGCGTAGACATCAACGCAGTTGCCTTTGGCCTTAAAGCCTCTTTCGCCGGCGAAGCGATGCACGTAGAACCAGAAGATCTACAAGCGGCATTCAACGAGCTGACTGAACGCCTACGCGCTAAACAAGAAGCAGAAGCCAAAGAGAAAGCGGCTGCTGGCCAACAGTTCCTAGACGACAACGCAAAGCGTGATGAAGTAACGGTGACTGAATCGGGTCTGCAATACGAAATCCTATCAGCAGGTGATGCGGATGCTGAAAAGCCAACAACGGCTAACAAAGTACGCGTTCACTACCACGGCACATTCACAGACGGTTCTGTCTTCGACAGCTCTGTCGAGCGCGGTCAACCGATCGAATTCCCCGTAACAGGTGTAATCGCAGGTTGGACTGAAGCCCTTCAATTGATGCCTAAAGGCTCTAAATGGCGCCTATTTATCCCTTACAACCTAGCCTACGGTGCGCAAGGTTCTCCGGGCGGCATCCCTCCTTACTCAACGCTTCTATTTGACGTTGAGCTACTGGACGTTCTGTAAGCGATGAGCTTGCACTTTCATCGAAGCGGTTCTGGTGAACCGCTTTTGATGTTACACGGCCTATTCGGCAGCTGGGAAAATCTTGGCGGTCCCATCAAAGCACTGCAACAGCAGTTTGATGTCATCGCTCCCGACATGCTGAACCATGGCCGCTCTCCTCAGGTTGATCAGTTTAACTACAGCACCTTTGCAGACTCCGTCCTGGCACTGGCCGACCAACTTGGGTTGCAGCAATTTAATCTATTGGGGCACTCTATGGGCGGAAAGATCGCTATGGAGCTGGCACTGAATAATCCCGAACGAGTCTCACGATTAATCGTGGTTGATATTGCTCCCGTGCAATACCCTCACCACCACACCGATGTGTTCAAAGGGCTAAAACAGGTCCCACTGAACGAGATCAAAAGCCGAACCGAGGCTGATCAACACCTAAGTCATCACATTGACAATGCTAGTATTCGAGCGTTTCTTCTGAAGAACCTCTATCGCACAGAGGCTGGGTTTGATTGGCGAATGAACATAGAGGCACTTGAGCGCGAGTATGATCAGATCGCCAGCCCAATGAGTGAGGGGGAATACCTAGGCCCAACTCTTTTCATCAAAGGCAGCGAATCAGACTACATCAAGCCTGAATACCAAAACGAGGTGGTTAAACGCTTCCCCAAAGTTCAACTCAGAATCATCGAGGGGACTGGGCACTGGCCACACGCAGAGAAGCCTGCGCTTTTTACAAAGATTGTTGAGCGGTTTTTACAGTCCTAGTGGCGCCCAATCCAACCGATCTGACTCACCCCCTTCGCTAGCGAGAGAACCTAAATAAGGCGCTGGAACCACTCTGCGCAACCACTCGATTGCTCGTTCATCAGAGTCACACTGAGTCTGTGACACGACCCAGCCGGCCAAAGCGAGACCATCACGACGAATCGCTTCGACGGTTAACAAGGTCTGATTGATCGCATTCTCATTCAGATTGACGACCAATATCACTGAAAAGCCAAGCGCCTGTGCGACGCTAGCCATCGACTCACGATCATTGATGGGCGCCCGCCATCCACTGACTCCCTCGACCAATGCCAGGTTGACCGAACGCATCAGTGCACCGCTCATGTAGGCTTTAATTCGATCAGCACTCATTCTAACGTCCGCCATCTCAGCAGCAATGTGTGGCGAAGCATTTGCGGCTAGCGAGAAAGGATTCACCTGAAGATAGGAGAGCTCAATGGAGGAGCACGCCATTAAATTCAGCGCCTCTTGGCTCTTTAACTCTCCATCCACTTCACTGCAGCCAGTCGCAACGGGCTTAAGACCCAGAGAGCTAAACCCTTTCTGATTAGCCTGCTTTAAAAGCGCACAACTGAATTCATTGTCGGGTGAAGAGACCTCAGTGCCCGTCACAAAAAAACGCTGCTTCATACCGCGCACTGCCCCTTTCAGATTAAGTTTGAGCGACTATTTTACAGAGTTAAAAACGCTGACTAAACTAAATTTATCATAGGCAAGGAGGCCAGACTGATGTTTCAGATAGAGTCGATCGTTGAGTGGCTATTTGACTCAGCAAAATGTCCATTATGCAGACTAAGCAAACCGTTCAATGAGCCACTCTGTTTGGGTTGCTTTGCAGACCTTGCTAAAAACAGCACCCCCTGCCAGGTCTGCGCTTACCCTCTTAATCAACCAGACGAATCCTGCCCAGACTGCTATGGCGAGTGGTTTCATTTTGATACCGCACAATCACCACTGATCTACCAGTTCCCCATGCGAGAGCTATTCCAGAAGATCAAACAGGGAAAGAATCCAGAGCCCCTTTTCTGGATGAGCCAGCTGCTGGCAAAGCAGATCGATCTCTCTCGATTCGGCACCCAACCCACACTGATACCGATACCCAGTCACCCAATCGATTGTGCACTGCGTGGCTTTAATCAAGCGGAGATCATTGCCCAACATTTGAGTCGCTATTTAAAGCTCCCCCTTGATCGACAATCCCTTCAAAAAAAGCGTCGAACAGACCATCAAGTCTCACTCAATCGTGCAGAACGTAAAACCAATTTAGGTTCGACCTTCTACTGCAATCAGCCAGCGCCCAGTCACGTCCTATTGATCGATGATATTCATACCACCGGCACCACCTTTGACCGAGCATCTGAAGCACTCAAAGCAGCGGGTACGGTTTACATTGAAGCGATTAGTATTTGTAGAACGCCAGGACGATAAGACTTTTCACAAACCTTTCTTAACAGTATGGTGATGTCAGTATCAAACTAGGACAGATTGATGAACCGTATCGATGGAAAAGTAGCAATCATTACAGGCAGCACTCAAGGCTTGGGCGCAGCCATCGCACACCAATTTGCCCAAGCAGGCGCAGCAGGAATTGTTATCACCGGCCGCAACCAGATCAGAGGCAAACAGGTCTCTTCAGAGATCGCGGAACAGTATGGCATTAAAACCCATTTTGTTGCGGCTGAACTCGATCAAATAGACCAGGTTCGCAACATTGTGGCCGAGACCGATCAGCAGTTTGGACGGGTTGATCTATTGGTGAATGCGGCAGGATTAACGGATAGAGGCAACCTACTGACGACCTCTCCAGAACTGTTCGATCAAATGTTCGCCATCAACACAAAGGCGCCCTTCTTTCTCATGCAAGAGAGTGTCAAAGTGATGATTCGCGAGAAGATCAAAGGAGCCATCATCAACATTGGATCGATGTCAGAACATGCCGGACAACCTTTTCTATCCCCCTACTGCGCATCAAAAGGTGCCTTGGCGACACTCACCAGAAACTCTGGCTATGCCCTGTTAAGAAACCAAATTCGCGTCAATCAGCTCGATATAGGCTGGATGAACTCTGATCACGAGCGAGAGCTGATCGCTCAAGAGACGGGGGATGATTCATTTATTGATCGGAAAGCAGCCACCCTTCCGGCAGGCAGAATTCTTCAGACTGATGAGGTCGCTAAAGCGGTGCTATGGATGGCTTCAGAGGACAGCGGCATGATGACGGGATCCGTCATTCAGTTCGATCAAACCATTTGGGGGGCCTACGATGACGCTGCCGTTCCTGATAGACCGATTGAAGAGATGTAACTGAATGCACAGTATTGAACCGATCGGTTTCATCAAAACACCATTCAAAGAGAAGTTTGGCGCACCGCGCCAGCCTGGCCTTGCGCCCTCCGCGCAAGCTGTATTGGAGCTAGTCTCACCCTACAACGACCCTGATGCCGTTAGGGGGTTAGAGCACTGCTCTCACGTTTGGCTGATTTTTCAGTTCAGTGAGAACCTGAATGCCGGCTGGAAGCCTTTAACTCGACCACCCCGCCTAGGTGGCAACGAGAAGCTAGGCGTGTTTGCCACACGCAGCACACATCGCCCCAACGCCATGGGGTTATCGGTTGTGAAACTCGACTCAATCAATACAAACCAAGGGGTTCACCTGAATCTGTCCGGTATCGACCTTGTCGATGGCACTCCGGTCTTTGATATCAAACCCTACATCCCCTACTCCGACGCGCTGCCAGATGCCGTTTACCCCGGCATGGAACAGCCCGAACCCTTGCAACAACCTATTCAATTTTCTGAACAGGCCTTAGAGGTTATCTCTAAAGAACCACAACTATCGACACTCATTGAAGAGGTTCTAAGGCAAGACCCTAGACCCGCCTTTCACTCTGATGAGACACGTATTTACGGAATCAGTTTGGAGCGCTTCAACATTCAGTTTTCGATCAGTAGAGATGCCATAGAGGTGATAGCAATTGATCAATCTTAATGTTGCCATTAAGGTTAGCCCTTATATTAGATCCATCTAATTTCACAGGATTAAACAATGAATGATGTGACATCTCGTCTAGCCCATATGCCGGTGGCTCTGTTCGCAACGGTAATGGGAATGGGTGGCTTAACCCTCGCTTGGAAAAAAGCCTCTGAGGTTCTAGGTATTACTAACCTTGTGTGGCAAGTACTGTTAGTGATTACGGCCGTTCTATTAGCAACACTGGCAATCAGCTACCTATTAAAGATGCGCCGTCATGCTCATCAGGTGATTGCCGAGTTTAATCACCCCATCAAAATCAGCTTCTTCCCTGCTTTTTCCATCGGTTTAATGCTGATCGCGGTCGCAATGGCGGAGATCATGACACCTCTGGCAACGGCCGTATGGTGGATGGGCGCTTCAATCCAACTGATCTTGACGCTCTATTTGATGAATCAATGGATACACCACGCTCGCTGGCAGGTACAACACACGACCCCTGCTTGGTTCATCCCGATTGTGGGCAACATCATTGCACCCATTGGCGGGGTTACGCTGGGCTTTACCGAGGTCAGCTGGTTCTTCTTTGCGATCGGAATAGTCTACTGGATTGTGTTAAAGGTATTAGTTTTTAACCGCATCATTTTTCACGAGCCACTCCCAGAGAAGTTACTGCCGACACTGTTTATCATGATCGCGCCGCCCGCGGTCGGATTTATTGCCTATTTGAAGCTCAATCAGGGCGTTGTCGATAACTTTGCACACATCCTCTACTACGCGGCGATGTTCTTGGTTCTGCTACTTGTGTCGCAGCTTCCACGTTTTGCAAGAATCCCCTTCTTTGTCTCTTGGTGGGCCTACTCTTTCCCAATTGCAGCCTTCACCATTGGCACACTGATCATGTTTGAGCAGAGCCAGACTCTCTTCTTCCAAACATTGAGCCACCTGATGCTGACACTGGTCTCTATTTTGCTAACGGTGTTGATTGTCAAAACGGTCAAAGCGGCTATCAAAGGATCTATTTTCCAACCCGATTGATTCCAGTCACTCCGTGCTCTAAAGCCCAGAGCAGTGCGTATCAAAGATTCAACCATAGGATCGCCCCATGTATCGACACACACTGCTCTGGTTCACCAACAACTTACGCCTTGATGACAACCCCGTCTTTAATAAAGCCCGTAACAGCGAACAGCTAACCTGTCTCTTCATCCAACACCCCAGGGATAAGCGCACCAATCGATTTGGTTTCAAAGGAATCGGTAAGCATCGCCAACAGTTTTTAAACCAAGCACTGTCAAGCTTGCACAGCAAACTTAGCCTGCTGAACCAGGCGTTAGAAGTGATTGAAAGCGATTACGTCGAAGCGTTAAGCCAGGTCATTTTACGTGATCAAGTCGAGCATTTAGTCACCTCTCGACACACTGGCAGCTATGAGCAGAGCGCTCTTAAAGAGATCGCATCACGCTTTCCGCACCTAGTGATAACAGTGTTAGAGACGCACACTCTTTACGGTGAGCGACAACTTCCCTTTGCCCTAGCGGAACTGCCGGATAGCTTCACCCCCTTTAGAAAGAAGATAGAGTCGATCGAGGTTGATGCCCGTATTGCTGAACCTGACAGCCTACCTCCTCTCGGCGATAAACAGGGTTCCACATTCAACATTGATTGCTCTAGCGAGAATGCCTTCAACGGTTCTGAGCAGAGCGCGTTAGACCATCTCGAACACTATTTCTCCAGTGATCTACCCGCCACCTACAAGGAGACTAGGAATGGTCTGGATGAGTGGGCGTGCTCGACTAAATTCAGTCCCTGGTTAGCGCTAGGGGTATTGTCACCCAAGCGCATCATTGAGAGGCTGAATCGTTATGAGGAAGATGTGGTTGCAAATGACTCGACCTACTGGATATTTTTTGAACTGCTGTGGCGTGACTATTTCCAGTGGTATGCCCACAAGTGGGGCAACAAGATCTATCACCAGACTGGGCCATTTAATCGTAAGCCCTTAACCTCTTTCTACCCAGAACGAATGAAGTCCTGGATTGAAGGCACCACCCCCTACCCAATCGTCAACGCTGCCATGCGTCAGTTGAAAGCAACGGGTTATCAATCCAATCGCGCCAGACAGCTGGTGGCGAGCTGCTTAGTGCATGAGCTTGGCATTGACTGGCGTTACGGTGCGGCCTACTTTGAAGAGGCGCTGATCGATTTTGATCTGGCCAGTAATTGGGGGAACTGGCAGTACTTAGGTGGAGTTGGTGCAGACCCGCGCGGCCATCGACAATTCAATCTGGCGAAGCAGACACAAACCTATGACCCTGAGGGGCTATTTATACAGCGTTGGGGCGGTGAAGAGATGATGCTGCCAATCGATCGTGTCGACTACCACGACTGGCCCATCGAGATGAAATAATGCACCACAAACTCAATCTACCAAGCAAAATCTGTGAGCAGTGCCAAAAGCCCTTCAACTGGCGCAAAAAGTGGGAGCGCGATTGGGAGCAGGTGAAGTACTGCTCGGAGCGCTGTCGACGCGAGGCTAAGCAACAGCGATGAGCACCCTTAGACTGGTACTCGGCGACCAACTCAACGCCAAACACAGCTGGTTTCGTGACAAATCATACCAAGTTACCTACCTCATTGCTGAACTGCACCAAGAGCAGAACTACGTTAAACACCATCTGCAAAAGATCACCGCTTTTTTTATGGCGATGCAGCGCTTTGCCGAGGCTCTTAAAAGCGCTGGTCATCAGGTCATTCATTTAACGCTTGATGAGACCGCCGATTTTGAATCCCTAGACTCATTGATCAACCATTTGATCAAACGCCACGGTTTTACACAGATTGAGTATCAGCGACCTGATGAGATACGTCTTCTTGAACAGTGTCGCAACCTATCACTACCAGAAGGGACCGGTCTGCGTGAGTTCGACACCGAGCACTTCCTACTGCCATTTGAAGCGATCAGCAAAGAGTTTAAACCTAATACTGGACACCGTATGGAGGCCTTCTACCGGCGCATGCGGGTTAAACATGGCTACCTTATGCAGGGCAAAGAGCCCGAAGGCGGTCGTTGGAATTACGATACCGAGAACCAAAAAGCGTTTAAAAAAGCGGATCTTGCGGACATTCCAGAACCACTGGTGTTTGCTCACAACACAGAAGATATTCGAAACCGTTTAGATCGACACGGCATCAACTACTTTGGTGAGATGGGCACACAACTTGTCTGGCCAATCACACGAAGTGAAGCGCTGGAGTTGCTGGAGTTTTTCTGCACTCACTGCCTACCTCTATTTGGAAAATTCCAGGATGCGATGACGGCGAACTCGGAGCACAAATGGAGTCTCTACCATTCACGAATCTCCTTCGCTCTGAACTGTAAAATGATCTCACCGGCACAGGTGATTGAGCGAGCCATTCAAGCATACCGCGAGCAACCCGAACGTATCGATCTTGCTCAGATAGAGGGCTTTGTCAGGCAGATTCTAGGTTGGCGCGAGTTTGTTCGTGGCATCTACTGGATCAATCTACCTGAATACCCCAGCATGAATGCCCTGAATGCAGATAGGTATCTCCCCGACTTTTTCTGGGATGGTAAGACCAAAATGAACTGCATGCACCAGTGCATTGATCAGTCACTGGAGTACGCCTACGCGCACCACATTCAGCGACTGATGGTTATAGGGAACTTCTGTTTAATGGCTGGCATTGATCCTAAACAGGTTGATGCCTGGTATCTAGGCATCTACATCGACGCCATTGAGTGGGTAGAGATGCCCAACACCCTCGGTATGAGTCAGTTTGCCGACGGCGGCTTGCTAGCTTCCAAACCCTATTCAGGATCAGGCCAGTACATCAATCGAATGAGCGACTACTGCAAAGGGTGTCACTACGATGTGAAACAACGCTCGGGGGATAACAGCTGCCCATTCAATAGCCTCTATTGGCACTTCCAACATCGCCACGCCAGCCGTTTCAGCAACAACCCACGCACCGCGATGGTCTATCGTAACTGGGATAAAAAGCCTGAAGAGGAGAAGTCAGAGATTCTGCAAACAGCCGAGCACTATTTGCAGAACCTAAATGAGCTCTAGGGTAAACTAAACGACCTCGCAACCTTTAGAAAGATGAGCAAGATGCATAAGTTCAATGGAGTCATTCTAGCCGGCGGTCACTCATCAAGAATGGGGGCTGATAAGGCTCTACTGACACTGGATGGAGAAACGCTGTTAGCGCGTGCCCAACAGCTATTATCTGAATGTGGGGCAGGTAAAGTAAGGGTTTGCCGAAATGATGACAATCCAGCTCATATACAAGATCAGTTTAAAGACTCCGGTCCTCTAGGTGGCATACATGCAGCACTGGCTGAAGACTCATCACGGCCAACCTTAGTGATACCCGTTGATCTGCCACTAATGCAACGCAGCGAGTTAAGTCGACTCATTGATGCGGGGTTTACCCATCAGTGCACTAGCCACTTCGATGATCTCTACATTCCCATCTTTATTTGGAATCCTGAATCTCTTATCGATGGACTGACGCAGCGACTTGTTGAGGGTGAAAGACTCTCTCTCAAGCGTTTCTTTTCTGAAAGAGAAGAGCGCTCTATCCCCTGCATAGACGAGCAACAGCTACTCAATGCCAATACGCCAGAGGAGTGGCAGGAGATATTAGAGCGCTTTCAATCGCTCTAAAGAGGCTTTCGCTGCGTGTGACAGTTCAGATCCATCCGCCTCTAGATAAGCAAAAATTTGCTCTTTCATACCGCGTGACCAAAAGCGTTTTAAGTGCACAGAGACCTTCTCAGCCACCTGATCTTGAGACTCTCCAGAAGTGATATTGGCGGCGATTTGATTAACCATCTCGATCATCGATGCCAATTGATGCTGTGACATTCTAAATTTCCTTATTCAACTTTGTGTACTGCACCTGTCGTCCGGGGCGAGCAAAACCGATCAAACGAATCCCAACCGCCTCGGCCTGACGACAAGCAAGATCAGTGGGAGCTGATAGAGTAACCAGCTGGGCAATGCCAATGACGGCCGCTTTCTGAACGATTTCGTAACTCCCTCGACTGGAAATAAGTACAAATCCGTTCTCCACTTCAGCGCCTGTTTGCATGAGATAACCCACCAGTTTATCCATCGCATTGTGACGCCCAACGTCTTCAAACACTCTTAAGATCTCACCCGACAGAGAACACCATGCAGCAGCATGCACTCCCCCGGTTGCTGTTTGCAGCGCTTGATGTGACTGCAAATGCTGAACCGTTAAGTCGATCGATTCAGGGTTAACATTGACTGTCTGGGATACAGCTGCAATAGGTCGAATCGCCTGCTGTATCGACTCTACACCGCATAAGCCACAGCCAGTGCGTCCTGCAAGGTTACGCCGCGTCTCTCCCAAACGACGAGCGGCACGTTGAGTCACCTCAATTTCAATTGAAACACCTGCCGAATCAGGCAGATACTCAACATCGATACCCAATATTTCGTCAGCCGACTCCACAACCCCTTCGGTTAATGAAAAGCCATAGGCAAAGACCTCAAAATCCGCTGGCGTTGTCATCATCACCGCATAAGAGAGCCCGTTATAGACGAGCGCTGTGGGTATCTCTTCGGCTACCTCATCAAACAGGCTAACCTCAGATTGATTAACCTGCCATCGGGATACCTGTCGCGTTCGACTCTGCTTCATCACGGGTTAGGCTTTCTCACCCGTCGCTGACGCCAAGAAGTCTCTCTGACGTTTATCAAACTGCTTAAACTGAGACTGCCAATCGGACTCACCGGTGACTTTATTAACCTGCACGGCTGTCACTTTGTACTCAGGGCAGTTAGTCGCCCAATCTGAATTTTCAGTTGTGACCACATTCGCCCCGCTACCTGGGTGGTGGAAAGTCGTGTAGACCACACCTGGCTGCATACGATCTGAGACCAGCGCCTTGAGCACAGTGGTGCCCATTCGAGAGGCAATACTGACCGAATCACCTGTTTGAATACCGCGATCCTCGGCATCGATCGGATGGAGCTCGAGTTGATCTTCAGGGTGCCACTGCTGGTTCTCTGTTCGACGGGTCTGAGCACCGACATTGTACTGACTCAAGATTCGACCAGTGGTCAGAAGCAGAGGGTAACGTCGATTCGATCGCTCTTCAGTCGGCACATACTCAGTGATCGCGAACTGAGCCTTTCCGATTGGAAAACTATCCATGTGCATAATCGGCGTACCTTCAGGCTGCTGATCATTACATGGCCATTGAATGCTACCCTGCTCTTCTAAACGCTGATAATTCACACCTGCAAATGAGGGTGTTAATTGAGCGATTTCATCCATAATTTCTGAAGGATGCTGGTAGTTCATTGGGTAGCCTAAAGCATTCGAAAAGGCCTGAGTAACCTCCCAGTCGGCCATCCCAGCAAGCGGCTTCATCACCTTGCGAACACGGTTGATACGTCGTTCAGCATTGGTGAATGTGCCATCTTTCTCTAGGAATGAAGAACCCGGCAAGAAGACGTGGGCAAATTTGGCGGTCTCATTCAAGAAGATATCCTGAACCACCAAGCACTCAAGCGACTTCAATGCAGCTTCAACATGAGCCGTATTCGGATCAGATTGGGCAATATCTTCACCCTGCACATACATCCCTTTAAAGTCACCATCGAGCGCAGCATTAAACATATTAGGAATACGCAGACCGGGTTCGTTATCAAGCGACACATTCCAGACAGCTTCGAACTTCGCTCTGACCTTGTCATCTGACACATGCTGGTAACCGGGTAGCTCGTGTGGGAATGAACCCATATCACAGGAACCCTGCACATTGTTTTGACCACGTAGCGGGTTAACACCAACCCCTAAGCGGCCGATATTACCGGTCGCCAGTGCCAAATTGGCAATACCCATGACCATTGTGGAACCTTGCGAGTGTTCGGTAACACCTAAGCCATAGTAGATTGAACCATTAGGAGCTTTGGCAAAGGTACGTGCAGCGTCGCGAAGTGTCTCTGCTGCAACACCAGTAATCTCTGCTACGGCCTCGGGTGCGTGTTTCGGATCTGAAATATGCTCACGCCACTGCTGATAGCTTCCATCATCGACACGCGAAGCAATAAAGTCACGATCCTCTAAACCTTCAGTAATCACCACATGAGCAAGTGCATTAATGACGGCAACATTGGTTCCGGGAAGTAGTTGAAGATGTTGTGACGCTTTAATGTGGGCACTTGAGACGAGACTGGTAGAGCGAGGGTCTGCCACAATCAGAGATGCACCCTCTCGGACACGACGCTTCAACATCGAGCCAAACACAGGGTGTGCATCCGTCGGGTTGGCACCGATCACCAAAATAGCATCAGAGTGCAAAACAGACTCAAATGTCTGTGTCCCAGCCGATTCACCCAAGGTCACTTTCAATCCAAAACCGGTCGGCGAGTGGCAGACACGCGCACAGGTATCAGTGTTGTTGTTACCAAAACCAGCGCGGATCAGTTTCTGTACTAGATAGGTCTCTTCATTAGTACAGCGTGATGAAGTGATGCCACCGATACTTTCACGACCGTATCTCTGTTGAATAGATCGCATCTTGTTAGCCGCATAAGTGAACGCCTCATCCCAAGAGACCTCTTGCCAGGGCTGATCAATTGAGTCACGAATCATCGGTTTGGTCACACGATCACTGTGTGTTGCATAGCCAAAGGCAAAGCGACCTTTAACACAGGAGTGTCCCATGTTCGCTTCGCCACCCTTGTAAGGCACCATGCGAATGAGCTGATCACCTTTCATCTCGGCTTTAAAAGAGCACCCCACACCACAATAAGCACAGGTAGTCACAACTGCGTGTTCAGGCTGACCTTGATCAATGACCGATTTTTCCATCAATGTAGAGGTCGGGCAGGCTTGGACACAGGCGCCGCAAGAGACACAGTCTGATTCCATAAAACTGTCATCAGCGCCAGCGGTGATCTTTGATTCAAAGCCACGATGCCCCATGGTTAACGCAAAGGTGCCCTGAACTTCTCCACAGGCCCGCACACAGCGAGAACATGCAATACACTTGGTCGGATCAAAGGTGAAGTATGGATTTGATTCATCTTTCTCACCCTCAAGGTGGTTCTCACCATCAAATCCATAACGAACTTCACGCAGACCAACGGCACCGGCCATATCTTGAAGCTCACAGTTACCATTAGCCGGACAGGTCAGACAGTCCAGCGGGTGATCAGAAATGTAGAGCTCCATAATGTTACGACGCAACTTCGCCAGAGCGTCATTTTGCGTTGTAACACGCATGCCCTCCTCTGCTGGTGTCGTGCAGGAGGCAGGTTTACCTCGACGGCCTTCAATCTCTACGGCACAGAGTCTACAAGAGCCGAACGACTCGAGATTATCAGAGGCACAGAGCTTGGGTATTTGTATACCGATCTCCGCTGCCGCACGCATAACAGAGGTACCCTCAGGAACTGATACCTGAAAGTCATCTATCCAAAGAGAGACCATTTTGTCTGATTGACGCTTAGGCGTCCCGTAATCTTTGTCGGCTTCAAAAAATTGGACGGTCATTAGTGGACCACCTTGGCAAAATCTTCAGGGAAGTGACGTACAGCACTCATAACGGGGAAGGGTGTCATTCCTCCCATGGCACATAGCGACCCATCCACCATGGTTTCGCAAAGATCTTCAAGCAACGCCATATTCTCTTCACGAGATTGGTTTTGCTGAATTCGATCAATCACCTCAACCCCTCGGGTAGAACCGATTCTGCAGGGTGTGCATTTACCGCAAGACTCAGAGACACAGAACTCCATTGAGAATCGTGCTTGCTGCAACATATCGACTTGATCATCAAACACGACAACACCACCATGGCCTAACACGGCTTGCTTGGCAGCAAAGGATTCATAATCGAGTGGCGTATCCCATTGTGATTCGGGAAGGTAGGCTCCTAAAGGACCACCGACTTGAACAGCACGCATAGGGCGGCCGGTAAAGGTACCGCCGCCAAAATCGTCCAACAGTGTTTTTAACGAAGGACCAAAACCGAGTTCAACGAGGCCGCCTCGTTTAATGTTTCCAGCCAACTGAAAAGCCAGGGTCCCTCTTGAACGACCAAAGCCAACATCGGCATAGGCTTTAGCCCCTTCGCGAAGAATAAATGGAACTGAAGCCAACGTAAGCACGTTATTGACGATCGTTGGCTGACCAAAGAGTCCTTTTATCGCAGGCAGTGGCGGTTTAGCACGAACCATACCACGCTTGCCCTCAAGGCTTTCTAGAAGCGCTGTCTCTTCACCACAGATGTAGGCTTTAGCACCGAGACGCACCTCAAGATTGAAGCATCGTCCCGATCCACAGATATTAGTGCCAAGGAAGCCTTCGCTCTCTGCAGTGTTAATCGCAGCATTAAGGATACGGTGCGCTTCAGGGTACTCAGATCGAAGATAGATGTAACCCTGTTCAGCACCCACAGCCAGAGCCGCGATGGTCATCCCTTCGATCAACTGATAGGGATCCGCTTCCATAGCTAAACGGTCAGCAAATGTGCCAGAGTCACCCTCATCCGCATTACAGACAATGTACTTCGTTTGGCCAGGGTCGGCATCCACATCATGGACCGTTTGCCACTTTATACCCGTTGGAAAGGCAGCACCGCCTCGACCACGCAATCCTGACTCTTTAACCTCATCAACAATCTGCTGCCCCGATAGATTTAACGCTTGGCGCAAACCGACAAATCCACCGGTGGATTTGTAAAATGTGATTGAGAGTGGATCATCCAACCCAGCTCTGGCAAATGAAAAACGCTGCTGCTGTTTTAAATAGGGAATCTCTTCAGTCAGCCCAACAGACAATGGGTGAGATTTGTCTGCATTCAAGATCGCATTTACCAGTGATTGATCAACCTGTTGAGTTGTTACTGGGCCAAATCCAACACGCCCTTCTGGCGTTTCGATCTCAACTAAGGGCTCAAGCCAAAACATGCCCCTAGAACCATTCCTAACAATCTCAATTTCCTGCCCTGATGCACTGGCAAGCGCTAGTATAAGATCAGCCACGGCATCAGAACCTAAGGCTTTTGCTGTCATATCTTGCGGGATAAATAGTTTAGCCATTGGTTAGCTCCAAGTTGTGCGTGCGAAGCCCATCCATCAGGTCGTCAAACTGTTCAAGCGTGACACGAGCATAGGTTTGATCGCCAATGCGTATAGAGGGAGAACAGGCACAGTTGCCCAAACAGTAAACGGGCTCGAGTGTAATCTCGCCATCAGCGGTCGTCTGGTGGTAATCGATACCCAAAGCTTGTTTAGCGTGAGCCTCTAAAGCGCGGCCACCCATAGCCTGACAAGACTCTGCTCGACAGATCTCGACCTGATATTTCCCAGGCGGTGTCATTCTGAACTGGTGATAGAAGGTAATCACGCCATATACATCGGCTTTAGATTGATTGAGCGCAGCCGCTATGAGATCGATCGACTCAGGCGGAATGTAACCGACGGCGTTTTGAATCTCATGCAGAATAGGCAACAGCGCGCCTGGCTTATCTTTCAACTGCTCAATTGAAGAAACAACGCCATCAACCCACTGTTCTGTTGTAAAACCCGTAGGTAGAGAGGACGCCTCTGAATATGCATTTTTATTCATATTTAATCGCACTATATTGGCTGATTTTTTGTTTAAAGAACCTTATCATTGGTTAAAGCCTATACAAATATGCATTTTTATTCATATGAACAAGATCAAAGTCGAGCCTAACTGGACATTTACCGACAGCAGCGGACAGCAACTAAGTCCTCAGCTTTTTGCACTCTTACATGCACTGAAAAAATCAGAGAAACTGACAGACGCTGCTAAACAGATTGGCATCTCATACCGACACGGCTGGAACCTGATCAAACAGTGGACCGATTTTTTTGGAACACCTCTGGTAGAGATGCAGAAAGGTCGTGGAGCGAAGTTAACAATACTGGGGGAAAAACTGCTTTGGGCCGAAGAGCGAGTCCAAGCGAGACTTGGACCTCAGATGGAGAACCTCGCAACCGAATTGAATTTAGAGATCCATAAAGCGCTAGAGATACACAACCCGATCCTAAGCCTTTACGCCAGCCACGGCTACGCGGTTGCACTACTCCCAGAACACATTGAAGAGCTAGAACTTAATCTGCAATACATGCCGGCCGAACAAGCGATCCGTGCTGTGATCGCTGGGGAGTGTGATATTGCAGGCTTTCATCTTCCAAGGGGAGTGGGCGGCAGCCAATTGATTGAACAGCACAAACGACAACTGTTAAGTGATGACCTTACTGTCATTCGCTATATTACCCGCCAACAGGGGTTGATCGTTCAATCAGGGAACCCTAAACAGATTAAGTCGCTTAACGATTTAATACGTTCTGATGTTCGATTTATCAATCGGCAGGAGGGCTCCGGCACCAGCGCACTGTTTAATGAGTTGATTCATCGCGCAGAACTGGACCCGGAAAAGATTAATGGCTACACCACTCGAGAGTTCACACACTCAGCCGTTGCCGCCTATGTGGCATCAGGCATGGCAGATGTGGGCTTAGGTGTAGAACCTCCGGCACGAAACTTCGGGTTGGATTTTATCCCGCTTGCGCTGGAGCACTACCTTTTAGTCTGTAAAACAAACAGACTTGAACACCCTCCGGTTAAAGCACTTATCGGGCAACTCACCAGCCCAGGACTCACCTCAGCCATCGAAGCCCTGCCAGGTTACCAGTTGGATGGAATAGGCTCCCAAATGAGCACTGATAAGCTCTTTGCAGCGATAACCTAATTTGAAAAGCTATGAGAGCACTACAGTTTTCAGACCGTTAACAAAGACGCGCTGTTCGGTGTGAGCACGAACGGCTTTGGATAACGCCAGGTTCTCCATGTTACGACCCATATCTCGCAAGTCATCAGGGCCAAAACTGTGATCAACACGACCCACCTCTTGTTCGATGATCGGACCTTCATCAAGATCAGAAGTAACATAGTGAGCGGTCGCACCAATCTGTTTCACGCCGCGATCATAGGCTTGAAAATAGGGTCTAGCACCCTTAAAGCCGGGCAAGAATGAGTGGTGAATATTGATACACTGCCCCGCCAAAGCTGAACAGAGTTCAGGCGAGAGAATCTGCATGTATCGAGCCAATATAACCAACTCAGAACCTGTCTCTTTAAACGCTTGAAGAATGCGTTTTTCACGAGCAGCCTTGGTCTCCAGCTTGGTCTCTAACGTCGGTAACAGCTCAAAGTCTAAGCCATAGAAATTGGCGACTGGTTCAAGGTCTGGGTGATTAGACAGAATACCTGTCACCTCAATATTCAGCTCGCCACGCTTCTGCTGATAGAGCAACTCCATTAAACAGTGATCATGTTGAGAGACAAGGATCAACGTTTTCATAGGCGCTTTAGCACTGCGCCACTGAGCATTCATATCTAACGCATCCGCAACTTCACGGTTGAACTCTTCAGCTATCTGTTCCAAATCCAACGGTGTGTGAGTTGTGAACTCTAAACGGCTAAAGAAACGACCCGAGACTTCATCATCGAACTGTTTCATTTCGACGATAAAAAAGTCGCGATTTGCCAAGAAAGTGGTGATTGCGGCGACCAATCCAGTACGGCCAGGACACTCGACCTTGAGTGTGTAATGATGTGACGTAGACACGCTGTTTCCTAATAGTGCAGATCGAACTAAATTAGCCCGAATATCTAATATGCGTTTAGAATAAACGCTTCATATTTATATGCAATCCACCTAAGGATACAAATTGTGATTCGCGATGATGACCTAGCTTTTTTCAAACCCAAAGCGCGACGCTATGGCACCGTAATATTTACAGGCCTTTGGGCTGCTGCTGAATGGTTTCTTTGGGGTGCCGCCCCCTTCTGGTCGGTTCTCGCTACAGGTCTGTTTGGGTATACCTATTGGCGATTAATTCACACCTTTCCTAACGATTTTTAGTCGGAAACAAGTTGCCGAAAACACTGGTAGTTGCGAACCAAAAACTGAGGTAATCAAATACGCTCATGTCGCCAAAGCACTTAATTCCATAGGTTATAACGGACCAGTTGGTGTCGAAGCCTTTAGTGTAAGTGAATCTGATTTAGAACGCTTTAAAACTGCCCTTACTATCTAGTAAGCGTATCGACAAAAAAACTACAGTTGGTGGTTTTGTCTATTAAGGTCTACCCGCCAACCCTACAGAGAGAGATTGAGCGACACACAAAGATGAGGACAAGGATCGGATCCCATGAACCTCCGCTTCTCTTAAAACGATCTTTGCAGAAGCTTTGGAGGCCAATGGACTCAGCTCACTATCGGTAATTAATATAAGCGGCACACCTGAATCCATAGCCTGTTGTGCCACTTTCTGTGTCTCTTCTGCATATGGTTGGAAACTCACTGCTACCAGGACATCATCTTGCTGCATATTTCCTGACTGCTCCATGGTCATACAGCCTAAGCTATCAATCAAAAAAGCACGTCGATCAACGTGACGAAGTGCGTAGACAAAATAACTAGCAACAACAAATGCTCTACGTACACCCATAACGTGAATGTTGTTCGCTTGCTGAAGCAACTCTTCTGCTTTTTCGAGGGCTGAATAGTCGATTTCACTAATCAGGTGATCAAGTGTAGCTGAGTTTGCAGAAGCAAATTGCTCTAGTAATCGAACAGGGCTGGTCTCATCCTCACCTAGGCTTTCTCGCGCAATTCGAATACGGTCAGTATAGCTTAGCGATTCATGCAACAAATGTTGCTGAAAAATACGCTGCATCTCAGAAAAACCAGAGTAACCAAAAGCATTAGCAAAACGAACCAAAGTCGAGGGATGAACACCCGCATCTTTTGCAATAACAGCAACGGTTCCGAATGCAATATCGTTAGGGTTATCTAAAAAAAACTCAGCAACTTGGCGAAGCCTCTTACTCAACGATTGATGCTCACTGGCAATATTAGCTTTTAATTCACTAAAGGTTTTAGGGGAAGCATTGGGCATTGGAGTGGCTCTCAAAAGAAAACTATTTTATGGTTATTAAATCAAATACTAATGAATAAAATCTGCATTTGGAATATATTTTCAACTTTTAGAAAGATTATTTTATTCAATAAAAAATCTATAACCTACTGGGTTATATAGGCAACTAATTACATGCGATAAAACTATGATTAAAACCGAAGACCGACCTTTGTGAATCAAAATTTAAACTCCATAGAGTAAACTTCCCGTCAAGCGCACACTTCGTTACTAGAAATTTCTGCAGTAACAAACTCTTTAAATTCTGCTGGTGTTTCGTTCCGAAGCGATTCGTGAGGTCGTTCCTCGTTGTAAGTGATTAGCCAAGCCGCGGCATCGCATAGCGGTTACCGCTAACAATCGCAATGATCCCGGAGTTATTGGTTTGTGGGATGGCAGGCATGAATGCATCTTGAGAGATCCGTCCCGCGCCAACAACTGCATATCTAACGTTCATTTATTTTTACCTTTTTAATTGGTTTTACGGCGCCAATCGTAGTCATCTAACACCTCTGACAGTTCAGCCAACGACCACTCTTCATCAATGGCTCGGCGTAAAATCGTTTGCTGTGATTGAGGGGCCAACCCGCCAACAGGTGGATCTCTATCGAGATTGGTTGGGAATGCGTAGCCCTCTGCACACGCTACTATCACGGAATCAAGTTCTATCTTTGACAACCCTCCCTTTTGAGTAATGGCCATCAACTCAGAGTACAGCGCCTTACACATTCTTAACCGATCGACTGATTCCATTGCACGACCAAATGCTGATGATATTTGAAGCAAGTTGGCTAAACGCTTTATATCTTTACTTTTATTACTACCCGCGGCGTGAAGTAGAGCCGGGTTAAACATTACGAGATCACCCTTTTCTAGAGGCAGTTGCACACGGTGTTCGGCAAAGTACTCATGGAAGGGGGCAAAATCAGCCAGCAGATAACCATGTGAGTATTTCTGCGAATGGGGCAAATAGAGTGTCGGTCCACTCTCCAGCGGCATATCGACATGAGCAACAGCACACTGAAGTGTTAAGTGCGAACTCAATTGATGAATATGCTGCGGGTAATTCACTGCCTGTTCGGTTGTCATAAAGCCCAGGTGATAGTCTCTATGAGCCACCTGAGCTTCACCACCAGGGTTTACAGAGTTCACTTGGGAGGTAATCTGATAGTTTGGTCCAAGCCAAGCCTCAGCTGCTTTTGCCAAAATGGGGTTCGCATAATATTTCGCAAAAAGCTCTGGAGAGTGCAAACAGAGTTTTTCAAGAGCATTCCAAATTCGATCGTTGGCACCTGGTTTAGCAAAATGATCGCCAGCTCCTTTACCCGCTTGTTTCTCTTCATCAATCAGAGCTTCAAACGAGGTCGTCACTGAATCTAAAAGCTCGAGATTGTCGAATGCATTCTTAAAAACCAAAATACCTGGGCCCGAACTCCAAACCCAATGCCATTCAGATTGCATCCTCTTAAGTTGCTCTCCAGTGTCATCGGATTCGATCAGTTGAAGTACTTTTGAACCTTTATAGACCGGGACCTGTTGAATAATGTCATCTACAAAAGGTAAATCAGATGGAGTTGCCTTTTCTGAAAGTACTTTAACAAGCTCCTCTAATGAGAGCTCTTCAATACTCAAATAGTTATTTTTTTTCATAATTGCCATCCTTTTAGCCTTATTGTTGAGCTCGCAATCAATATTTCATCATTTCAACAGCCGGCTCTGCTTTCCCAAATACCGGCACATTAATTGAAAAAACAGAACCTGCAACGCCAGAGATAATCTCTGCATCTGGCAGCCCCTGTTTAGCTGTTGTCACAAATAGTCTATTGAACTCTGCACCACCAAATGCAGGACAGGATGGCTGTGAAGTAGGAAGCTCAATTTTATGTAGCTCCTCTCCACTGGGCGAATAGCAACGAATTGAGTAATCACCCCAGAATGCGATCCAAATATTTCCTGCGCTATCTGTCACTGCTCCATCAGGGTTAAGAGACGCCCCTTCAAGATCAAGAAAAAGCTCTGCTGATCCCTCTGGCCAACCATTTTCAGAGAGGGTTTGCCGCCAAATTTTTCGGGTTGGAGTATCTGTAAAGTAGGCAACAGAGCGGCTAGCATCAAAACAAATTGCATTTGAAATGGTGATATCAGAGAAGAGCTGTTTTAACTCCCCTTTGTAGAATCGATAAATCGCACCAGCCTGTGGTTCAGCGTTATGACCCATGGTACCTATCCAAAAACCACCCCAAGGATCAGCCCTACCATCATTCGAACGCGTCATTGGATTATCAGCCTCTAAATCAACGACATGTCTTTGCTGCCCAGTCTCTAAATTAAATTCAAAGAGGGATACTGAGTCGGCAATCAAAAGATGATCATGATCAATCCAGCCAGCGGCTGAAACACTTCTCTCAAACTGCCAAGTGAACTCTTGCCTTCCATCTAAGCTATATAAACGGCATTTCAAGATATCAAACCAAAAGAGCTGATTACGTAAAGGGTGCCAAAGTGGTCCCTCCCCTAATCGACAGCGCCTAGCATCAAATATCTCGATCACTTAGAGACCCTGTTGAATTCAGCAACCATGTTACTTGCTATTGCGTATACCTCAGAAGCGGACCGCCCCGGCTTATAAAGAGAACTACCTATACCAAACCCAGTAATGCCCGCAGATAACCATTTCTCAAAATCAGGCAGATCGACCCCACCCACTGCATAGGTCGGAGTATCAATAGGCAGTACGGCTTTTAGCGCTTTTAATCCATCAATACCGAGGGTCGAAGCTGGAAAAAACTTTAATCCATCGGCGCCTGCATCAAGCGCACTAAAACACTCTGTGGCGGTATACACACCCGGATAGGAGAACATCCCGAGCTCTTTAGATCGTCTGATCACATCCGAATTACAGTTGGGTGAAACTATTAGCCGTGCGCCAATGCGATCTAACTCATTAACCTCAGATATTGAGAGCACTGTACCTGCGCCAATCAATGCATCATCACCATAAGCTTTTTGAATATGCTCAATGGTTTTAAATGGTGATGGTGAATTAAGCGGTACTTCAATTTTTGTAATACCGGCTTCAACAAGTGATTCGACGATTTCCAGAGACTCATCAGTCGTTATGCCACGTAATATTGCAATCAATTCAGGCACTATTTATTCCTCTTAACGTCTTGGTAATGGATGAAGAGCCCTTCTCTCGCAAACCTATCGCCATCAAGGCAGTCAGCGACTCCACCCACACTATTCAGTGCGCGATGATAGAGAGCAGTAAGTGGGCTAGATCCTATCAATGTAACGCTTTTATTTTTCCACCGAGTAGCCGCACCTGCGAGCTCGATTCCAATCAAATAACCTGACAGCTTCGAACGAGCTTGCAACGAATTTTGTGAATGAAGGAGATCATCTGCACGTATAGAAAATAGTAGTGATGTGAACTTCTGTGGTTCAGAAAATATATCCTGAACAGCAGCATCAAATTGCTCCAAATTAATCTGGTCAGCTTTAACTGAGTGTTTCAATATTGAGAACTGGCTATACAACTCGAAGGACTCGCCCGTTAGGAAGGTTGTGAAATCAACAATCTTATTCTGCTGAACTTCTACCCATTTACTATGCGTACCGGGTAAGCAAAAGACTCCTTCAGAAATCCCTGATGAAATCACACCTAGGAGTTGAATCTCTTCCCCTCGCATAACGGCAGCGGGAGAAGACTGGCTAACCCCGCCCAACAAATAGACCTCAATCATCGGATCTTTGGTTTCAATTCGAATCTTGCTACCCATAGGCTCACAGGGAGCCTCAACATAAGGGACCTCTCTCCAGCCTTGACGATTGGTAGCGGAACCACAAATTAAGATAGTTAGAGGAGTGACTCTATCTATTAACCAGCCGGAGATTGCATCAACCAAAACTGATTCATATTGATCCGGGGATAATCGAGACATGCCAACTTCAGAGCAAAACTCCTTAAGGAGCTCCCCACTATCAGACATACCCCAAATTCGTAAATTTGAAGTACCCCAGTCAATTGCCACCCAGTCAGGCTGCTTCATCGAATCCATTCAATCCAATATCTGTTATTAGGAATAAGCCAAATTTAACGTTTGAAAGCGATTCTAGCCATGGCATGCTCCCCTTCGACAAACATAAAGAGATTAAATTGAGCCAGCCTCAACCATATAGTTATTCGCTGTACACATACGAGCATCATCAGACGCTAAGAAAAGTACCATTCGCGCCACATAAACTGGCTCTATAAGCTCAGGTAAACATTGACGATTGCGATGTTTCTCAATGGCTTCTTCGGTGACCCAAAGCTCCTTTTGGCGCTCAGTCATTATCCAACCGGGAACAACTGTGTTAACACGAATATGGTGCACGCCAAAATCCCTAGCAAGGGTACGAGTTAATCCATGTACGGCTGACTTTGCAGTTGCATAAACAGGGAATCCACCACCCGCTTCCCACCAAGAGTTGGAGCCCATGTTGATGATAGAACCGCCACCTGACTCAATCATTCCAGGCGCGACTGCTTGAGCGCAGAAGAACATATGACGCAGATTTGTTGCAATACGCTCATCGAAATACTCAGGTGTCACATCTCGCCAATCGTGTCGGTCATCACGGGCAGCATTATTGACCAAAACGTCAAAGCTACCGCTCTTACTTTCTTCTTGAGCTATAACCTCTTGGAGCAAGCTTGCATCGCATAGATCAACTAACGAAAAACTGACATTTGAACGCCCTATTAATTCGACAAGTGCGTTGGATGCTTCAGCGTCACGATCTAGAAAGTGAACTTTCGCATCTTGCTGAGCAAAGGCTTTAACTATTTCAGCACCAATACCGCTAGCGCCACCAGAAATTAAAACTCTTTTGTTCTCTAGACTTGGATATATGGCAAAATTATTTTTAGACATTTTAATTCTCCAAATTGCACGATATTTATAACCTTTTAATTTGCTTCAGCTGTCAAAAAAGATGAACCAAAACCAATCTAGAGGTTGAACTGAAGTCAATGATTAATAGAACAAAACTTTCTGTAAAACATAAACGAATACACCATGACGTGTGTGAGCAAGAGCCAGTTTAGAGAGCGCTAGGTTCTCCTTATTAAATCACATATCGGAAAGATCATAAGCAAGAAAACTAGTAATTGCAGCGACGAGACCCGTCAGTCATTGACATTCAATGTTTAGTGTTTATTTGTCTGGATTACCCACAATAAAATCCCTTTAAATACTTTTGGGGAACTTAGCCATTAAACCTCATTTCATCTTCTCTGACTAAACGCTGCTCTTGGAATGAGCGTTTCAACAGGAGCGCAACTTCAGTGGCCGCGCGTGCTTCAGCAAGTGTCACGCGCGGCTGCCTACCCGACAAGCAGCAGTCGACAAAGTCCTCAGCCTCCGCAAGAAACGCCTCCTTGAAACGCTCGAAAAACTCAGGCGTACACTCATTGCGCACACCATATTCATCCTTAATCACAACGCGGTTGCGCGTAGGGTTTTGGCCAATGGCAAGAATCCCTTTAGTGCCATGGATCTCAACATGGGTGTCGTGGCCGTGATGTGTTGTTCTAGACCCAGAGATGTTTGCCATTGTGCCGTTAGCAAGCCGACAAATTGATGACACGTTATCTGCATCATTTACATCATCAAAACCGGGGTGTGCATAAGCACCACCCATTGCGCATGCTGATGTGATTTTTGAATCAAGTAGAAAATGTGCTAAATCGATGTCATGGATGCACATATCGGGGAATATACCTCCCGATGCAGGTACCGCCGCAATTTGAAATTCAGCCCACTCATCCATATCTCCGGTTTGAGAACGAACCAGAAATGGAACACCTATAGCACCGGCTAAGATCTTCTCTTTAGCTTCTGAAATACTTGGATCCCAACGTCTGACAAATCCGATGCAAACAATGAGTTCAGGATGCTTAGCTGCCTCGGCCTCTACACGCAAACAATCATCAACATTTAATGCGACAGGCTTCTCGCAAAAAACGTGCTTTCCAGCCTGTAAGCCAAGGATTATTTGGTCCGCATGCAAAGTGGTTGGGGTGACTAGAAATACCGCATCAACATGTTCATCTTGTAGGAGACGCTCATAGGTGTCATAAATAGTCTCAACTCCAAGATGTTCACGAGCATAAACCTGTTCTTCGGCAACGGGGGTAGCAACAGCTACCAGATCCGATGCGGCAACTTTAAATGCTAAGTTTTCAGCATGCTTCTTGCCGATACGGCCAAGCCCAACTAAACCAATTCGCAAAGACTCCATTGATATACCTTTAAATGAATAGAAAAAATATGTTTTTAAATGACCGACAAAAATTGAAGGACTATGTATCCATTACCCCTTCAGTTTTTTTGGGTTTAAAGTCAGTATTAGCGCAGTTCTGTATGGAGAGCACTAGCACAAACTAGCCCAGAACTTCAGAAACCTTAACTGCACGACCTTCTGCTACTGACTTTACTGCAGCATCAGCAAGAGCTAGAGCCATTAGACCATCGTGACCTGTAGTTGGTGGTGTTACGCCCTGTTCAACAGCCGCAACAAATGCACGAATTTCTGCTTCATATGCCGGCATGTAGCGCTCCATAAAGAAATTCATCAATGGGCGACGTTTGTAGCCATCTGCAGTGGCAATTTGCACGGTGTTTTCATGATGGTTTTCAGCAGAAGCCATTCCATTAGAACCCAACACCTCAATACGCTGGTCATAACCATAGGTTGCACGACGGCTGTTTGTGATGACTGCGTGACGACCTGATGCCGTTGTCATCATCACGTTTACGCTATCGTAATCACCCGCCTTACCAATCTCGTCATCGACTAGAACAGAAGCTGCAGCCTGAACGGTTTCAACCTCTTCGCCTAGCAACCAACGCGCCATATCAAAATCATGGATGGTCATGTCGCGGAAAATACCGCCCGAACGTTTGATGTATTCGACTGGAGGAGCACCAGGGTCACGACTAGAGATTGTTACCATCTCAACCTTACCAATAGTGCCATCGTTGATAGCGTCTTTAACGCCAGTAAAATCAGGGTCAAAGCGACGGTTAAAGCCAACCATAAGGGTGCCTTTAGTCTCTTCAACCACTTTCAATACGTTCTGAACACGCGCCAAATCCAAATCCACCGGCTTCTCACAGAAAACAGCTTTACCAGCACGGCAGAATTTCTTAATCAGATCAGCATGGGTATCAGTTGGTGTACAAATAATTACACCATCAATATCAGAAGACGCTGCGATTTCATCAATCGAACGAATATCACACCCATATTGCGTAGCCATTGACTGAGCGGCATCAGCAAACGGCTCAGCAAGTGCAACAAATTCAGCACTAGCAATTGTACTAATCGCAGCAGCATGAGCTTTACCGATACGTCCCGCACCAAGAATACCAATACGAACTGTCATTTTTTTTCCTCGAGCCTCAGCTCTTTTATTAGTTATTGCCAATTAAGTTCACATTGAAACGGCCTCAAAGAAACCAAATTTTCATTGTTATCATTAATTGGAATATATGTTCCAAATTAATTCAAGCTTTATTACCAACGTTCAAGCGTTTACTCATTTCTAGATTGAGGGAAAAAAGTTGAAAAAACTCACGCACCTCTGGAAGGCAGGACGCGTGAGTCTAAATGTTTGTTACTTAAGCTTCGAGCTCATACTCTGGATGTGTTTTAGCGCCAGTAATATAAGCAACCACATCTTCACCAGAGGTCTCCTCTTTGCGAAGATTCGCCACAATACGACCACGACGGAACACCACGATACGATCCACCAAATCAAACACCTGTCGCATGTTGTGACTGATAAGGATCAGCGGTTCACCCGCCTCCTTAAGCGTGCGGATGATGTTCTCAACCTGCGCTGTTTCCTGAACACCCAAAGCTGCTGTTGGCTCATCCATAATGGTCAGTTTCGAGTGGAAGGTTGCCGTGCGGGCGATTGCCACACACTGGCGCTGACCACCTGACATATTGCTTATTGAATTGTTGATGTTAGGGATCTTTACACCAGTCTTCTCCAACGATGCCATGGTAGCTTCGCGCATAGCCTTGTAATCCAAGATCGAGAAGGGGCCCAATTTGAACTTAAAAATCTCGCGTCCTAGAAAAAGGTTATCCGGTACGTTCAAAGCATCTGCCAGAGCAAGGTTTTGGAACACAGTTTCAATACCGGCCTCACGCGCCTCCAGCGGCCCTGTGAACTCAACATCGGAACCGTCGAACCAGATCTTACCCGAGGTGCGTTGCTCTACACCGGTAATCTGACGCACGAATGTCGACTTGCCGGCTCCATTATCACCCATGATCGCAACATGCTCGCCTTTGCGAATTTCAAAGTCAGCGCCCTCAAGTGCGTGTACACCACCGTAATGTTTGGTAAGACCTTCTGTCTTTAAGATAATTTCACTCATCGCCTCACCTCCTATGCCCTAGCCGCTTGTTTCTGCGCACGCCATTGATCCAAGATTACCGCAGCAACAATAATCGTACCTTTGGCCATCTCTTGGTAAAAGGCATCTAAACGCATGAAAGTGAAACCAGAGATAATCACACCAAAAATCAATGCGCCCAAACAAGTCCCGATAATGGAACCTCTGCCACCCGCCAGCGAAGTCCCGCCGATTACAGCCATAGCGATAGCATCGAGCTCGTACATTAAACCCATACCTGCCTGACCAGTCAGCGCCTTGGAACTCATAACAATTGCAGCTAGCGCCGATAGAAGACCAGCAATTGCGTAAATCAGAACTTTGAGGCGATCAACGTTGATACCTGACATACGTGCAGCTTGTTCGTTGGAGCCGATGGCGTAAGTGTGCTTACCATATTTGGTGTACTTAAGCAGCAGGTGCATGATTATCGCCAAACCAATAAATATAAAGACCGGATTCATACCTGCACCAATAGCAACGTAATCTTCCTGAAGGAAAGAGATTGGGCGGCCTTTAGTCACAAAAGTGGCCACGCCACGCATAAATAACATCATGCCAAGGGTAACAATAAATGGGGGTATATTAAATTTAGCAATTAATAAACCGTTAACTACACCTGCCAACAATCCTACCCCGAGCCCGATAGCTAATGGAATAATTATTGGTAAATCTAACCAGTCGGATCCGAGAATAGGCTTAACGTTCTCCATGCCATATTCATTGAGCGCACTTTGCGCAAATGCGGTTGTGATCATTGCCACACCACCAACAATCGATCCAGAGCTAAGATCTATTCCGCCAGCGATAATTACCTGTGTAACACCCAAGGCGATGATACCGATAATAGAAACCTGCAGAATAATAATCTTAAGACGCTGTTCGTTGAACAAAGTATCTACTCTGTCGCGCGTGTTGAACAGGAAGCTATCGCCAATAATGGTGCGACCCAGAAATTCGAACAAAGCAACGATTGCAATCAGCGCTATGAAAACATTCAGCTCGGGCGGACGATGGCGTTTCTTAGGGTCGTATTTCAACCCACCCAGGCCATGTGTAGAACTTGACATAGAAACTACTCCGAAAATCAATCAATTTATCAACTTAGGAGCAGGGCCCCCAAAGGGAGGCCCTGCATAGGGACGGACTTATTTGCTAAGTACTGGGTGGGTCTTGAGGATCTCAGGAGTGATCAGTTCGAATGGAACATAGTACTCACGCGGAACATCTTCCCCGTTGACAAGTTTTAGAACTGCGTCAACTGCACCTTCACCCTGCGCTTTAGCATTCTGAAAAACAGTTACATCCAGATCACCACCACGCATTGCTGCAAGAGCATCATCAGTAGCATCTACACCACCGACAACTACGTCTTTCATGTCGATACCAGCTGATTTCATCGCCTGGATAGCGCCCAGAGCCATCTCGTCGTTGTTAGCAATAACAAAGTCGAATTCTTCACCGGTTGAAAGCCAGTTGGTCATCAAATCCTGTGCTTCGTTACGCTGCCACATTGCGGTTTCTTTACCGATGATCTCCATGAAGTTACACATATCGAGCTGAACAACCTGTTCTGCATCGATAGTACGTTGTACCGCTGCTTCGGAAGCAAGGTCTCCAACAAGCAAGTAGCCACGCGCGCCGCCGCTCTTTCCTTCTGCACGAAGCTGCTTACACATCTCGTATGTCTGGTAAGTACCCGACTCCACTTCGTTGGATGCAACGTATGCCTGTCCTTGAGCCATAGACTCAAGCGGAGTTGGCTTACGGTTTACGAACACAGTCGGAACACCTGCTTCTGCAGTAAGCTTAGACATTGGGCCCGCAGCAGTTGAATCAACAGCTTGGATAATGATTGCATCAACACCGTTAGCGATGAAGTTACGCACTTGATCTAGCTGACGACCGACGTCTAATTGCGCATCTACCTGGATCATTTCGTGACCCAACGACTCTGCATAAGCCTGAGAACCGTTACGAAGGATAGTAGAGAACTTATCATCGAAGTGATGTGTTGCATAACCAATGGTTAAAGCGGAAGCTGCTGGGGCCTGAGCTAGAAATGCAGCAGTTAAACTTGCAGCAAGAATTGCCTTTTTCATTTTTATGTCTCCTATTGGTGTCTGGCACACCAGTTATTGTTTTTAGACCAGAAATCCTCGTAAGGATAGTTTCACGCAGCGTTAATCGCTTGGAACAACTAACACATTTGCAATGAAATAATACAACTGAGCAATCGATTAAAGTGGTAAATCGAACACATCCTCTTCTATCGAGTTGAACTCAGACAAGGACGGAACTTTAAACCCGCCTCTTTTAACTTTCGGACTAGGAAAAATATTGCCTAAGATCTCTGGTACGAGAACCGAAAGTTTGTGTTCTTTCGTTACATCCATCAGCCCTAGGCTTGGAAGAGTAACCAGTAATTGAACCGCGAAAGTTAAAAATTAAATCCTTTTCAATAATACGAAAGGTATAGATGGATAGTTCAAATTGTTAGTTGAATTTTGAAACGTCTATCCATAAAACCATCATTTTCTCGGGTTCACTTTAGCAATCTTTGTTTTATCGATCAATACTTTTGGAACGGTTATTCCAAAATATTTTCATGATTTTTTCGCATCTTTGAATAACGCCCTACAACAGCCCTGTTTATAGTTTGTTAAAGAACGGAATTGAATCAAACACCCAACCGAACTCAAATCGAATCAGTTACATCTCTCGAAAAAGTTTTCGGACATCTGATATCAACATGCTTTCAACTTCAGAGAGCAACGCTATACGGTCAAACTGACTAGGGTTTGCTTTTAAAACATCTCGCAGATGATTGCCAAATGACTGTCGCAACTCTGTTCCGATATTAAATTTACAAACATTGGAGTGCCGAGCTAATCGCTGTCTAATCTCCAGACTAATTCCTGATCCACCGTGCAACACCAGAGGAAGAGAACACTTAGCCTCTATCTCTGCCAGCAGTTCAAAATTGATAACAGCCTCTTTCTCGGTCTGCAAATGGACATTGCCAATTGAAATAGCGACTGCATCAACGCCTGTCGACTCAGCAAACAAACCTACCTCATCAGGCAGCGAACCCTGAGAGGCCTTACCTTTTGCATATCCGACATAACCAACCTCACCCTCTACACTCACACCCCGAGCTTTAGCTAACTCAACTACGCTTTGAGTCAGTCTAATGTTTTCCTCTATCGGCAAGTCAGAGCCATCAAACATCACACTAGAGAAGCCCATGTCAATGGCACGAGAGCACTCATCAATCGACTTAGAGTGATCGAGGTGAACAACAACAGGAACATTTACGCTATCAGCCAGATGAAACATCATAGGAGCCAATACCTCAATAGGGGTATGTGCCCTACAACCCGGTCCGGCCTGAATAATGACTGGCTTATTTTCAAGCTCAGCTGCCTTAACGTATGCCCGCATGTCCTCCCAACCCAACCCAACAAAACCGGCTACTGCAGTTTTGTTGTGTAGGGCGTGCTGGAGAACAGATTCTAAGGAGGTGATCATTTGAACTTAGACCACATCGATTTCATACCGGGAATCGTATCTAACTGATCCGCGTGAATGGGCTGGAAATAGGGTGCTAAACCGCGTTGCTGAGCACCGCCTAGAATAGTGAAGTAGTACATCTGGTAACCCGGCATCACTACACAAGGGTGGTAACCATCATCTATAACAAAAGTGGAGCCATCAACAACATGAAAGGCCTCGCCCGGCTGGTCTTCACTCTTCTGGAGAAGCTGCAGCGCCGAGCCTGTATTTGGCTTAAAGCGAAAGTTATAGGTCTCGTCGTGCTTAGTCTCCAGCCCTTCACGATCAGTGCCATGCTTGTGTGCTGGGAAACCAGACCAACCGCCCGTACCAACAGTAAAGAGCTCAGAAACTAACAATCTGCCAACTTTATCGGCCTGTTTTTGACCCAGGATATGTTTAATTTTACGATGTGTCTTAGTGTCATCCGAGCCGTACTGAATCATGTCGATGTCATCAGCAAATACTGCAAAGGGCTGGAGTACTTCATCAAAAGGCGCCCCTGCAATAAACACCTCAGCTCTTTCAGATTCACAAACAAAACTACACTGCTGTCCGGTTGGTACATAGACGCCTTCAGGCTCTGCATCCCAAACATCTTCACTACGCAATCCAACTGTAGCAATCTGCTGACCACTAACACTAACCGTGACTCGTCCAGTAGCTGGTACAATACAGGTCTCGTAACCAGGCACACTGTAGTTAAAGGCCTCACCTAACTTCAGTTTTACAATATTAAAATAGTTAAGTGGTACACGTTCGTCGTTAACATCGACAATCGGTTGATTATGGTTTTCAAAAGGGGCTATGTGCATAGCTAAACTCCTTGTGATTGAAGCGGGCAAACAGCCGCCTGTTTAAATTGAGTAAGTTCTTCAAGATCTGGCATAGCAGGCGCACAGCCGACACGTGTAACGACCATCGCAGCACATGCACTTCCGTCAATGAGTGCATCCGAGAGCGAAGACCCCCGGCTTAAACTGGCCAGTAGTCCACCCAAAAACGAATCTCCAGCGCCGGTCGGTTTAAGAGGATTCACCTGAAAGATGCCTGTATCGATGGATGAGCCAACTGGGGTAAAGGTGCGCGAACCTAGCTCCCCTCGCTTATAAACTATCCACTTACCTGACCTTGCGAGTCGCTTGGCATAAGATTCACCTTCATCATAGCCACCCGCCATGTGCCCAAACTCATCGTCGTTGCCAATCACCGCATCAAGATGGGTTAATGCCTGTTGGTACACCGCCTGCGCAGCGCTCTCTGATTCCCATGAATATGGACGATAATCTAGATCCATAATGCAGGGGATATCTGCATCTTTCGCCAACCTCAATGCAGACAAGGAAGCAGTTCTAGATGGTTCAAGGGTAAGAGCCGTTCCGGTAATAATAAGAGCACGGTAGGATGAAAAATCGATATCAGAAATATCCGAAAGCGCCAGCGTGAAATCAGCAGCGTTATTTCGATATATAACAGACTGATGATCCTCAACGCGACTCTCTGCTATAGCCAAACTTGTTCGACACTCTCCGGCAACAGACCGCACCAGCGAGCTGTCTACTCCATAGTTTTCTAGCTGATTAACCACAAACCGCCCAACAGCATCGTCCGAAACATTCGTGACTAAAGCAACAGGCTCATTGAACCTGCGTAAAGCAACAGCAATATTGGCACTAGAACCACCCAATGCTGCGACGAATTGCGTTGCTTCTTCGGTTTTTGTACCCGCTGGATCTGGATAAAGATCTATACCCGCACGACCGATTACGAGAAACGGTTTATTGCTGGAGGCGATTTTGGATAGCATTAAACACCCTTCCTTTGACGCGACCGGCCGGACTCAGTTTCAGCATGCGCATCTAAAATACTCTGTCGTCCTGAGACTGCTGGCGTTCCTACTTCCCACCAAGCATGCCCTTCATCCGTCCACCCCTGATAGGCGTCAACGTCCATCACAATGACATAGGTCTCTTTGGATGCTTTAGCTCGTTTAAATGCTTCTTGCATCGCCTGGGCGTCTAATACTCGTTCTGCTTGAGCCCCTAAACTCTGAGCATGCTGCACAAAATCAACGCCCTTTTGCACAGTCGCGGTTGGCGTATCAATAAATAGGTTGTTGTAACTCACATTACCTTTACCGGTCTGGAGCTTGTTGATAACGGCAAATCCTCCATTATCTAACACCAGCAGGATTAGCTTTTTCTCAGTAATAACTGAGCTGTAGATGTCTGAATTCATCAACAAATAGGAGCCATCACCTACGAAGACGATCGTGTCCTGGTCAGGTTCCTTCTCAGACTGCGCTATGCGAGCACCCCATCCGCCCGCAATTTCATAGCCCATACAACTAAAACCAAACTCAACATCCACTGTGCTTTCACGAAGTGTTTTCCAGTTAGCAGTTACCTCAGCAGGCAAACCGCCTGCTGCGGTCACAATTCGATCGCCTGGATCGCAAAGATTATTTACTACACCGATCGCTTGCGCGTATCGATTCGGTCCGAGGTGAATATTGGTATTAGTTGCTCGTGTATCAGCCCAACCCTGCCTTTCATGCTCGGCAAACGCTAACCACTGTTGCGGTGCGCGATAGCTCTTCATGAGCTGTGATAGCTGCGGCAAGCTCTCTTTAGCTCCAGCGACCAATTCAACACCCAAGTGCTTCAGTGCATCATGGCGAGCAGGGTTCAGCTTGATGAGTTTTGTTGCTGGACCAAAGACACTCCAAGATCCAGTCGTAAAGTCTTGTAAACGGGTGCCCACACACAGGACAACATCCGCCTGATCAGCTATTGCATTAGCAGAGTCCGAACCAGTAACACCTAATGGGCCGCAATTCAGAGGATGATCACATACAAGGTTAGCGCGCCCGGCAATTGTTTCTACAACTGGTATAGCGTGCTGCTCAGCAAAATTACGCAACTCGTCTATCGCATCACCATACTGCACTCCACCACCAGCAACGATAAGAGGTTTCTTTGCACTACTAAGAAGTTCTGCTGCCTCAGACAACTGGATTGGATCAGGCAAAATTGAACGAATACGATGTACTTTTGGCTCAAAGAAAGCGGTAGGGTATTCAAAAGTCCACCCTTGCACGTCTTGTGGAAGCCCAATAAAGGCAGGTCCACAATCGGCCGGATCCAACATGACACCAATAGCTTGAGGCAGAGATTGAAGAATTTGCGCAGGATGGGTAATTCGATCCCAGTAACGAGTTACAGATTTAAACGCATCGGTAACGCCTAGTGCAGGGTTATTAAAATGCTCAACTTGCTGCAATACAGGGTCTGGCAGACGTGTTGCAAAATTATCCCCACACAACATCAGCATGGGAAGTCTATTCGCCATAGCGAGGGCGGATGATGTAACCAAGTTTGCCGTGCCAGGCCCTGCAGAGGCGGTACAAAACATAATGCGGTTGCGTTTGTGATACTTTGCATACGCCGCCGCGGCAAAACCCATCGACTGCTCGTTTTGACCTCGAAAAAGCGGCAGGTCATCTTTGACTTCATACAAAGCCTCACCCAGGCAAGTGACATTACCGTGCCCAAAAATTCCGAACCCACCACCGAATAGTCGAACCCGCTCACCTTGAATATCTATCCACTGATTTTGCAGGTAACGGATTATCGCTTGTGCAGTTGTTAAGGTAACTGTTTCGCCCATTGATACGTCCTGATGTTGATTATTTTTTTCGAAAACGATACAACATTTGCAACCGGTTGCAAATACAAGGCAAAAGAAGATGAAAAAATTAAACCTGGGCGTTATCGGCGGCGGATATATGGGCAAGGCTCATGCTGTTGCGTCCCACTCCGTTAGTGCTGTTATGGAGCTTGATGCAACCGTTACGCTCGGAGGAATCGCAGCGAGCTCACTTGAGAGCGCCCAGCGCTACGCTCAACTATTTAAGGCACCCAGAGCGTTTGCCTCTGCCGAGGAACTGATTAATTCAGATGATATAGACGCAGTCATAATCGCATCACCGCAGGATACTCACCTAGAGTTTGTAAAACTCTGTGCTGCTGCCGGAAAACCAGTGATGTGTGAAAAGCCGATGGGGCGAACCCTCATAGAGGCAGAAGCGATTGCTAATGCTGCTCAGTCAGTCATCAACCTAGTTGCCTATAACTATATAAACACACCGGCCAGCGCTTACGCCCGCAAACTCGTAGCAGACGGTGTCATCGGAGAGATCACCTGGTTCCGTGGAGAACACAACGAAGACTTCATGGTGGAACCATTAGATAGTTGGCGACTACATGGTGATGCAAACGGCACGCTAGGTGATTTAGCTCCCCACGTTATTCAATGCGCACTCGCATTTTGTGGTTCGATTCAATCGCTAGTAGCTGATATTAAATGCAGACCAGAGTCTCGAAGACAGCCAAAGAGCTCCGACTCAAATGACGATCAAATTCAATTCATGTGCCAATTTCAAAATGGTGCTAACGGATTTATCTCATCATCACGCGTCGCTCATGGACGAAAAATGGGTTATGCCTATGAAATTCATGGGACTGAGGGAACTCTTCGTTTTGATCAAGAGGATCAAAACTCGCTCTGGCTTTATCAGCGAGACATGGGTCCGAATGCCGGTTTCAAACGTATTTTTGCAGGACCTGATCATGGCGACTACCGCTTTTTCTGCCAGGGCCCTGCTCACGGAACCGGGTACCAAGATCAGATTATTATCGAACAGGCCAACTTTCTTCGCGCCATACTCGGCAAGCAGCCAGCATGGCCATCATTCAGTGACGGAGCTGAGGTGATGCGCGTCGTTGAAGCGGTTAGAAACTCCTACAAAACTTCAGGCTGGATAAGCCTTTAAGCACAAGGTAAAAATAATGACAATTCGTGTTGGAAACGCACCCTGTTCGTGGGGTGTTGAATTTGCTGGAGATCCTCGCAACCCGTCATGGGACACTGTACTTAAAGAGTGTGCTGAAGCGGGCTACAAAGGGATTGAACTCGGTCCCATTGGCTTTATGCCAGAAGACCCTGACGAGCTCGCAGCAGCGTTGAAAAAATATGACCTGCAACTTACCGCAGGTGTTCTTTACCAGCCATTCCATGATGCCGATAGGTTTTCAGAACTACTCGACACAGCGCATCGTACATGCCGCTCTTTAAAGGCGCATGGTGCCGATCAACTTGTTTTGATCGACTCTATTTCAGAGCGCCGAGCGCCCGCAGCGGGGAGGCCCGACGAAGCAGTCAAAATGGGTTGTGATGAATGGAGTGCCTTTGTTGAGCGCATAAGAACAGTCGCAAAACTCGGGACGGAAGAGTATGGACTCACAGTTAGCATCCATAGTCACAGTGCTGGCTTCGTTGACTACCTGCCTGAACTAGAACAGCTACTAAAAGAGATTGAACCAGAATATTTAAAACTGTGCGTCGACACCGGTCATCAGACTTACGCTGGTTTCGATCCGGTGGAGTTTATGCAGCGACACTTTGATCGCCTTGCCTATGTTCACTTTAAAGACATCGATCCTACCGTAAAAACAGACGTTATTAGTAACAGAACAGGATTCTATGAAGCCTGTGGACAAGGGATATTTTGCAATCTTGGTAAGGGCGAAGTCGACTTTAACGCAGTTAAAAAATTGCTTACAGAACGCGGTTACAACGGCTGGATAACAGTCGAGCAAGATTGCGACCCTACCCTTGATGTATCACCCATAACTGATGCCCGCGCTAATCGTGAATATCTCGCAAGTGTTGGTTTTTAATTTAGGAGTCTATAAGAAATGAAACCGATTAATTGGGGTCTGATTGGTGGTGGGCGAGGTAGTCAAATTGGACCTGCACACCGACTTGGTGCGCGCCTAGATGGCCTATTTAATTTTGCCGCAGCAGCACTTGATCATCGCCCGGACGAAGGGCGTGCCTATGGTATCGAATTAGGTCTCGATGCTAGCCGAAGTTATGGCGACTGGCGCGAAATGCTAGAGGGCGAGCGTAACAGATCTGATCGTGTTGAACTGGTCACTATCGCAACACCAAATGATACGCATTATGAGATCTGTAAAGCCTTCTTAGAAGCAGGCTTCCATGTACTTTGCGAAAAACCACTGACTATGAATGTTGAACAAGCCGAAGATCTTGTTCGGGTTGCAGCAGCGAGCGGAAAAATCTGCGCTGTAAATTATGGCTACTCAGGATACTCACTGGTGCGTCATATGCGAGCAATGGTCGCCCGAGGTGATATCGGCAAAGTACGTATGGTGTTTGCTGAGTTTGCCCATGGACACCATGCTAATGCTGCTGATGCCGATAACCCTCGGGTTCGCTGGCGTTATGATCCAGCCAAAGTGGGCGTTTCAGCGCAATTTGCAGATTGCGGGATACACGCTATGCACATGGCTAGCTTTGTGACTAACCAACGTGTAGAAAAACTGAGTGCAGATTGTGTCAGCTTAATTCCTAGTCGCGAGCTGGAAGATGATGCCATGGTTAACTTTCGGATGTCCGAAGGAGCTGTGGGACGCCTCTGGACATCATCCTGTGCGATAGGTCGTCAGCACGGTCTAACAATTCAAATTTTCGGTGAAACCGGTGGACTTCGCTGGGCCCAGGAGCAACCTAACCAGCTCTATTACACACCAGTGGGCGGGCGTACACAGATTATCGAACGTGGTGAAGGTGGGTTATCCCCTGAAGCGGATCGTTCAAGTCGCGTTACAGTCGGTCATGCGGAAGGTATGCCGCTTGCATTTGGCAATATATATACAGAGTTGGCACAGGCAATCGATTCTACAAAACAAGGATCTAAACCAGATTTAGGCCTCATTCCACTCGTAGAAGCGGGAGCTGACTCGATTAAGGCAATTGCCGCTGTCGCTCAATCAGGCAAAACAATGGGGGGATGGGTTAACCTATAACTTAGGCATTGAATTGCGCTCGACAATTTCGCAAGGTAGAAGGGTTAAACACGGTTTAAATCCAACTCCTTGTTCAAGTTGAGATAACAAACGATCCACTGTTATCTCAACTATTTCAGTAACCGGCTGGCTGATAGTGGTGAGTTGAATATTTTCCCAGCCCGCCATCTGAATATTATTAAAACCGATGATTCCAACCTGCTCAGGCACACTGATTCTTGAGGCCTCGAGTGCAGATATTGCACCGATTGCAATCATGTCATCACCACAGAAGTAACCCTGAGATAACTTACCTTCAATCAATCCGTGCATCGCTTTGTTACCCGCTTCGAAGGTGTAAGCATCGGCAAATGCGACTCTTTTCCTAACATGTGGCGCACTATCGACCACCGATAAAAATCCATTGAGTCGATCGTTGGTCGAGGTTGAGAATTGCGGGCCGCCCAGAAATCCGATATCTGAATAGCCTGCTTGTAACAGTCGCTGAGCACCCATAGCGCCAGCAGAGAAATTATCGATACCCACTACGTCATAATCACCCTGATGATCTCGTCCAAATGCATGAACAACAGGCAAACCAGCTTGAGAAAATGCGCTAGAGAACTCAACCGGAAGTGTTGAAGTAGCAACAACCACGGCATCAACTTGATATTGCGATAATAGATCTAGGCTGCGTTGAGGATCTGTTTCATCGGTCAAATTAACCAACAGAGTTCTAAGCCCTTTCTCTTGCAGTAACCGAGTAAAAATATCGAAAATTTCTAGGTAGGCAGGGTTTTGAAAATTGTTTGCCACAAGACCAACTAAACCTGTTTGACCAGTGGTTAGGCTTCTAGCCAAAATATTCGGCCTATAACCTAAACTCGCAGCTGCCTCTTCAACCAGTTTTCTAGTTTTAGCTGATACTGATGCACCTGGTGTAAAAGTCCTTGAAACAGCGCTCCTGCTGACCCCTGCTAATTTAGCAACGTCTGCTAAAGTGATCTTTGCTTTAAAAAATTTAGACAATCTGCAAAAACCTTAACAATTTCAAAATTAATGAATAGCAAATTACACCAAGCTACCCAGTAAACTCAATGTTTACATCACAACCAGTCAATCATTACTTGCAGCTAAACAACATCAATATCGGATTGGAGTTGTTTTTAAAATGGAGGAATTGGAATCGGTAAATCGATACAGCAATCCCACTGGATCTTAAGATGGCTGTTTTCCAAGGGATTGTTTAGCATCATGGACAAAGTCACAGTAGCTGGCGGAATCATGAAGAAGATGCTGTAAAAACAGACGCTGAATCTTATAAAACCACTATAACCAGAGGCGTTAACAAAACAAACTAAGGTTGGCGGGTGTACCTTTGCATCTTTTGCAATAATTTCCACTGTACCAAATGCAATCTAATAAGGATGATCTAACAGATACCTAGCAACTTACCGAAGAAGCTTGATAAGAGAGACGTGACTGTTGCAAGAACTTGCCGTGGCTTGTCAGGAGCGAATGGAATAACGAAAAACGGCCTTTTGGATGGTGTCGTCGATCAAGTCTTTGCTGTTCAGATAAATTAGATATAAAGAAAAAATCAAATTGTTCCAAACTGCATTGAACAATTTACATGCTGATCGAGCAGAAATTAGACTTAACGCAGAACTTTAATTCATAAAACATATGGGCAAGCGATGATACGTGACCAAGATTTAAAATTTTTCAAACCCAAAATACGTCGATATTTAACAGTTGGTCCTACAGCTGGATGGGCTATTTTAGAATGGATTGTATTTGGAAACCCATTCTGGGCAATACTTGCAACCGCCTTGTCACTTTACAGTTACTGGCGTCTGTTTCTCACCTATCCTGAAGAGTAGACACACCTCAAAAATCCTTGAAGTATGTGATGAATTTAACCCTGAGCAGTTTTTTTCTTATCCGCTTCAAGTATCCACTCATGGTCAGGGTCATTATGGAAGATCCACTCACGTGATGGCCCCGCCATAACATTCAGGTAGTAGGATGTATATCCGTGTGGAGCACCTACTGGATGGTAGCCTTCAGGCACCATAACAACCCCGTTATTCTCTACAGCCATCGTTTCATCTAGTGAGCGATCATCTGTGTAAACGCGCTGGAAAACGAAACCCTGCTCAGGGTCTACTTTGTGGAAGTAGGTCTCTTCAAGAAGAGTCTCAGATGGTGAAATATCACGGTCGTGCTTATGAGGCGGGTAGCTTGACCAATTACCGTCCGGAGTGATTACTTCACACACCAACAACTTCTCTGCAGCCATATTTCCAAAGAGAATGTTGCAGACATGACGTTGGTTAGTACCTATGCCACGCGTTTCAAAACTAGCGTCT
Organism: Marinobacterium sp. xm-m-383; assembly: GCF_013283255.1. Lineage (NCBI taxonomy): Bacteria > Pseudomonadati > Pseudomonadota > Gammaproteobacteria > Oceanospirillales > Oceanospirillaceae > Marinobacterium > Marinobacterium sp. xm-m-383. The sequence continues at coordinate 185,515 of NZ_WBYT01000005.1, read as the reverse complement.
GCAGGTGTAATCAATCGAGCTGGATATTCACCCTTGCCTGGTGCACTACATACAGCTACTTCCATATCTGAATTTGCAGTGACCACAAAGTTATCAGCCGGGGGAACGTAAACAGCGTATGGGGCTTTCTGCTCAAATACACTCTGGCGTTCGCCCAAACCAGTCCAATTCTCAGAGTTAGTTGCTACATCAGCAAAACCAGTCACGAGAACAACACAAACTTCTCTATCACCAGTTGCCTGCTCAAGTGTTTGACCCTTTTTAAGCTTATAAACTTCGAAACCTACATACTCCCATCCTGCAGATTCTGGAGTAATTTTTTGTATTAGCCCCTGCTCATTTGGAGCCGATGCACGAGAAAGAAGGTGTGACATGATAAACCTCGAAAACGTTTAGATGCTGAAATTCTAGCCACTATCTAGAAGATTAAAAAGGTCAATTTGGAACTTTTATTCCAATTTACCTAATATTTTAAACAAAAATCATTATTTTTCTGGTAAAAACCAGCCCAAAATTACAATAAGCCATTGATTTTAAATAATTATTCTAGCTTATGATATGTTCGTTCCAAAATATTGACTAAATGGAAATTAATTTCTATCCTGAGCATCTCAAAATAAGAAGTGATACATAGGTTACAGACTCTACTCTTCTTCTGTAATTCCAACATATAGCCATTAGGAGCCACCATGAGTGACCTGAAGTCGAGCGTAGGCACACGCGATCTCGATATCATCTGCCTAGGACGAGCAGCCGTTGACCTCTACGGAGAACAGATCGGTAGTAGACTCGAGGATATGGGCAGCTTTGCGAAATATCTTGGAGGCTCTTCAGGCAACATTGCATACGGCACATCACGGTTAGGGCTGCGCTCAGCTATGCTAACTCGCGTGGGCGATGAGCATATGGGTCGCTTCGTAAGAGAAGAATTTGAAGCAGCGGGTGTAGATACTAGCCACGTTGTGACTGATAAAGATTGCTTAACGGGTCTTGTTATCTTGGGCATTAAAGACCAAGAGACCTTTCCTCTGATTTTCTATCGCCGTGACTGTGCAGACATGGCGCTTAACAAAGATGACTTCTCACCTGAATTTATAGCTTCTAGTCGTTCACTACTAATGACTGGCACACACCTATCTACACCTTCAACTTACGAAGCGTGTATGAAAGCAGTTGAATACGCTAAAGCTGCGGGCACTAAGGTTGTTCTTGATATCGATTACCGCCCAGTGCTTTGGGGATTAACCGGTATCGGCGAAGGTGAAAACCGTTTCGTATCTAATGAAGGTGTGAGCCAACACCTTCAGACAGTTCTTCCGCATCTGGACCTCATCGTAGGTACCGAAGAGGAAGTTCACATTGCAGGCGGCACAACCGACACTATTGCAGCACTTAAGAAGATTCGTGAGCTATCAAATGCAACCATCGTTCTTAAACTAGGTGCATTGGGTTGTACGGTTCTAGATGGTGCAATTCCAGACTCAATGGATGCTTTCGATGTATTCACTGGCGTACGCGTTGATGTTCTCAACGTATTAGGCGCAGGTGATGCTTTTATGAGCGGCTTCCTTCGCGGCTGGCTAAACGGCAAGGATTACCTCACCTGTTGCCAGTATGCTAATGCTTGTGGTGCTCTTGTAGTTTCTCGCCATGGATGTGCACCTGCGATTCCATCCGGTGAGGAGCTCGACTACTACATCGCACATGCAGCAGAGATTCCACGCCCAGATAAAGACACTGAACTTAACTACTTACATCGTGTAACAACACGCCGCAAACCAAAGTGGGATGAGATTCTTGGCCTAGCCTATGACCACCGAATCCAATTATTCCAAATGGCACGCGAAGCAGGCACCGATGAATCTCGAATCAAATTGCTAAAGCAGCTATTAGTTAAGGCAACTCAAGACGCTGCCGTGAAGGCAAACCTTGAGGGTAAGGTTGGTGTATTAATCGATGATACGTATGGTCAGGACGCTTTGAACGATGTAACCGGTTTAGGCTGGTGGATAGGTCGTCCTGTTGAACTTCCTACTTCAAATCCAATCGAGCTTGAGGGTGGACGTTCAATTGGCAGCCGATTAAAAGAGTGGCCGCTTGAACATGTTGTTAAATGTTTGATTTTCTATCATCCAGACCAACCTATCATGCACCGTCTTGCACAAGAACGTCAGGCTTTAGAACTCTATAAAGCTTGCTGTGCTTCAGGACATGAGCTTCTGCTTGAAATCATTCCACCGAAAGATATGGCGCAAGATGAAGACACTCTTGTGCGTTCACTTGAGCGCTTCTACAACTTAGGAATCCGTCCTGATTGGTGGAAACTACCTGCACCAAGCCGCAATACCTGGGAGAAACTGACACAGTTAATTAATAAGCGTCAGCCACACTGTAGAGGCGTTGTATTACTTGGTCTGGATGCGCCACTCGAAGTTTTAAAACGTGACTTTGCAAACTCAAAAGGGTTCGATATCTGCAAAGGCTTTACGGTTGGCCGTACACTATGGTCTTCAGAGAGTCGCCAGTGGCTTGCAAACGAAATTAATGACGAACAATTTATTGAGCTAGTTAGCGGAAACTACCAGAGCTTGATCGAAAGCTGGCGTAACCGTTAATCAAAAAAGGACTCAAAAGATATGAGCACAATAAGACTTACTATGGCCCAAGCTGTCGTGAAATACATGATGGCGCAAAAGGTCATTGTCGATGGTGAGAAACAGCCTATTTTTGCTGGTGTTTGGGCTATTTTTGGACACGGTAACGTTGCCGGTTTAGGTGAAGCTCTTCAGCCTGTCCAAGCTGAGCTACCAACCTTCCGCGGTCAAAACGAGCAGACCATGGCTCATGCAGCAATTGCTTACACTAAAACGATGAACCGCAAACGCTTTATGGCGGTTACAGCGTCAGCAGGTCCAGGCTCTGTTAACATGGCTACTGCAGCCGCGGTTGCTCATGTAAACCGCCTTCCGGTACTTTTCCTACCCGGTGATACGTTCGCAACTCGTATGCCTGACCCTGTGCTTCAGCAAGTTGAAAATCCACACGACTACACACTGACATCAAACGATGTTTTCAAGCCTGTAAGTCGCTACTTCGACAGAATCATGCGCCCAGAGCAGCTGCTAGCGGCACTGCCGAATGTAATGCGAGTGTTAACAGATCCAATCGACTGTGGCCCTGCTGTATTGGCGATTCCGCAAGATGTTCAAACAATGGCGTTCGATTATCCTGAATCGTTCTTTGATGAGAAGATTCACCATCTTCGCCGCCAAGGTCCAGATGCTGACGAATTGGCACGTGCAATCGAGCTAATCAAGCAATCTAAAAAGCCAATGGTTATTGCTGGTGGTGGTATTCACTACTCTGAAGCGCTTTCTGAATTTGATCAATTTGTAACTAAATTCCAAGTTCCTGTTGCTGAAACACAGGCTGGTAAAGGTGCTCTACCTTGGGACCATCCTCAAAACCTTGGAACTATGGGTGTGTCTGGTTCTGCTTCAGCGAACGCTATGGCCCCAGATTGTGACCTTGTGATTGCTGTTGGTACGCGTCTAGGTGACTTTGCTTCAGGCTCGCGTGCGCTATTTCATAAAGATGCCAACCTTGTTTGTATCAACGTTGGCTCATTTGATGCTATCAAACACAAGGGCCAGCCTCTTGTCGGAGATGCGAAGCTTACCCTTGGGTTACTTAACGATGCTCTTGAAGGCTGGTCAGCAGACAGTGCGTGGGTTGCTAAGGGCGAAACTGAGCGCCAAGCTTGGATTAAAGCTTGTGATGTAGCTATGACAAATCGTGGTACAGATCTACCTACCGATTCAGAGGTCGTTGGTGCAGTTCTTCGCTCATCAGATATGACCAAAGATATCGTTGAGTGTGCTGCTGGCGGTCTACCAGGTGAACTTCAAAAGCTATGGCGCACGAAACACTCAAAAGGCTACCACATGGAGTATGGCTACTCATGTATGGGCTATGAGGTTGCTGGCGGCATCGGCGTTAAAATGGCTAAACCCGACTCAGAAGTTTATGTCATGGTGGGTGATGGTTCATACATGATGGCTAACTCTGAGGTATTCACCTCTGTAATGTTGGGCCAGAAGTTTATCCTCGTTGTGCTCGATAACTGTGGCTATGGATGTATTCACCGACTTCAGACCATGGGTTGTGGCGGTGCAGGTTTTAACAACCTACTTGAAGACTGCTTAACAGCCGATGGCAAACCAGCACCTAAAATTGATTTCACCGCACACGCTAAAGCAATGGGTGCAGAGGGTGAAACCGTTGCAACTATTGCGGAACTGGAAGATGCACTTGTACGAGCTCGTGCAGCAGACAAAACATATATCATCAGTATTGATACCGACCCGCTAATAACAGCACCAGGAGGCTGTTGGTGGGAAGTGGCAATTCCTGAAGTATCAGGTCGAAGCCAGGTTCTAGAAGCTAGAGCAAAATACGATGAGATGAAAAAACGCCAGCTAGAGAACCTCTAGTCTGGAATATAAAACACCGGAGAGTGAATTAATGAGTGTACGTATTGGTATTAACCCTCTGACATGGACTAACGATGACATGCCAGAGTTAGGTGCTGACACACCGCTTGAAACCTGTCTTTCTGAAGGTAAAGAAGCGGGTTACGCAGGCTTTGAATTGGGTCAGAAATTCCCTCGTAAAGCAGAAGTACTTGGTCCAATCCTTGATGCCCATGGACTAAAGTTAGTATCAGGTTGGTACTCAAGTCAGCTTCTTGAACGGACTGCAGAAGAAGAGATCGAGGCGATGCAGGATCACATGAATCTCCTAAAAGCACTTGGATCTAATGTGATGGTTTACTGTGAAGTTAGTCAGTGTATTCACGGTGAACGTGAAGTTCCTGTCTCTAAGCGTCCAGTCATGACAGATGCTGAGTGGACGACTCTGTTGGAACGAATTGAGGTTGTTGGACAGTACCTTCAGAGCCAAGGTATGGCGCTTGCCTACCACCACCACATGGGCACAGTAGTAGAGAGCGAAGCAGATGTTGATCGTCTAATGCAAGGCACATCGGATGCTGTTGGTCTGCTTCTGGATACTGGACACATGACCTACGCGGGTGGCGATCCACTTGCTCTTGCGAAGCGCTATGCAGGTCGTATCCGCCATGTACACTGTAAAGATATCCGTGCAGAAGTACTGAAGGATGCTAAAAACCAAAACCTAAGTTTCTTGAACTCAGTACTCAACGGAACTTTCACAGTACCTGGCGATGGTTCAGTTGATTACCCATCAATTTTCGCTGTTCTGAAAGAGTGTAACTACAGTGGTTGGTTGGTCGTAGAAGCTGAGCAGGACCCTGCTGTTGCTCACCCACTTACCTACGCAAAACTTGGTTATGCCAATCTTACTAAGCTTTGTGCAGACGCAGGTTTAGAAGTATCAGTCTAACGATCATGTCCAATATTAGACCCGCTTAAAGCGGGTCTTTTTTTAGCTTGTTTGCCCTGCCCAAAACTGAGGAGAAACCTGGCGTGCCAATATGAGTGCCGTCATCAACTCATTTTTGGGAACCGAAACACCCAACCGCTTCGCTTGTTCAACAACAAATCCATTCAACGAATCGACCTCAGTTAAGCGCCCCGCCCGCACGTCCTGCAACATAGAGGGCTGATGAAAGCGGTGTTCGGCACAAGCGAAGTTGATTAGGTTATGCAGCGCCTCTGTGTCCACAGTCGCATCCATTGCGTTCGCGACACTGACAGCCTCATCGGCCAACGCGTGAGCTTCCCGCTTCAATGCCTCAGTGTCGTTAACAATACCCGGGCCGGCATCAGTTAAAGCACAAACTCCGTTCATAGCGACATTGAAACAGGCCTTCTGCCAGATCTTGTTTAAAGGCTGATCGACATTGGCAGCGGTAATACCCGCCTCTGTTAATATTTTCTCCAACTCAATCGCTGCAGAAAGCGCATGCTGATCATTGGGATTGAGTGGGCCAAACCAAGTATCGCTAAACCCGAGCGAGCGAACAAAGCCAGGCTCAACCTGAGTTGCGGGAATCATCGTAACGCCATGAATCACAGACTGTTTAACATGTTCAGCGATTCGCAGACCATTACCCAAACCGTTTTGAAGCGTTACTATGATCGATGAAGGTGATAGTTTTGGTTCAATGGCCTTGATAGCCTCTACACTTTGGTAGGTTTTAGTGAACAGCAGTACAAAACGAGCATCGCACGCGTGCTCTAACTGCACCGCACTTGGGTGAACAACAAAGGTATCATCACTGGTTTCAACTTTGAGCCCCTGAGCGTTTACCACTTCAGCATTACTGCTTGAGCGATTGACCAGTTGTACACTGTAACCCGCCTCAGCAATGCACCCACCGACATATGCACCCAGTGCGCCAGCTCCTAAAATCATCACATCATTCATAGACACTACTCAGCTTTTAGTCCCTTCATAAATTCGAGGGTAGCACCGATTCGAGGTACCTTCTCGGTACTCTGGTGATATACAAGATAAAACTCTCTTTGTACCTCAATCTCAGGGATCAAACGTACCAGTTGATCACTCTCTCTTAGTAGAAACCTGTGCAGCATACCGATACCTAAACCAGCTTTAACTGCTTCAACCTGACCAATAGGAGAGTAGATTGCTGTTTGTGATTGCCACTGAGGCCATACAGAGCGAGGTGTATTGAGTTTGTCCGAAAAAAGAAGGTCTTCCACATAACCGATCAAACGATGCTCCGATAAATCCTCAATAGAGTCCGGCATACCGTATTGATCAATATATTGTTGAGATGCATAGAGACCAAGGCTATAGCTACCTATGCAGATAGAGTCCAGCTTGGGTTCGGTTGGTTTACCCACCATCACCGCAATATCGGCTTCACGCCTTGATAACGAAAAGCCGCGTGACTGAGGAACAATTTCTATATTTAGATCTGGGTTATCCTGAAGAAAAGATGACAACTGCGGTGTCAGCACGCGCAGCGCAAACCCCTCTGGCGCTGCGACACGCACAGTGCCACTGACGGAGCTGCTATCACTACCAAAGATTTCGCCGGCTGCTTCTATTTCGGCCTCTGCACGCTCGAGGTAATGCATCAAACGCACGCCTTCGTCGGTCAGTTTCAGTCCTTTACTCAGGCGGATAAAGAGCGGAGTTCCAGTCCTCTGTTGCAAATAAGAGAGGTGACGAGACAGTGTAATCGTCGAGATATTTAGGCTCTCAGCCGCCTTTCCCATCTGCCCTGCCCTAGCAACGGCAAGAAAGTAACGAGCATCTTCCCAGTTAAATGTTGAACTGCGCATAACCCACCCAATTGATCTATCAATTTTGATATATCATACATTAATTATTTTATATTGTTACAACAAATATGATGATGTCTAATAACTCCATACCAATAAAGGAGAAGTTCTATGTCTATCGTAGGTAACTACATCGGCGGCCAGCACGTCGCTTCAAACTCAGGTCGTACAGCACCTGTCTACAACCCTGCGACTGGCGCACAAACTAAAGAGGTTGCGCTTTCAACTGCAGATGAGACTCGTGCAGCGATTGCCAATGCACAAGAAGCTTTTAAAACTTGGAGCAAAGTGACTCCACTTCAGCGCGCTCGCGTCATGTTTAAGTTTAAAGAGCTAGTAGAAGCTAACGCTGATGAACTTGCTGAGCTAATTACTTCTGAGCACGGTAAAGTCTTCTCTGACGCGAAAGGCGAACTAACTCGTGGTCTTGAAGTTGTTGAGTTTGCTTGTGGTATCCCTCACCTTCAGAAAGGCGAGCACAGCCTAAACGTTGGCCGTGGCGTAGACAGCTACAGCCAGATGATGCCTATGGGTGTTTGTGCTGGTATCAGCCCATTCAACTTCCCAGCCATGGTTCCAATGTGGATGTTCCCAGTCGCTATTGCGTGCGGTAACACCTTCGTAATGAAGCCATCTGAGAAAGATCCATCAACGACTATGCGTCTAGCAGAGCTGCTTAAAGAGGCGGGCCTACCAGATGGTGTATTCAACATCGTAAACGGTGACAAAGAGGCAGTAGACGTTCTTCTTACAGATGAAGCAGTTCAGGCAGTAAGCTTCGTAGGCTCTACGCCAATCGCTGAGTACATCTACTCAACAGCGAGTGCACACGGCAAACGTGTTCAGGCTCTTGGCGGTGCTAAGAACCACATGATCGTAATGCCAGATGCTGAACCATCACAGGTTGTTAGCTCTCTGATGGGTGCTGCATACGGTTCTGCAGGCGAGCGCTGTATGGCTATCTCTGTAGCTGTATGTGTGGGCGACGCAGTTGCTGATCACCTAATCAAAGATATGACTGCAGAGATCGAGAAGATGTCTGTAGGCAACGGTATGTCTTCACCAGAGCCACACATGGGCCCTCTAGTTAGCCGTGTTCACGCTGACAAAGTATTGGGTTACATCGATTCAGGTGTAGAAGAAGGAGCAACGCTTGTCGTTGACGGCCGTAACTTCAAAGTGGTTGATCATGACAACGGCTACTTTGTTGGCCCAACGCTGTTCGATAACGTTAAGCCTGGCATGCGCATCTACAACGAAGAGATCTTCGGCCCTGTGCTAGCGGTTGTTCGTGTTAACAGCTATGAAGAGGCACTGAACCTAATCAACGAACACGAATACGGTAACGGCACGGCTATCTTCACACGTGACGGTGACACGGCTCGTAACTTCTGTGAAAACGTACAAGTAGGCATGGTCGGTGTCAACGTGCCAATCCCAGTACCTATGGCATTCCACAGCTTCGGTGGTTGGAAACGTTCACTATTCGGTCCACTGCACATGCACGGTCCAGACGGCGTTCGCTTCTACACTCGTATGAAGACTATCACTGCTCGCTGGCCTACCGGTCTAAGCGCAGGCCCAGAGTTCACAATGCCAACAATGAAGTAATCTTTATTGAGCAACAAAAAGACGACCCTTGGGTCGTCTTTTTTGTTTATGCTATCCACTCAACCTTACGAGATCACACATTGAACCCTCAATACCTTAAATCTGACCTACTCATGCTGCTGGCCTCCCTGTTAGCTGCCATTAGCTGGATATTCTCTAAAGAGGTCCTGCTAGGTCTTGAACCCATTCTATTCATGGGCTGTCGATTTATGTTGGCGGGGCTCCTGATTGCCCTGTTCGCACGCAGTGAGTTGTTACTCTTCACCTTACGTGACCTTTCGCGGGTGACCTTGGTTGGTGTGATATTTGCCGCAGGCCTAGGGTTTTGGATATTAGGCCTGTTCCACGGAACTCATATCGGAATCGGCGCGTTTCTGACCAGTTTAGGTGCCATTTTTGCACCTCTTTTGGCGCCACTATTTGGTGACCAACCCACACGTTTTGCCTGGTTCGCGGTGCCGGTTGCTGTGATCGGTGCTGCTTTTCTCACCTTAACATCTAACTTTGTCTTTGGTTTGGGTGAGTGGTACTACTTAGCGTCAGCAATCTCTTTTGCAATCTACCTAAACATCAATAGTCGCGCCGCCGGTAAAACACCATTAAGAGCACTGACGTCGATTCAACTGCTGACAGCGGGCGCTGTTCTGTTGCCGATCTCATTATTAACCGAAAGCTGGACCATTAACGCCGAGATCTCGATTCTAGGCTGGTTTCTTGCCAGTGTGTTAATTGGGACCAGTCTGCGCTTTTTTGTTCAGACCTACTCACTGAAACTTGGCCCCGCAAGCCGAGGTGCTCTGATCCTGACATTGGAGCCTGTTTGGGTGGCTATCTTAGGTATGATTTGGCTGAAGGAGACGATGTCCGCGTCGCAACTACTCGGTTGCACGTTGATTCTGCTCGCGGTTTTCATATCCAGATCAGACCTATTGTTAAAGGTTTTCTGTAAATCGAAACGACTAAGACAGAATGGGCATTCCGCATCTTAAAATCGATGCACTAAAGGTTTAATACATTTATCTACTTTTTCGCATTAAAGTGATCGATCACCTTTAGGAATTGAGCATTGTGAGCAGCACAGATTCAAACAGACATTTAATCATTGAGCGCAACAAAGTTATCTTTGCTGGCATCTGTTCAATGATCCTGACGGTTGGCATAGCTCGATTCGCTTACACACCTCTGCTACCGCAAATGTTAGAGCAGACGGATCTCTCAAAGTTGGTGGGAGGCTGGTTAGCAACCTACAACTACATCGGCTATCTAGTCGGGGCCATCTTAGCGGCGAATATCAAAGAGCTGTCTGCTAAATTTCACCTCTACCGTTTTTATCTAATTCTTGCGACGGTCACTACTTATGGCACTGGCCTTACTGAGGATCACCTGCTCTGGTCAATACTCAGATTTCTCTCTGGCATCTCCAGTACCGCGGGGCTGCTACTCGCCTCTGGACTGGTCATCAACTGGTTGCGCGCCAATCATTTCAAGCCGCAATTAGGGGTCCATTTCATCGGCATGGGTATCGGCATTGTCTTTACTGGGCTGATCACCGCCCTATTTTCGGCCGATCTAAGCTGGGATCAACAGTGGCAGGATCTTGCATTGATGGGTGCCCTCTTTCTTATCCCTGCCTGGCTCTGGATGCCCTACCCACCAAAGTTTGAGGCCAGCACCTCAAGCAAAGTAGAGGAGCCCGATTCGCGGTTCATGAATCTACTGATCGCCACCTATTTTTGTGCCGGTGTCGGTTACGTCATTAGTGCTACGTTCATTATCGACATACTACAGAACACCCCTCAGTTAGCCGGCAAAGGTGGTTGGGTGTGGGTCATCGTGGGACTTTGTGCGGCGCCGTCGGCACTGATCTGGGACAAGGTAGCTAACCGCATCGGACAGATACAAGCCCTGCAATTGGCCTACATCATTCAAATCGTTTCGTTTATCTTGCCGCTTGTGACCGACCACAGCTTGGCCAGTTTCATTGCCGCCGCTTGTTGGGGAGGCACCTTTGCCGGAATCGTCAGCTTAACCTTGGCTATTGTCGGACGTGCATTCCCCTACAACCCAGCGAAAGCGATGGCAAAACTGACCATCAGCTTTGGGGTTGCTCAGATCGTTGCACCGATTTTTGCCGGTTACGTTGCAGACCTATCTGGCTCCTACCTTGGAGCACTTCTTGGAGCATTGGTTGTGATGATTGCAGGCATGCTGTTCCTGCATAAGATTGGCTATAACCTGAAGTGAATGACCAAATAAAAACGCCAGGCTGCAACTAAGCAGCCTGGCGTTTTTAGCAGATGCGTAAAATTACTCTTTTACATCTTCGTAAGGAAGACCTACATACTGCTCGGCAATAACACGACGACCATTTTCGTAGTTCATGAAGTAGCTGAGCTCAGAATCCATAAAGCGCTGACGCATTTCTGGATCAGTACCTGCATCGCTAACTTCGTCACCAAAGTCGTGAAGCATGTTAGTCATCATCCAGCTGAAACGTTCACCGTGCCAAACGCGGCGCAGTGCGATTTCAGAGTACTGATCAATGTATTTACGATCACCCGTTTCATAAACTTTAGTCAGAATCTTGTATAGCGTTGCCACATCAGAAGCAGCCAGGTTAAGACCTTTAGCGCCTGTTGGCGGTACGATGTGTGCCGCATCACCGACTAGGAAAAGATTGCCGTACTGCATTGGCTCACAAACAAATGAACGGAGCGGTGCAATAGACTTCTCAAGTGCTGGTCCAGTAGTAACATTGTCAGCAGCCTCTTTAGGTAGGCGCTTTTTAAGCTCTTCCCAGAACGCTTCATCAGACCAATCTTCAACCTTGTCAGTCAAAGGTACCTGAATGTAGTAACGTGAACGAGTTGGTGAGCGCTGTGATGCTAGGGCAAAGCCACGCTCTGATTTCGCATAAATAAGCTCATCGTGACATGGAGGCACATCAGCCAGTAGACCTAACCAACCGAATGGGTAGACACGCTCGTGCTCAGTACGAACATCTTCAGGAATCGTTTGACGTGAAACGCCGTGGAAGCCATCACAACCCGCGATGAAGTCACACTCAAGACGGTACTCTTCTCCACCGTGAGTGAATGTCACATAAGGATTATCACTCTTCACATCATGTGGCTGAACATCCGATGCTTCATAGTAAGTATCCAAGCCTTCAGTTGCTTCACGAGCAGCCATTAGGTCTTCAGTAATATCGACCTGACCGTAACAGACAACGACGTCACCGCCTGTCAAACCTTTAAGGTCGATACGATGATTTTCACCATTTACTGCAATGACGACACCTTCATGAACGTGACCACACTTGTCCATGTTTTCAGCAACACCGGCTTCACGGACTAGATCTGCAAAGCCCTGCTCAAGGATACCTGCGCGGATACGACCCAATACGTAATCACCTGTTACACGTTCAAGTATGACGTTAGAGATCCCTTTCTTGTGTAACAGTTGTCCTAACAACAGACCCGAAGGGCCGCCACCAATGATCGCTACTTGTGTCTTCAATGTTTTCATTATTCTGCTCTCGAGATGATTCAAAATCGTTCAAACATAATGGACCGACGGCTCTGCTCCCAACAGGGCCATTAACGATCATTAATAGTACTTTTCCGATCTTAATTAGAGTCGTAGTTATGAGAACTACGGTAGACAGCAGGGGTTTGATCAGTGAGTTTCTTGAAGAAACGCGAGAAGTAGGCAGGATCTTTAAAGCCCAGATCAAAGGCTAACTCTTCGACACTACCACGGGTGAACACCAGACGGCGCTTGGCTTCCAACAGCAATCGCTCTTGCACCATCGCCTTGGCGGTTTTACCCACCTCCTGTTTACAGAGGCGGTTAAGATGATCAGCAGAGATACCGATAAACGACGCATACTGCTCTACCGACAGGTGGTCATAGAGGTGTTGTTCGATCAGTTTTCGGTATCGTATTACCGGTTTGGCGGCTTGAAGTGATGGCGCGCTATCAGCATCAGTCACTAGCAAACGGCGCAGCTGCATCAACGTCGCTCGGGCTAACCATTCCGAGACCAATGAGTGCCCCATATCGACAGAGGCCAGTTCCCGCTCGATCATGCCTAAGTAACCCTGAATCTCCTGAACAATGCGCTCTTGACCGACTAGAGAGATCACCGATGCGCCAGCAAACAGGGAACCAAAATAGGGTTCACAACGCTCATAGGACTCGTTGGTCAACAGCGGTTCTGCCAATGTCAGCACGACACCCTCAGTTTCGGGCGAGAATCGAAAGCCGTGTACAACGCCGGCAGGCAATGAAATCGCAAAGGGGCCTGTGAGAGACTGTTTTTGATCATCGATGGTCACTTCAGCCATGCCATCAAAGACAAAAATGATTTGGAACATCCGTCCATGTCGGTGTGGTTGGATCGACCAACCATTATCACGACTGCGGCTCGCGATGTTCTCAACATGCACAAACACCGGATCATCGATATTAGATTCACCGTAGAGCCCAAACTGGGGAATAGGGTTCATGCTCGTTGAGGCGGTCATGCTTTTACTGAGCCTCAGCTCGATTCGATAAACGAGTCAGCATATCGACCAGTAGTTCGCGCTCTGAATCTTGCAACGGCTCATAGAAGGCCTCTTCGTTAGCCTTTACCTTCTGCTCGGCTGCTTGGTACCACTCGTTGCCATGCTCAGTCATTCTGAGCGCATAGGATCGTCTGTCATTCTCGGCAGCACAACGCTCTAGCAGATTCATTTTTTCTAGCTTATCGATCGCTGCGACCATAGCCGAACGGTCAGTACCAAGGGTATTCGCCACTGCAGTCTGCGTCAGGCCAGGGTTACGGTAAACAATTTCCAACACAGCAAACAGCCCCGGACTGATGCCTAACTCAGCACACCCCTTAGAAAAGCCATTAAATGCAGCAAGCTGAGCACGACGCAGGTGGTAGCCTAGGGAGCTGCCCAGCAGCCCGAGATCCACATCTAATTCATTTTTACGCTTTGAACGACTCGCCATTCCTTACCCTTAACACTAATACAGCTGCTATAAGCACTTAAAAAGATAGAGATATTGTAAACACACTTTGTACTTAAATTAAAATTGTTTAGTTACTAAACAGTTTTAGACCAAAGCATATTGCTGAACCCTTTAATTGTTTATATGATAAACAAATATCAGACAGACACTGTGCTTCCTAGCACCCAAACAAAATGAGGCTTCTTATGAGCAACTACACTTACATCCAGTTCACTGTTGAAGACGGCATCGGCCACCTACACCTTAACCGTCCTGAGAAGAAAAACGCGATTAACGACGAACTGTGTCTTGAGATCGAACAGGTATTTATCACCATGCCTGAAGATGTACGTGTCGTGATTTTCTCGGGTGCTGGCCCAGAGTTCTGTTCAGGTCTTGATCTTGCGGAACACAAAGCACGCCAAGGCCTAGATGTTGTTAAGCACTCAAACATGTGGCACCGCACCTTTGGACATATTCAAAACTCAGGCCTTCCAGTAATTGCCGCTATGCAGGGTGCTGTTATCGGTGGTGGCCTTGAGCTAGCAACCTGTGCACACGTTCGTGTTTCTGAAAAAGGCACTTACTACCGCCTACCAGAAGGCCGCCACGGTATCTTCGTGGGTGGTGGTGCATCACGTAACGTTGCACGCGTTATCGGTGCCGGCCGCATGACTGAGATGATGCTAACGGGTCGTGATGTCGACGCTGAAGAGGGCTACCGCCTAGGCCTATCTCACTACGTTGTTGAAAATGGCCAGTCACTGGAGAAAGCAAAAGAGCTAGCAGCACACATTGCTACCAACTCACCTTACTCAAACTGGGCAATGACGACAGGCCTTCGTCACATCGACAGCATGTCTCACGACGACGGCATGTACACTGAGTCTCTACTTTGCGGTATTACACAGACTCACCCAGACGTTGTTGCTCGTCTAGAGAAGTTCCTAAACCGTAAAAAACAGCCACAGCAGTAAGCGGCCGGAGTTCACTATGCAGATTGCAGATAAACTATTTCTAGTGACTGGCGCTGGCTCAGGCCTTGGTGAAGCAGTGGCACGTCGTCTAAGTGCGATGGGTGGCAAGGTATGTATCGCAGATATCAATGAAGCAGGCGGCAACCGTGTTGCAGCCGATTTGGGCGACTCGGCGATCTTTTGTAAGACCGACGTCTCTGATGAAGCTTCAGTACAAGCGTGTATCGAAGCAGCAACAGCCAAGTTTGGTGCGCTCTCAGGAGTTGTTCACTGTGCTGGTGTTGGCGGTGCTAAACGTCTTGTTGGCCGTGATGGCCCACACGACCTTGCAAGCTTCCAGCGCATCGTAAACATCAACCTAGTCGGCACATTCAACATTGCACGTTTGGCTGCGAACGTCATGCAGAACAACGAACCAGGTGATTCTGGCGAGCGCGGTGTGATTGTCAACACGGCATCGGTTGCTGCATTTGATGGTCAGATTGGTCAGGCGGCTTACTCAGCTTCTAAAGCCGGTGTAGCCGCAATGACACTACCACTAGCGCGTGAACTAGCGAAACTTGGCATCCGCATTATGACAGTTGCTCCAGGTCTATTCCGCACACCGTTGATGGATGAACTGCCTGAAGAGGTTCAGGCAGCGCTTGGGGCGTCAGTACCTTTCCCTTCACGTCTTGGTAATCCAGATGAATTTGCCATGCTTGCGCAGCAGATCATCGAAAACCAGATGTTAAACGGTGAAGTGATCCGCCTTGATGGCGCGATCCGCATGGCCGCTAAATAATCATTAAGCAGAGGTAAGTTAACGATGAGTGACTATCAAGCTCCGCTAAAAGAGATGCAGTTTTTGGTTCAGAACGCCGTTGAGAAAACCGGCCTGAACGCCAATGAAGCTTTGGCTGATTTCGATGCCGATACCGTGGCAGCCATTCTAGAAGCGGCCAGTGAACTTGCTGGCAAATCGCTATCGCCTATGAATGCGGTTGGTGACAACGAAGGTTGTCGCTTTGAAGACGGAAAAGTGTTCACACCCACCGGCTGGAAAGAGGCTTTCGATCAGTTCGCACAAGATGGCTGGATGGGCCTAGCCCTGCCAATGGATTTTGGTGGTCAAGAGCTGCCTAAATTCATCGCACAGCCTGTCAATGAGATGTGGCACAGCGCTAACCTATCTTTTGTCATGTTCCACGCGGTCATTCAAGGCTGTAGTGAAATCCTAATGAAGTTCGGTACCGAAGAGCAGAAAGCGCGCTATATCGAGAAGTTCATCACCGGGGAATGGACTGCGGCCATGGCGTTAACTGAGCCTAGCGCTGGTACTGACTTGGGTGAGCTCAAAACCAAAGCGATTCCTCAGGATAACGGCCAATACCTAATTAAAGGTCAAAAGATCTACATCACCTACGGTGAGCACGACATGACTGAGAACAAGGTTCACTTTGTTCTAGCTCGCACACCCGATGCTCCTGAAGGTAGCCGTGGCATCTCTCTATTTGCTGTACCCACTTACCGTATTAATGACGATGGTTCACTGGGTGAATTTAACGACGTTGTCTGTACCGGCATCGAACACAAAACCGGTCTACACGGTAGCCCGACCTGTTCAATGAGCTACGGTGACAAGGACAACTGTTTCGGCGAATTAGTCGGTCCAGAGAACAAAGGCTTGATGGCAATGTTCATTCTGATGAACGAAGCTCGCCTATCTGTCGGTGTACAGGGTGTAGCTCTTTCTCAAATCGCATATCAGCAGGCGTGTGAATATGCACTTGAACGTCCACAGGGTCGTCACTTTGCTACTGGCGAGCGTCGCGTACCGATCGCACAGCACCCCGATGTTGCGCGTATGCTAATGACCATGAAGTCATTTGCGACTGGTCAGCGCGCGTTAGGTTACCTAATCGCAGCACTGTTTGATCAATCAGAACACGCAACGGACGAAGCTGAAAAAGCTGCAGCAGAGTCGCGTATTGCACTACTCACTCCAATCTTTAAAGCCTTCGCGACCGAACAGGCCAACCTAATGACCGGTACCGGCATTCAGGTATTTGGCGGCATGGGCTTTGTTGAAGAGACGGGCGTTGCACAGTTTATGCGTGATGCTCGCATCACGACCATTTACGAAGGTACTACCGGTGTTCAAGGTAGCGACTTGCTGTTCCGTAAGATTCGTATGGATAAGGGTGTAGCACTGACTCAGTTACTTGAAGAGATCGATGCTGTCGCTAATGAGCTCACTGCAAACACGGATCTTGCCAAACTGGGCCAGGACCTTACCGCAGCAACCGCAGCCGTTCGTGACACCCTCCCTGCCCTGCTGGCTGAAGAGGCTGATCTACTGCAACTGAATGCTGGCGCAGTCCCAATGCTGGATGCACTGGGCTTCTTACTGACAGCATGGCAACTTGGCGAGATTGCATTGAAAGCAACTGCTGAACAGAGCAACGATCCAGAGTTCTTTGGCAACATGATCGCGCTAGCCAAGTTCTACAATGCGCACCAGTTACCTCAGGTGTATGCAAAAGTGGCTAACTTCAATTCCGCAGCTGACGGAATTGCGGACTACAAATTTGATGCTTAACGCTTAGATGCATTAGGCATCAGGAGATAAAAATGACTGCAGAATTTCATTCAGTAAATATCAACGACTTCGGCGTGACGATTGAGAA
Organism: Marinobacterium sp. xm-m-383; assembly: GCF_013283255.1. Classification (NCBI taxonomy): domain Bacteria; kingdom Pseudomonadati; phylum Pseudomonadota; class Gammaproteobacteria; order Oceanospirillales; family Oceanospirillaceae; genus Marinobacterium; species Marinobacterium sp. xm-m-383. Next base: position 167,959 of record NZ_WBYT01000005.1, on the reverse strand, counting down.
CGCTGCCGAAGGCGTGCAATACGTCACCAGTGCAGAGCCATTGGCTGACTACCCAGTTAAGCTAACCGATAAACTGGTTCACTGGGCTAAAGAGACCCCAGACACTGTACTGATCAGCCAGCGCGGTGAAAATGGTGAGTGGGAATCACTCACCTTCGCACAGACACTTGAGCGTGTACGTTCAATTGCCAGCTGGATGCTGTCGCAAAACCTGAGCAACGATCGCCCAGTGGTTATCCTGTCAGGCAACTCGACAGAACACCTATTGGTTGCTCTAGCGTCGATGTACATCGGTGTACCTTTCTCACCCATCTCGACTGCATATTCGTTAATCTCGAGCGACTACGGCAAACTGCGTCACGTCTTTGACACACTGACACCGGGTCTTATCTTTACCGATAACCTAGGTCCTTACCGTGATGCCATTGACGCGGTTAACATCGATAAAGCACCAGTACTGACCTGTTCAGCAGACCACGCAACGGATGGCTTAAGCTATGATGTGACCCACCTTGACCTGGCGCTCAATTGCGAAGCTTCAGCAGAAGCTGACGCAACACACGCCGCTCTAACTGGTGATGCGATCGCAAAGTTCTTATGGACTTCCGGTTCAACCGGCATGCCAAAAGCGGTGATCAACACTCAGCAGATGATCTGTGCAAACCAAGAGATGGTGCGTTCGGTCTACGCATTCCTGAAAGATGAGAAGCCCGTTATTCTGGATTGGCTACCATGGAACCACACCTTTGGTGGTAACCAGAACATCGGTATGGCGATCTACAACGGTGGTACTTTCTATATTGATGAAGGTAAACCGGTACCGAAGATGATTCACCACACTATGGAGAACCTCAAAGAGATTTCGCCAACCATCTACTTCAATGTGCCTAAAGGCTACGAGTTGATGGCGAAAGAGCTAAAAGCGAACCCTGAAATCGCTAAATCGCTGTTCAAAAACTTGAAGATGTTCTTCTTCGCCGGTGCTGGCCTAGCTCAGCACGTCTGGGATCAGCTTGACGAGCTTTCGGTTGAACACACTGGTAAGAAAGTACCTATGGTGACAGGTCTTGGCGCCACTGAGACGGCACCGTCTGTCTTGTTCGCATCCGTTGAAGAGTCTGCATCAGGCGTTGTTGGCAGCCCAGCACCCGGCATCACGCTTAAGCTCATCCCTAACGGTGACAAAACAGAAATCCGCGTGAAAGCGGTTACCATCACCCCTGGATACTGGCGTAACGAAGAGCAGACTAAGAAAGCGTTCGATGAAGAGGGCTTCTACTGTCTAGGCGATGCGGTTAAATGGATCGACGCGAACGAACCTAACCGCGGCCTTCTGTTTGATGGCCGTGTCTCTGAAGACTTTAAACTCGATACCGGTACTTGGGTCAGCGTAGGCACACTGCGTGCTTCACTGATCCACCACTTCGCACCTTACGTGCAAGATGCGGTAATTTGTGGTCGTGACCGTGGTTACATTGCAGCGATGCTCTTCCCAGACTGGGCTCACCTTCAGGCACTGGTTCCTGGTGGCAAAGAGATGGACAACGAGACATTGGTTGCTCAACCACACGTCAAAGAGGTGATGGCAGAACGTCTTGAACAGATGGCGGGCACCAGTACCGGTAGTTCAACACGCGTTAAACGCATCACAGTACTGTCTGAACTGCCATCGATCGACGGCAACGAGATCACAGACAAGGGCTCGATCAACCAGCGCGCTGTCATGGCTCGCCGTGCTGATATAATGGAATCACTATACGTTGAGTCATCTGATGACCACGTGATCTCACTTTAAGGGGATAGAGAATGATTAATCTAGACGAAATCATCGCCATCGACTTCCACACACACGCGGAAGAGCCCTGCTCTTGTGATCGTGATGACGGCTACTTTGAGTTCCAAGAAGCGTTCGCGAAGTACTTCAAGAACCCAGCTGGCCACAACATGATGCCATCACCCGATGAGACTGCGGCTTACTTCCGTGAGCGCAAGATCGCATCGGTTATCTTCCCAGTAGACGCAGAACGCAACACCGGCTTCAAGCGTTACGAAAACGAAGAAGTAGCGCGCATCTGTGCTGAGAACGATGACATCCTTATCCCGTTCGCATCAATCGACCCTGCTAAAGGCCGCTTAGGTGCTCGCGAAGCGCGTCGTCTTGTTCGTGAGTTTGGTGTGAAAGGCTTCAAATTCCACCCAACCATGCAGGGCTTCTACCCGAACGATCGCTCGGCGTACGTTCTATACGAAGCGATCGCTGAAGAGGGTGCTATCGCCCTATTCCACACTGGTCAAACCGGTGTAGGTGCGGGTGCTCCAGGCGGCATGAACATGCGTCTTAAGTACTCTCAGCCAATCTACCTAGATGACGTCGCTGCGGACTTCCCAGACATGACCATCGTTATGGCACACCCAGCCTTCCCATGGCAGGAAGAGCAGCTGTCAGTACTGACACACAAGCCAAACGTCTACATGGATCTATCTGGTTGGTCTCCGAAGTACTTCTCACCAATCCTGCTGCAGTACATGAACAGTATGCTTAAGAAGAAGATGCTGTTTGGTTCTGACTGGCCTGTCATCACACCTGATCGCTGGATTGCTGACTTCGAAAAACTCGACGTTAAAGAGGAGGTAAAACCTCTGATCATGAAAGAGAACGCTGCACGCATTCTCGGTTTGAAATAACCTTTCAAACTGACAAAAACGGGCCTCTAGGGCCCGTTTTTTATTGTCTGAACTCACTTACTGCACTGCTTATTTGTCATACTCAATCAAGAAGGCTTGGAGTTTAGCCAGTTCGATCGGTTTAGAGATCACGATATCAGCGCCGGCCTCTAACATAAGATCGGTCTCTGCGCCGATGGTGGCTGCCGTCAGACCGACAATGGGGCCAGTATAGCCTCTCTCACGCAGCCCTTTCACTAGACCGTAGCCATCCAGTTCCGGCATAAAGATATCAGACAACACCAGATCAAAAGCACCCTCGGCATAGGCGTCTAGGGCCTGTTGGCCATCGCTGTTAACAACCACACTAGCGCCCTGCTTTTTCAACATCTTGGCGGTTAGCATCTGGATGACGTTATTATCCTCTGCCATCAAGACTCGCTTACCCTCCAGTGGATTATCGATCGGCACTGGAGTTTCACTAGTCTGTTTGGATAGATTGACCACTAACTCGATCACAAATTCAGCGCCGCCCTGTTCAGAGGTTTCATAATGAAGATCCCCGCCCATCAAAGCCACTATCTCTTTGCAGACAAACAGACCCAAGCCAGTTCCCTCTGCGTTAGTGTCACCGCGTTGATATGCCTCAAACAGAGTATCTATTTTAGAGTCAGAAATACCCTTACCGTTATCTGAGATTCGAATCGTCAACGCCTTGGTGTGATCCCCTTTTAATTCGCTACTGGCATGGAGGTGAACCTTATCCCCACCCGAGTGAATGATGGCGTTTTTAATGAGGTTCGCGGTGACCTGTCTGAGTAACGAAGACTGAATATGAACTGTGTCACTGGTTAAACTCGTTAAGTTCGCGGTAAGTTCGACACCCGATCGCTCTGCAAGACCCGACAGGTTTGCAACCTGAGCCGTGAGAATTTCATCTATCACAACATCTTTAAATGCGGCTTGCGCCATACGTTCCGGCTGAGCCACTGCACGCAAAGTATCGATTACACCCAACAGATGCTCAATATTGCTTCCGACAAGCGCATTATCCAGCGTCTCTCCCTCTTCAAGATCATCCAGCATCATCTGCAGACTGGCCGCTGGGGTGCGCAATTCATGGCCGATTACGGCGTACATCTGCTTTTGCCGCTCTTGTTCGGCAAGTAATTTTTGTGAAGCTGATACCGCTTTTTCCTTAGCCTTGTGCTCTTCGGTAACATCGATTGATGTACCAAAGGCAAATAACTTATCGTCTTTTAATAGGGTTGTTGCCGTTACTTTCACAATAATAGGATCGGAGTTTACCGGTTGATAAGTGTGAGTAAACGACGTCACCGCCCCGATACCAGCCTCGATAGCATGCTGAACATTTGCATTAAACCCTGCTCGCTCTTCTTCAGGTATTTTAGACAGAACCTGATCCATCCCAACCGTATCAGCTTCAGACAGCCCTTCGCGCGCCATTAAAACTTTGTTACCCGTCATTGTTCCAGACTCTAGATCAACCTCAAAGAAACCGAAATTCCCACTTTCAGCCATAAGATCCAACAACTGGTTTTTCTGTTGCGCCGATCTCTGTGCATTAGTCTCATCAGTTATATCCAAAGATAAGCCAAGGAATGAAACTCGACCATTGAGCTCTCGCCTGATTCGAGTCACACGGTAGTAATGCAGATCGCCATTAGCCAAGTAAAACGGGTGCACAAAAGATTGCAGTTCACCCTTGTTAGAATGAGCCAAATCCTCTCTGGATTTGATAAAAGCTTGTCTAATATCTTCCGTCTGATGAGCGTAAAAGAGCTCTATTGAACGCTCCTCATCTGAGTCATCAATACCCAATCGCTTAGCGACTTCAGAATTACATTTAAAGGTTCGAGTCCCAGGGAAGAACTCAATCAAACCAACTCCACCAGCATTTGAAATAAGATTGATTTGGTCGGTTAAGTCTTCGGCCTCTTTGGCGAACTGAACCTCTTCAGTGATATCAATTGAAACACCGATAAATAGCTTTTCACCCTCACGTTCTATGGACTGACCGACCACTTTAAAATTACACAACACTCCACTTGGCTGGATACGCATATCGTGAACAAAATTCTTATGAGTGCCTACCGGACCTTTGATTAGTTTATCAAACACTTCACTAATAGCTGCCAGACTCTCCTCTGGAAAGCAGTGCGTATAGTCGCTAAACACTATCGGGGTATCAGACTCCGACAGACCGAATCGAGATGAATTGACGGCATCCCCTTTTAAAATTCCAGTTTCCAGACCGTATTCAAAAAAAGCGATGTTAGCCTCAGATGAAACCGCCTTTTGTCGAGCACTTTCCTCTTCAAACCATTTATTAGAGTTCATATGTTGACTTAACAGTTGAAACAACACCTCAAGCCCAATGATCGTCAACCCGGTAAAGGTGACGAACTGAAGCAGCACTCGAACCACTGATAGATCAAAGATAAAAACGGCAGCAGCGCCTACTGAGGCATTCATTACGGCTAAGAGAGCAAAGACCGCAAAACGAGGAAGCAACAGACACATCAACAGTGTGATGATCAGGCTGTAGGTATAACCTACCGTTGGGTTTGAATAACGAAGCGTTGCCACTGCACCCGCTATAAAGATAACCAGGATCGAAATCATTAGTCGGTGCTGATAACGCAGCGGAATAGAACGCAGCGACGCTATGATCAAACAGATGAACAAGACACCCTGGGCCATCACTGGCCCGAACGAACCATCAATAGCGATAGCGCCCCACAGGCTCAGCACAAGTGCTGGCAGCGATAGCAACACCATAAAAAAGGCGACTTTAATCGCTAACTTGTCATAAATCGTTTTTGAAGCACTGTTCATATATCAACCAACTTTTAACTATTTTGCGTTGCAAATTGCAAATACATAGAGAGAATTTGCAAAATAACACCGCTCATTCGAAACAGATGGGGCTAAAACAGCTCAATAAAGCCCTAAATAAAGTTAAGCAATTTTCAGGCCAACTTATCCTCAACTAGAACGCTTTTGATTAAACAGCATCAAACCAAGTACCAACGCAACAATCGGGAAGATCACCAGATTAAGTACCTGCCAACTGGTCGAGTTGAGCAGCAAACCGGACATAAACGAGCCGACCGCGACAATTGAGAAAATCAAAAAGTCGTTTAAACCTTGGGCAACGCTCTTATCCTCTTCCGGAACGCTCTGCGCCACCAACGCCGTCGCACCAATGAAGCCAAAGTTCCAACCGATACCCAACAGAATCAGCGATCCCCAGAAGTGGGTCAATTCCAAGCCAAACAGCGCGATCAATCCAGAGAGTGCAATGAGTAGAAGTCCTATGGCTGTGATACGCGCTTTGCCATACTTAGCCATTAATTTCCCGGTAAAGAAGCTCGGCGCAAACATTGCCAACACGTGCCACTGAATTCCCAGCGCCGCTTGATGCACCTCGTGACCGTGCGAGACCATGGCGATCGGTGCGGCCGTCATAATAAAGGCCATTAGGCCGTAGGAGACCACACCGGCAGCAACCGCTGTCAGATAGGCTGGGCGCTTAAGCAGAGCCAGCGCTTCCAGCTTTGAGCCACCCGACTTCACTTTAGAGGTAGACTCTACCGGTTTCAGCTGAGTCAGCAGCACAATGGCCAGCAAACCCAACACGGACATGGACAGGAAGCTACCGGCATATTGCGCCTCTAGTGCGCCTTCGGTCCAGACAACGACCTGTGGACCAATAATCGCAGCCGCTAGACCACCAATCATAACGCGTGATATCGCCTTACCTTGTTCTTCACTCGCCACCCCTTCGGTAATGGCAAACCGGTAGCTCTGAACATGCGCCGCGTAGAAACCCGCCAAGAAGGTGCCACTACAGAACCAGATAAACGACTGGTTGATGATCGACGTCCCCGCGACAATGCCCGCCAATACGCAGACCATGGCGGCAAACAGATAAGCGGCTTTTCGACCGAACTGTCGCACCATAAAGGCCGCTGGCAAAGTACTGAGTGCAACACCTAAATTGAACAGAAACACCGGCATGGTGATCAGATCTTGCGGTGCATTAAGAGAGAGACTGACCAGGCCGCCCAACGAGATGATGATCGGCGGGGTCGAAGCCCCTAGTGCTTGCGCAACGGGGTAGAGTTTTACATTGGTTGAGGCAGAAGACATAAGATTTCCTTAAAAGCACTAGTGCTGTGTGCGATAACAGGCTAAGTTCTCATATAGGGATTAGTGTTACAAGAAGGATTTACAGCCCATGGCACGTATTAAAATTGATATGCCCGATAACTACCTATTTTCGACGGTAATGGATGTTCGTATCAGCGATATCAACTACGCAAACCACCTAAGTAACGACAGTGTGCTGAGTTTTGTACACGAGTCACGTACCCGTTTTTTGCGACAGTACGGATATACAGAGTTGGACGTGGAGGGGTTAGGCATCATCATGACCGACAGCGCCATTGTCTACAAAGCGGAAGGCTTCCATGGTGACCAAATCCAGATCGACATCACGGTCGGGGACTTCAACAAGTATGGCTGCGACATCTTCTACCTGATGACCAACAGAGCCACAGCCGTTGAGATAGCCCACGTAAAAACTGGCATCGTCTTCTTTGATTATGACGCACGCAAAGTGGTGGGATTACCAGAGGCGTTTCGAGCTAACTTGTTAAAAGAGGCTTAGTCATGCAGTTAATGCTCTCACATACCTCGCCCTATGCACGGGCGGTGCGCATCGCGATCATGCTTAAAGGGCTAGACTCAGAGTGCAGCATGGTTTGGGTTGATCCCGCATCAAACACTCCTGAACTGGTTCAGGCCAACCCCAGTGTCAAAGTCCCCACGCTGATTCTGGATGATGGCACTACCCTGACCGAAACCCTGCTGATCATGCAGTACTTGGAGCGCCGCGCACCCAACCCTCCGCTTTTTCCCAATGCTCAAGCCATTCAAGAGATGTCGCTGGCAGGCAGAGCCATCGGTTTACTCGATGCAACCGTCTGGATGATGCTCTTTAACAAATCACTGGCGACTGACGAGAACCGTAACAGCGTACTACCTACTCGTCGCTTACGAGCCATTGAACGCCTGTTAGATGAGCTCGCTGAACACCCGCCAAGAGTCGTTGGAGCCACGCCTGGAATGGGCCAGATACTATTACTGTGTGCGCTTGAATACTTAGAGTTTCGCTTTCCAGAAATGAACGCGACCGAAAGAGCGAAACTGGTAGAGTGGTGTAAGCCGTTAAAAGCATCTGAGCCGTTTCATCTGACCGAGTTTTATTGACGGTGTCAGCGAGCTCCCAAGGTCTTGGTGACTGGCTTCAGCCTGTCATCCGCTCACTACAAACAGTGAATCTCTAGAAAAGGCTGCAACAGCAGATGACAGGCTAAAGCCAGTCACTTTCCTGCTGTTTACTCATCCGGTGGGTATTCGTAGCTGTGTGCCAGGTTCTCGAAACGGGTGTACTTACCGATAAAGGCCAATCGAGTGGTACCGATCGGGCCATTACGCTGCTTACCAATGATGATCTCTGCAACGCCTTTCTCGGGTGAATCTTCGTTGTAAACCTCATCACGGTAGATGAACATGATGACGTCGGCATCCTGCTCGATCGCGCCCGATTCACGAAGGTCGGAGTTCACTGGGCGTTTATTTGGGCGCTGCTCTAGGGAACGGTTAAGCTGCGACAGTGCCACCACTGGACAGTTCATCTCTTTCGCTAGCGCCTTCAACGAGCGAGAGATCTCAGAGATCTCGGCAGTTCGCCCTTCACTCTTACCGGTCTTAATCTGCATCAACTGCAGGTAGTCGACCATAATCATGCCGATTTCACCATGCTCACGCACAATACGACGGGCACGGGTTCGCATCTCGTTGGGGCTGATACCCGGCTGATCATCAATATACAAGGGTTTGTTCTTCAGCATGTTGACGGCCGCAGTCAGCTTTGGCCAATCATCATCTTCCAACTGACCGTTACGTACACGCGTCTGGTTGATACGACCAAGCGATGACAACATACGCGTCATCAACTGAGCGGCAGGCATCTCGAGGCTGAAGACTAGAACCGGCTTGTCATCCCCCATCAAGGCGTTTTCCACCAGGTTCATAGCGAAGGTGGTGTTATGGACACAAATATCTTCAGCGACAAAGTTGTGTAGTTCAGGGACGGTTAAATCATAAACCTGATCATTTCCAACATAATCGATCGAAACTATCTCATCCCAATATAGATCAGAACTAGAGAGACTCATCAGATAGCTATCATCAAAGAGCTCTGCATAAAAACGAGCTTTTTGGCGACTTAACGAACGCTTACTTACACCCTGTAAATGTGGATTAAATCCATTCGGACACTCTAACCCTTTCTGTGCAAATAGATCTGGCCAGCTCTGCTCGCCTTTCAGTTCAAGGATATAGTCGTTGACTGAATCCGGCAGTGCATCTCGGTTTGTGTGAGATCTTTTTAATGACAACTCAGCTTTGGCTTTTGCAAGACGATCCTCTTTACCAATCATTCCTATCTGAGTGATAAAGGTTTCTATCGATTCGCGCGAAATCAGCTCAACTTCGAACTGGTCACGCTTGTGGTGCGTCTTAGTTCTTAGCTTGGCAACTATTCCAAAACGCAAAAGCAAATGTTGGATATCACTCGCTAGGGATTCACTGGCACTGCTGTAACTAATCCGAATCTGCCCAGTTGAACTGAATGAGACTCCACCATCACATGCAAAAATACGATTTAGGAAGAGCTTCAAATGACTTTTTGGCAAGCTAAAAACTGCTTCTGGAATAACCTTTTCATGCGCTAAACAACCCCAAACACCCTGCTCTTTCAAGAACACTGTCACCGGGTTAATTAACGTTGAACTAGACTCATAAACCTCATGAGTCTCCTGTTGAAATTCGCTTCCAAAAAAATCACAAAGGGACTGGTAACCTAATGGATTTGGCACAGAAACGGCATTACGCCAGGCACTAATTGTCGACGGCTGGAGTGATAATCTATTGGCTAACGACTTACCTGAGAGTCCAAACCTTTGCATCGCGTTTTCTAAATATGCTGCAAATCTAACTCTCATTAGATTGGTATTTTCAGAGCGCCCAGAAACACGGTAGCTTGGCGCACGATGATCGTAACTCGTACGAGTCACCTTAACCGAATTAAACTGTTCAACGGCCTGTTTAAAGTCAGCAACAATGGTTTTATTTACATTAGTAAAGATGGGGTTAGTTTGCGTGGTACCGCCATCGCTTAAGAAATAAGCCAGTGCTTTAACTTGATACTCTGGCAAGGGTGTCGAGCCAAAAATTGGCAGCACCCTTGGCACACCAATTTTTTCACCAGTGGAAATATCGGCTAGTTTCTTCCACCCTTTACCCGTTAAAAATGGGTGAGTTAACGTTGTTTTAATCGATCGACCGAGTGCGGTTTTGACTTCAAATACAGGTTTAACGCCGTCATCCACAAACTGTGAAGCACGGGCTTCCACTAACTTAAACTGATCATTAACTGCAGTAACTGAACCATATTGTTCGGCAACCATCTCATCGATCGTTAATCGTGAACCCGTTTTAGGATCGACTAATCGTGAACCTGAAACAATGCATTTACCCATCGAGGGCCTTGCGGCGACGATGATCAGATCTGACGGCTGGAGACCACCGGTGCGTTCGTTCAGGTCGTCAAAGCCAGTGGTTAGACCGGTCAGTGCATCGCCATTACTGAACAGCTCATCAATACGTTCAACGGCCGCTTTAAGCAGTGGGTTAACCGATTGAGGGCCACTCTGGTTGGGACGGTTCTCTGCAATCTGAAAGATCTTAGATTCCGCCTCATTCAACACCTCATCGGCCGAACGACCATCAGGGAAGAAGGAGGAGTCTGAGATCTCTGTTGAGACCGAAATCATCTGACGCAGCAAGGCACGATCGCGAACGATCTCTGAGTAGGCTCGAATGTTGGATGTACTTGGCGTGTTGCGCGCAAGATCAACTAGATACTCTAGCCCGCCAGCACGTTCCAGCTCGCCGGTACGGTCCAGCTCTTCAGAAAGCGTCACCACATCGATTGGACGACCTTGATCGATCAACTTCTGCATGGTGCGGAACATCATGCGATGCCCACCGGTGTAGAAGTGCTGTTCCAGACAGACTTCCGACACAACGTCCCATGCGTTGTTGTCCAACATCAAGCCACCCAGCACCGACTGTTCCGCCTCTATCGAGTGAGGGGGTACTTTGGCCTGTGTGAGATCGTCGTCTTGGAAATCGAGCATGGTCTAATTACTGCAGAAATAAAATGATTAGAGCAAGTAACTATACCTGTTTAGGCATAAAAAAACCGCGCCGAAGCGCGGTTTTTTTTTAAGAAAGCGTCTGATTACTCAGCAGCGATCTTAAGGTTCACTGTAGCAGATACTTCTGCGTGTAGTTGAACAACGATTTCGTATTCGCCAATGTTACGTAGAACACCGTTTGGAAGACGAACTTCGCTCTTCTCTACTTCAGCACCAGCCGCAGTGATCGCTTCTGCGATGTCACGTGCGCCGATAGAGCCGAACAGTTTACCTTCATCACCAGCAGTAGCTGTGATAGTTACTTCTTTGCCTTCTAGAGCTTCACCGCGTGCAGTCGCAGCAGCAAGTGCTTCAGCAGCAGCCGCTTCTAGTTCAGCACGACGCTCTTCGAAGCGTGCAACGTTGGCAGCAGTTGCAGAAACTGCTTTACCTTGTGGGATCAGGTAGTTACGACCAAAGCCAGCTTTAACGTTAACTTTATCGCCTAGTGCACCTAGTTTACCGATCTTCTCGAGGAGGATAACTTCCATCTCTCAAACCTCATTTAGGCTGCAGGTATACCTGCAGTAAAAAATTAAACAATCACCCAAAGATAGCTATAGAGCTATCAATCACTATTAACGGTCGTGACCGTCAGTGTATGGAAGAAGTGCTACGTAGCGAGCGCGCTTGATAGCAGTAGCTAGCTGACGCTGGTACTTAGCTTTAGTACCAGTGATACGGCTAGGTACGATCTTGCCAGTTTCAGTGATGTAACCTTTCAGGACGTCTAGATCTTTGTAATCGATCTCAGTAACGCCTTCTGCAGTGAAACGACAGAACTTACGACGACGGAAAAAACGTGCCATCTGAATATCTCCTACTTAAATTATTCTTCAGAAGCTGCTGCTGGAGCAGTTTCTTCAGTTTTAGCTGGCGCTGGACGCTCTTCGCGACGAGGCTTACGCTCTTCACGTGCTTCAGCAGCTTTGATTGGAGATGGCTCTGTGATCGCTTCTTTAGTGCGAATAACCATGTTACGTAGCACAGCATCGTTGTAGCGGAACAAGTTTTCTAGCTCGTCCATTACAGCTTGAGTAGCTTCGATATTCATAAGAACGTAGTGTGCTTTGTGTACATTGTTAATTGAGTAAGCCAATTGACGACGACCCCAGTCTTCTAGACGGTGGATCTTGCCGTTATCGCCTTCGATCAGAGTCGTGTAACGCTCGATCATTGCAGGCACTTGCTCGCTCTGGTTCGGGTGAACCATGAACAGTACTTCGTAGTGACGCATTGTAGCTCCTTACGGTTTATTAGCCTTTGGATCGTCAGTGACCGGCCCCTTTACAGCCGATCTTTCCAAAAGCAAGGAGGTTGATATAAAAAAGGACGCGTGATCATACTGATCTGCGCGCCCTTTTGCAAGTCCAGTGCGGGATTATACGTCGTTGATCTCCACGCTGTGAGTAATCTCGACTCCACCGCCTTCCAACATCTTAGAGACTGAACAGTACTGCTCTGCCGATAAACGAGCCGCGCGCTCAACCGCGGCCGGTTTAAGATTGTGGCCAGTGACCTTAAAGGTCAGATGGATCTTAGTGAAGACAGCAGGCACAGCGTCTGCTCGCTCAGCATCAATGGAGGCAACACAGCTCACCACATCTTGGCGCGCTTTTTTCAGAATGCTCATGACATCAACACTGGCACAGCCACCTAAGCCAACCAGGATGTATTCCATTGGACGCGGCCCAGTCTCTAAATCACGATCAATATGTGCTTCAAACTTAGAGTCGGTAATCGCTTTAAAACGCTCTTCCCCTTCCCAGCTCACTTCAACATGCATAATAAAATCCTTTTATTTAAACAGCTCAGCCAGACGTTCACCCGGCACGTCGGCACGCATAAATGCCTCACCCACCAAGAAGGAGTTAACCTGATGCTGACGCATTAGCGCCACATCGTCGGGCCCTAAAATACCACTCTCGGTGACTACAATACGATCATCAGGAATGTCCGCCAACAGCTGTATGGTGGCATCTAAGCTAACGTCAAAGGTGTGCAAGTTACGGTTATTAATACCCACTAGGGTGTTGCCCAGCGGCAGAGAACGGAGCAGCTCGTCACGATCGTGCACTTCGATTAGCACATCCATACCCAGCGATATAGCTAGGTCGTTGAGCTCTTTCATTTTGGCATCATCCAGCGCCGAGACGATCAGCAGTATACAATCCGCACCCATGGCACGCGCTTCATAGACCTGGTACTCATCGACAATAAAGTCTTTGCGAATGACCGGTAGCGAACAGGCTGCACGAGCCTGCTGTAGGTACTCAGTAGCCCCCTGAAAGAAATCAACATCGGTCAATACCGACAGACAACTTGCACCGCCGACGGCATAAGATTGCGCGATATCAGCTGGGTGGAACTGTTCACGTAGCACCCCTTTACTGGGGCTCGCTTTTTTAATCTCAGCAATGACGGCCGAGCGACCTTCTGCCAATGCATTTCGCATCGATTTCACGAAACCGCGCGGATCAGTGGCACCGCCTCGGTTCGCTTCAATTTGAGCTTTCAGATCAGTGATAGAGACCTGCTCTGAACGCTCGGCTATCTCTTCAAATTTACGATCAATAATTCGGGTTAGTACCGTTGGGATATTTGACATTAGGCTTCCTTAAACGCCTGACTGAAACGAGCCAGCTCTTCCATTTTCGCTAACGCCGCACCGGATGCGATCGTCTCGACCGCCAACTGGACACCCGCTTTAAGTGATTCAACCTTGTCTGCCGCGTAGAGTGCAGCACCCGCATTCAGCGCTACCATATCGGCTGCTTTAGGGTTGGCACCACTCATCGCTGCTCGAATCAGAGCAAGACTTTCGTTCGCATCAGCCACCTGCAAACCTTCTAAGGTTTGCGCCTCCAAACCGGCGCTTTCAGCGGTAATTTCATACTCAGTCACTTCACCGTTTTTCAGCTCTGCCACCTGCGTTGTGGTCGCAAGCGAGATCTCATCCAGACCATCATTAGAGTGAACGACCAAAGCGTGCACGGCACCCAAGCTGCGCAAAGCCTCAGCCATAGGACGACATAGAGACTCATCAAACACACCCATGAGGTAGTGCTTGGCACCCGCTGGGTTGGTCAGAGGACCCAAAACATTAAACAGCGTGCGCATCGCCAACTCACGACGAGGACCGATGGCATGCTTCATCGCACTGTGATGCTGAGGCGCAAACATAAAGCCGACTCCCACCTCATCAATACAGCGAGCCACCTGCTCTGGGTTCAGCGCCAAGTGAATCCCCGCCGCCTCAAGAAGATCTGCAGCACCTGATTTTGAAGAGACCGAACGATTACCATGCTTTGCTACAGTACCGCCCGCAGCTGCGACAACAAACGAGGTCGCAGAAGAGACATTAAACAGGTTTGAACCATCACCGCCTGTACCGACAATATCCACCGCTTGAGGGTCTGTGACGCTCACCGGCACTGCTAGAGAGCGCATAACATCGGCTGCTGCGGTAATCTCTTCTACCGTTTCGCCTTTAATGCGAAGCGCTGTTAGAAAAGCACCAATCTGTGCGTCGGTCGCCTCACCTGTCATGATCTGGCGCATAGCCGCGGTCATCTCATCACGCGATAGGTGATGCCCCGCAACAACTAAGGCTAATGCCTCTTTAATATCCATGGTATTTCCTTTCTTCGTGCTCGCAGCGCACGCGCAACTGTTATAACAATCACTGTTATCTTTTGGTGATGCTGTACGATGCCCAATCCCAATCGCGTTCGCAACCTCTTTAGAAGAAAATCCTTAGCCTTTAGGCGATCCTAGACCAATTGCATTAAATGCAGAGCGAAGTAGAGCCAAGGAACCACCAACGCCATCGAAAGCGTCGAGACAATCCAATTTGAGTTAGCCAGATCAACATCCAAATCGTAATAGGCGCTGGCCACCACTGAGTTGACCGCAGGGGGCATGGAGCTCAATATCAACACGACGCCGAGCGCCAAGCCACCGGCGTATTCGCCCAATCCAACCAACCAGGCCATAGAGAGGGTCAACAGCGGTACCAGAGTGACGCGGGTAATGGCCACTTGCAGTGAATATTTGGCGTAGCGCGCGATACTGGTCACTTTCAATCCCAAGCCGACCGACACCAGCATACTGAAGGTCCCGATCGGAATGACCCAATCATTCGCACTGTCTAGAAATAGAGGGCGGTCTATTCCGCTGAGGTTAAACAGAAACCCAAGGCTAAACGCCGTTAAAATGGCGATAAGAAATGGCTGCTTAATCACCTTAATGAGTCGCTGAAAACGAGTCAGCCCCTCACTCCCTTTACCTGAAACCCACTGCGCGACCGGATACCCCACCAGAAAATAGAAGATCTCTTCGAACAGGCGATAGAGGGTAACCAATGCAAAACCTGCTTCACCCAAAAAGAGGTAGACCACCAAGGAGCCCATGGCACCAATGTTGGTAAAGCTGGTGGTTAGACCCATCACAGCGCGACCGGGACGATCCTGTTTATTCAATAGCCCTAAGCCATACCCCAACAGACCGCCGACTATCAAAGCAAATAGGCAGATCAAAGGCAGTGCCAGCAGAGTCGTATCGGTAAACTCGAGCACCCAGATCGCTAATAGAAAGGCGATGGGTATCATCACCATGATACCTAAATCACGCGTCACACGACTGAGTGTTGTTAACGCAAAAGGGAGCCTAATAAAAGACGCTTCAACGACTCTGCGCAGCAGGTAGCCACTGCCCAGACCAGCAAAAATAATGAACAGCGAAAAGGAGAGCTTATCCATAAAGCGCTAACCATCAATCCTTGAAAGTTAATAGCCAATTAGTGGTGAAAAGAGTCCAGTGACTCGACTACTTGATCTGGGTTGCACTCTTCAATAGGGAGCCCATGATTGTATCCGTAAGGCACTGCCAGAGCGGCTACGCCGGCAGCATGAGCGGCATTAATGTCATTCGAAGAGTCACCTACCATGAGGGATTCGTCAGGACTCACACCCGCCTTAGCCATGATGTCTAGTAACTGATCAGGTTCGGGCTTACGTTTAGGTAGCGAGTCGCCACCGCTAACAAAATCAAACAGATGAGCAATACCCACCCCTTCAATTAATGGTGTTGTGAACTGCATAGGCTTATTAGTAACAACCGCCAGCTTGATGCCTTTTTGGCTCCAGCGCGCCAGCGCCTCTTTAACCCCAGGATAGGTACTAGCCGTCACGCCATTAGAGGCTTCGTAGTAGTGAAGAAACAACTGATAAGCCTGCTGATACTCCTGCGTATTTTGAAGATCAGCGGGATAGTCCATGGCATCCGATAGCGCCCTAGCGACCAGCGCATGCGCACCATTACCGACCCAGGTTCGAATTTTGGCATCACCCGCCTCGGGTTTGCCAACGGCTTTTAACATCTGATCGACCGCGACCGTTAGATCTGGAACGGAGTCGACTAGAGTACCATCCAGATCCAACATGATGAGTTTGGGTGCTTGATCGGCAAAGAGTCTCATCGCGTGGTAGCTAGCTCCGCTCGCATTGTGTCGATGGTTGCTTTGTAGTCATCGGTATTGAAGATCGCAGAGCCTGCAACGAACGTATCGGCACCCGCTTTAGCGATCTCTGCAATATTACTGGTCGTTACACCACCGTCTATCTCCAGTCGGATATCCAAACCAGACTCATCAATACGACGACGTGCTTCGCGCAATTTATCCAGCGTTCCTGGAATGAACTTCTGACCACCAAAACCCGGGTTCACCGACATTAGAAGAATCATGTCGACTTTATCCATCACATGATCAAGGTAGTGCAGCGGCGTTGCTGGGTTGAACACCAGACCTGACTTACAACCCCCGTCACGCACCATCTGCAGTGAGCGATCGATATGCTCAGACGCTTCAGGGTGGAAGGTGATGTAGCTGGCGCCAGCATCAATGAAGTCACCGATAAGACGATCGACAGGTTTAACCATCAGATGCACATCAATTGGCGCTTTAATGCCATGGTTAACCAGTGCCTTACAGACCATTGGGCCGATGGTTAGGTTAGGAACGTAGTGATTATCCATCACATCGAAGTGGACAATATCGGCGCCTGCTTCCAATACGTTTTCAACCTCTTCACCTAAACGAGCAAAATCCGCTGACAATATCGAAGGGGCAATCAAAAAATCTTTCATGGGTCTAACCTAGCTGTTTAATTGGGTTCATTTTAAGTCAGTGCTAAAAGAGACAACAGAAAGAAAAACTGAAGACTCTTTTAATGGGCCGTTAACTGGCTTTGCTGACCTCTCGAATCAGGTCATAGGCCGCCTGGATCTCTTGTGCCTTCTCTTTAGCCAGCTGCATCATCTCTTCTGGCAAACCTTTTGAGACCAGCTTATCAGGGTGGTGCTGACTCATCAGCTTACGCCAAGCCCTTTTTACCTGTGCATCAGTGGCACTGGCATCGACACCGAGTACACCATAGGCCTCATCGATACGCTGCTGAGTCGGTGCACCGCCCTGCCAGTGCTGATGAAAGCTGCTTTGCGCCTGCATTCGACGAATCAGAGCATCAATGGCATCGCGTTTAAGACCCAGTCGCTGACAGATATCGACAATCACCAAACGCTCGGCATCGCTGATTTCACCATCGGCAAAAGCCGCTGCCATCTGCAATTCAAAAAAGATCATGCGCAGGTCATTACGATGTCTAAAGACTGCAGCAAGTGGGCGCAACAGTGGATCCAGATCAAAGTCTGGGGACTTACCCTCGGTAAAGTACTCTATCGCCTCTCTACGCTTCGACTCATCGAGCTGCATTCGATCCATCACGGAGCGGGCGTATGCGATCTCATCTTCGGTCACCCGCCCATCCGCTTTTGCGATACGCCCCATGACGGCAAAGGTCGCTCGAAAGAATATTAACTGTGGTGCCATCTGCTTAGCTGAACGAATGCCACGCTCTAACTGAAAGCCTAAAAAACCACCAAAAATCAGACCCCAGATACCACCGGTAAACAGGCCTACCAGTGCACCTAACACTACACCAGTACGGTATCGAAAAATTTGTTCGCCTATGGCTTGAGGATTCATCAACCCGCCTCTTTCAAAAAGGTTTCAACATCGGCAAGGCGATCCACCGTACCCACATCATTCCAATATCCGCGTAGCTTAGCACCGGCCACTTTAGACTGCTCTATCATTCTGCGTAAAAGCGGCGCTAATGCCGCTTTTTCGTTAAGCGCCAACGCATCAAACTGTGAAGGTCGTAACAGACTCACACCCGCAAAAGTCAGCTTTTCGTCACCATGAAGTGAGACTCGCTGATCAGACAGGGCAAAGTCGCCATCGCTGTGCCAGCTTGGATTATCAACCAACCAGAGTTTAGCCAGGTCGTCTGAATCCAGAGTTAAATCCAGTTCTGAGTACTCTTGGGAGAGGTAGACATCCCCATTGACCAGAAGAAACGGCTGATCTGAGCCCTCTGTTTTGAGCATAGGCAGTGCTTTACGAATACCACCTGCCGTCTCAAGAGGCTCCTGCTCGGCAGAATAACGCAGTGAGCAACCAAACTGCTCGCCACTGCCCAGTGTTTGCTCAATCTGCTCACCGAGCCAAGCGTGATTAATCACAATATCAGTGATGCCCGCGCGCACCAGATTTTCGATCTGATAGACAATTAAAGGCTTTCCCAAAGCCGGTATCAAAGGCTTGGGGGTTGTCAGTGTCAGCGGGCGCATTCGAGTTCCCAAGCCCGCCGCTAAAATCATAGCTTTCACAATTTCGGCCACTCAGGAGCAATATGCTGACCAAGCAGTTGGTGTTGGCGCATGGCAGGTATCAGCCCAGATAGCGCCTCTTTTAGATCGGAGAATTCCGAATGGGCCGACGCGGCTCGGTAGAGGTATTCGAAGGTCAATGGAATATCTTTAAGGTAACCCGATTTCCCATCACGCAGGTATAGTCTGGAGAAGATACCCAACACCTTGAGCTGACGCTGCATGCCCATCAGATCGAAGAGCTTTTTAAACCCTACTGAGTCTGGCAAAGAGAAACCGACATCCATCAGCATGAGGCGGTAGTTTTCTACCCACTCAGCGACGACTGACTCTGGCCACTCGATGTAGCTATCACGTAACAGTGACACCAAGTCATAGGTGACAGGACCGATCAATGCATCCTGAAAATCGATCACACCCAGTCCGCCATCGACTAACGGCATTAGATTGCGCGAGTGATAGTCGCGATGCACACAAACTTGAGGTTGACTGAACGCCGATTCGATCAACTGCTGATAGGTCTTCTCTAGAAGGCTATCCCAGCCCTCTGTGATGCCAAGCATCTCACCTAAGAACCACTCTGGGAAAAGATTCATCTCACGTGTCAGCACGGCGGCATCATAGTTGGGCAAGCCCTCAGCCGGCAGCATCTGAATACCCAACAGCGTCTCTAATGCCTGAAGATAGGGCGCATCACCTTCGGATTTCAGGCGATCTAAGAGCTGCTGATCAGCAAAATCCTCCAGCAGCATAAAGCCTAAAGCAAGATCATCAGCCACCACTTCAGGCACATGAATGCCTTTTTCAGACCACTCTTTAGCGATACGCACAAATGGCTCTGAATTCTCTTTCTCTGGTGGGGCATCCACAGCGATTAACTCTGCTGTAGGTGTCGACGCACGGAAGTATCGACGGAAACTGGCATCACCGCTGACAGGGGTAATCTCTAGCTGGTCGCGATCGGCATAGGGCCAAACCTGTCTAGCCCAGTTTTTTAATTGCGCTTGGCGCGAACCCATTTACGTTAACCTCTGGTACTGAAGAGCGGGAATCTTTATTATAAGTGCCCAATATTACTCGACTTTTGAGGCTACTTAAACGTCGTCTCGGTAGCCAGCGGATCGCATTCAATGCCCTTCGAAAAAAACGCAATTACAAAAATCATTTTAGGCTTGGTTGTTGCAGGTGGTTCAAACGCCGCTAATGCAGCGGGCGCCTGGGACTGTCAGCAGACTGACCGAGGTTGGAGCTGCGGTGCTTCTGCCGATTACAAACCTGAGCCGGTTCCGTTAACTCGCATCTCAGCAACTGAAGATGCGATCGAAGCACAGATCACAAAAACGCTGCCTAAACCGCTGCCAGAGCCCAAAAAAGAGCAAGAGCCCAAAAATTCTCTGACCGCCGAGCCAGAGCAGAAACCAGAACAGACAATCGCCGCCAAACCTGAACCCGTTAAAACGGACGCTAAACCAGAGCCTGACACAAAAGCTGTTGCAACAACTGCAACGAGCGAAGCGACAGATGAGCCGATTGAGGCAGTCACTCTTCCAGCTCGGGCCATCATTCGTGACCCTAGTGATGACCGACGTGACATCAATTTAGACTGGGTTCGTTTAGCACCTCTGGATGCTGAAAGACTGGTCTGCAAAGGTCGCTATGATGAGCCTGACATCTGGGTTGGCGATCTGGCTCCCGGTAACGAAGAGAGCAGCACGGTCATCAACGCTGACGAATCCGATGCCGATCTCGATGGTTTATCCATTTTACGTGGCAACGTCATCATCGAAGAGTCTGGTCGCCAGATTAAGTCCAACCTCGCCGAGTTTGAAGCGCAATCGCGACAAGCCCTACTGCGTGGCGATGTGCGTTACCGTGAACCCAACCTGTTGATGATTGCAGACACTATGTCTGCTGACCTGAACAATAAGATCGCCATCGCCAATGAAGCGCGCTTCGTCATGCATGATCAACATATGCGCGGTGATGCTGAGGCGATGACCCGCTTTGGTGATCAGCGAGTTGAAGCTGAAGATACGCTGATTACCTACTGTGAACCGGGTAATAACGACTGGGGTATTCGAGCAGCGCAGATGGAGCTCTATCCTCAAGAGGGTTATGGAGAGGCGTGGAATACCCGCTTTGAAGTTGCTGGTGTACCGGTCTTCTACCTGCCCTACTTCTACTGGCCATTGAATGACACGCGCAGAACGGGTCTACTCTATCCATCCCTCAGCACCAGCGAGCAGGATGGTTACGATCTGGCTCTGCCCTACTACTTCAACATTGCGCCTAACATCGATGACACGCTAACGACGCGCATCATCGAACAGCGTGGCGTACTGTTTGAAAACGAGGCGCGCTACCTCAACAGCTTCAGCATGAACACGCTGAATACCAGCTGGCTTCCCGATGATGATCTTCAGGGGAGTGAACGTTGGTTGATCGACTTCAATCATACCGGCACTCCGGCACCCAACTGGTCGAGTGATGTCAGCTTCACTCGCGTCAGTGATGACAACTACTTTGACGACCTAACGCCGGTAACGCTGGCAGTACCGGCTGCTGATGTACTTTCTCAGCGTGCTCAAGTAGCCTATAGCGGTAATGGCTGGAGTGCATCGGCACTGGTTAATGATTATCAGATTCTAGATAACTCAACCAGCTACAAGCGCATGCCTCAGCTCAACTTCAGTACCAGCCAAAGTCTGAATGAGACAGTGCTGAATCTCGCCGTGCAGTACACACAGTTTGATTCAACCAATGAGAGCGCAACCGACGGCAGTCGTCTTCATGCCCGCCAGTCAATCGGTTACAGCGCGGAGACCACTTGGGGTTACCTACGACCTGAAGCGGGCGTTTGGCACTCAAGCTATGACTTCTCAGATAATAGCAGTGCGTCGCACACCAACCTGTTTGCCTCGTTGGATTCAGGCCTGATCTTTGAACGTCAGGGCGAGATTGCCACTCAGACGCTAGAGCCACGCATCAAACTGATACATGTTGATGGTGACAACACAAATACTCTAATAGATGGCGATAATTCATTCTTTGACTCTGGCAAAAATCCCCTTGGCTTTAGCTACGGCAACCTGTTCGATAATTTGGGCCACTCCGGTAATGACCGAGTTAGCCATACCGATCAAGCAACCCTAGGCCTAGAGAGCAAAGTCTACAGTCTAACGGGGCGTGAGCTGATCTCGGCAGGCATTGCACAGGCTCACTACTTTGGTGATCACGATGCTCGCCCAGGCGATTCAACCGGTACAGCAGATCAATCGGATTACGCTGTCTACGCCAGCTGGAAGCCCTCTGAAGTGCTGACGCTGAGCCATGACTCGCGCATTGATCGTGAAACAGCTGCGCTACTGACCGAAAACTATCGTGCCTACTACCGTCCAGATGATGAGCGACTACTCTACGCAAACCTACGTAAAACGCAGAGCAGTGACGGCAACAACACCTTCAACCAGATCGATCTGGCCACGCGTTGGCCGATCACGACAGAGTGGAGCGGCGTTGCACGATACACCCAAGATATCAAAGAGTCTGAAAACCTAGAGACGCTTGCCGGTATCGAGTACGAAAACTGCTGTTGGAAGGTCCGCTTTACCGGACAGCGAAGCATTGTCGACGGCAGCAGCGATTTCGAACGTGAGAACAAGTTCTACATTCAATTCATTCTTCGCGGTCTGGGCGCCTTTGGCCAGAGCGAAGGTCGTCAGTTCCTTGAGGATTTAACGGGTTATAACGAGGATGACCGTGACAACTTTTAAACATTTGATCGCATCGGCGATTTTTGCCCTCTCAAGCAGCTCCTTGCTTGCAGAGCCCGTTGCACTGGACCGTGTTGCCGTCGTAGTTAACGAAAGCATCATCATGAGCTCTGAAGTGGATCAGCGAATTCGTGATATCCGTGCTCAATTAACGGCGCGTAAAGCTCAGCTACCACCCGCTGAGGTTTTGGCTAATCAGGTTAAAGAGCAGCTGATCATTGAGAGTATTCAACTGCAACTGGCTGAGCGCCAAGGCATTCGCGTCAGTGATAGTGAGCTGAACAGTACGATGAACCGCATCGCTCAGCAGAACAATCTATCCCTGAGTGATTTCCGTAAAGCGTTAATCAACGAAGGACGTGACTATCAGCAGGTGCGTGATCAGATTCACCGTGAACTGATCATCAGCCGTGTTCAGCAGAGCAACGTCAACCGTCGAGTCAGCGTAACGGACCAAGAGGTTCAGAACTATCTCAATTCAGATCTGGCGAAGAACCAAGACCGCAGTGAATATCTACTGAGCAACATTCTAGTCGCTCTTCCTTCACCTGCGTCGCCAGAGCAGATTAAATCTGCTCAAGATCGCGCCAACCAACTCAAAGCCGAACTGGATCAAGGCGCTAATTTTGCGGATCTAGCAGTACGCAGCTCGGACGCACCCAATGCGCTTAATGGCGGTGACCTGGGTTGGCGTAAAGCACAAGAGCTACCGACCCAAATATTCTCTGCTGTGTCGGGTCTATCAAATGGCGAAGTCTCTAAAGTGGTTAGAACCCCTTCAGGCTTTAACCTACTGCAGTTGCGCGAGCGTCGTGGCGATCAAGCCACACTGGTAACCGAAACTCGAGCACGCCACATTTTGGTAGCCCCTTCAGAGATTCGCACATCAGCACAGGCTCAAGCCTTCGCTGAAGAGCTCTACTCACGATACAAAGAGGGCGAGCCATTTGAAGAGTTGGCGCGCCGCTACAGCGATGACCCGGGCAGCGGCTCATTGGGTGGTGAACTGGGCTGGATACAACCGGGCAAGATGGTTGTTGAGTTTGAACAGCAGATGGACAAACTGGCTATTAATGAGGTGAGCGAGCCTTTCGAATCCCGCTTTGGCTGGCACATTGTACAAGTACAAGAGCGTCGCCAACAGGACTTCACCACTGAGATGCGTGAAAACCAAGCCCGCTCAGAAATCCGTAAACGTAAGTACGATGAAGCACTCTCCACTTGGTTACGTGAACTTCGCTCAGAAGCCTACGTCGACATTAAGGTGAAGTAGTGGCTCTTCGAATTGCACTGACCCCGGGCGAGCCGGCCGGCATCGGTCCAGACCTTTGTGTTCAGATTGCCCAGCAAGGCTCTGAGCACCAACTGGTCATCATCTGTGACCCTGACATTATTGTCGATCGCGCAAAACTCTTAGGCTTGCCGATCAAACTGCATGAGTTTGATCCAGACCAGCCTGCCGTTGGCTGTCAGCCTGGAGAGCTCTTTTACATTGGCACCCCATCGAATGCCGATGTTATTCCAGGCCAACTGGATCCGCTCAATAGCGTCTATGTTCTGAATACCCTTCGTTTAGCTGTAGACGGGGCTTTGGGTGGCATGTTTGATGCCATCTGCACAGCACCGGTTCATAAGGGTGTTATCAATGATGCCGGTTACCCCTTCACAGGCCATACAGAGTTTCTACAATCGCGTTGTGACGTCGATCAGGTTGTTATGATGTTGGCGACCGAAGGGCTACGAGTTGCTCTTACAACGACACACCTGCCATTATCTGAAGTGCCTCAAGCGGTAACGCAACCGCTACTTCGTTCGGTCATCGATATTCTGTTGGATGATCTGAAGCACTACTTTGGTTGTGACAAACCCAGCGTCTTGGTTGCAGGCTTAAACCCCCATGCTGGCGAAGGCGGCCATATGGGACGTGAAGAGATCGACACGATCGAACCGGTATTGAATAGCTACCGGGAACAGGGTGTTAACCTGATTGGCCCACTCCCTGCCGATACGCTCTTCACCGAACATCATCTAAAAGACGCTGATGCGGTGCTTGCGATGTACCACGACCAAGGGCTGCCGGTTCTCAAGTACAAAGGGTTTGGCCAAGCAGTGAACATCACCTTGGGTCTGCCTATTGTGCGCACCTCAGTCGATCACGGCACCGCGTTGGATCTTGCCGGCACAGGCAGAGCCGATGCAGGCTCTTTGCAGACCGCCCTTAGTTATGCTGCCGAGATGGCTTCTAACCGTAAACAATCATAGGTTGATATGAGCAGTAAAAACCCTGGGCACGTGGCCCGCAAACGTTTCGGTCAGAACTTTCTGCACGACCCTACTATTATTGGTCGTATCATCTCTGCGATTAATCCAAAACCTGAAGAGCACCTCGTTGAGATTGGTCCCGGTTTAGGTGCACTTACAGAAGAGATTCTAGAGCTCGCCGGTGCGCTGGAAGCGGTAGAGTTAGACCGTGATCTCGTCCCAGTCCTGCGTACCAAGTTTTTTAGGTATGAAGATAAGTTTAAGATTCACGAGGCGGATGCTCTCAAGTTTGACTTCTCGTCACTGCAACAAGATGAGCGCCCACTTCGCGTGATCGGCAACCTGCCCTACAACATCTCAACGCCGCTGATTTTCCATCTCTTGAGTTTTTCAGGATTGATCAGCGACATGCACTTCATGCTGCAGAAAGAGGTGGTGGAACGTCTAGCTGCACAGCCGGGGGAAAATCACTACGGCCGCCTTGGCATAATGGCGCAGTACTACTGTCAGGTAGAGAAGCTCTTTATCGTACCACCCGGCGCCTTTAATCCGGCACCGAAGGTCGATTCCGCCATTGTTAGATTGATTCCGCACAAAACGCTACCCATACAAGCAAAAAGTGCTGAGCTGTTGGCTGACGTTGTCAGAACCGGTTTCAGTCAGCGACGTAAAACTCTGCGTAACAATATGAAGGGTTGGATTACCGGCGAGCAACTTGAAGCCTTGGGTATTGATCCTGGATTACGCCCTGAGCGCCTCTCTCTCGCTGAATTTGTCGCCATCGCTGACGCGATCTATGATTTACGAAACAGCGCTGAATAAGCACTGCACGACGAGACTGTCTATACATGCAAGATTATGAACTGAGCCGAAACGTAGCGATCGATGTGACAACCGACTATCTGACCGACCAATCGGATCCAGAGACACACCGTTACGTCTTTTCTTACCACATCACCATCACCAACCATAACCCTATGCCTATCCAGCTACTGAGCCGCCGCTGGCTGATTACCGATGGTAATGAGAAGACACAAGAGGTATTAGGGGAAGGAGTTGTCGGTGAACAGCCCACCATTGAACCGGGCAAAAGCTACAGCTACACCAGCGGCACGGTCTTAGCGACTGAGGTGGGTGCCATGCAGGGTCACTACGACATGATCACCGACGAAAATGAGACCTTTCAAGCGACCATTGCCCCCTTCACACTGGCACAAACTCACGCGTTACACTAGGAGAACGGACTCTCTAAAATAGAGAGCTCTGTTCCGACGCGAGCAACTCAGGCGTTGCCCCCTGCACAGAGGGTTTTGCCTCTTTCAACTTATCGACAAAACGCGCAGCCAGTTCCGGTGCTTCAGCACAATCTGGCGTATGAAAGAAGAGATAAGGCACTCTCCCCTCATCGATCCACTGCAACACCTTAGTGACCCACTGATCTAAATAGCGATCAGACTCCTGCCACTGCATGGTCGATATGAAACGAACCTGCGGATGCTGACCAGTTGCAAGGACATGCAACGGCACCTTTGGCTTCTTCTGCTGAGCATCTAAGGTAGCTGAGTCCATGGCGGTTACTGCAAAAATGGGACGGGTGTCGAACATCACACGATTGACGCCTGTCTCCAGCAGCATCTGATTAAACGCCCTCTCCTCATCCCCTTTCGCAAAGAACTCAGGGTGACGAACTTCAACCGAGTAGTTGAAGGCTTTAGGTAGAGCCAACAGAAATCGATGGATATACTCAATCCCCTCACTGTTAAAGCTTTTTGGTAGCTGCAAGTTGAGCAGCCCGATTTTATGAGCCAGCGGCTCCAACACTTCAAACTGCTCGGCCACTTTAGGATTAGCCACCTCTAAAGCACTGCGATGAGAAAGATCTTGGTGGAACTTAAAACAGAATCGAAAGTCATCAGGCGTCTCATCCCGCCAACGCTTCACCGTATCCGGTTTAGGCAAACCATAAAAGGTCGTATTGCCCTCTACCGATGAGAATTGACGAGCATAACGTTGAAGCGCAGTTCCACCCCCTGCCAAACAGCCACCCTCCCAAACAGGATGTTGCCACTGAGGTAAGCCTAAATAGTAATCGTGCAACGCCATACTCCTTAAAATAGGCTACAAAGAGTACCAAACTAAAAAAATAGTGGAAGAATATCGTAATATTTTAGAAACAGGCTTGTAGCAACCTTAAACCTATGTATAATACGCCCCACGTTGATGCGGGGTGGAGCAGCCCGGTAGCTCGTCGGGCTCATAACCCGAAGGTCGTCAGTTCAAATCTGGCCCCCGCTACCAACGTAAAAAAAGGTATAGGCCCGCAGGGTTTATACCTTTTTTTTCGTCTGGCGGATGGGCCAGATGCAGAACTAGCGCAGTCAGTTCACAACCAATGCATGGATTGCATTGGTTGAACGAAGCACCAAAGGTGCGACGGCCCGAAGGGTGAAAACACAGGAAGTGTTTTCATAAATCTGGCTTGAATCTACGACCCAAAAACCACGTCGGGCTCACTCTTCATAGCTCCGCGGTGAAGGTCACCAGTTCAAACCTCACCCCCGCTACCAACGTAAAAAAAGGTATAGGCCCGCAGGGTTTATACCTTTTTTTTCGTCTGGCGGATGGGCCAGATGCAGAACTGACGACAAATAATGCAGGACAGCATTATTTGGATAGCTGAAAGCTAGTCCGCAGGATTACTTCACAGGATGTGAAGTAACAACTCAGTTCACCAAAATGCATGGATAGCATTTTGGGATGCCGAAGGCAGTCCGAAGGACGATTGCACAGGATGTGTAATCGCAAATCTGGCCTTGAAAGGAGCACCAAAGGTGCGACGGCCCGAAGGGTGAAAACACAGGAGGTGTTTTCATAAATCTGGCCAAAAATCCACCCCAGCCCAAATACCGTAACTACATAAAAACCAACTGTATCTGAAATGAAAGTCATCACTCTCCTATCAGCCTTACTACTAGGCCAGGCTTCATTTGCCTTCACCATCGAAAAAATAGGTTCAGACATTTCTCACCCTTGGGGTATCGCTGTCCTTAACGATGAAGAGGTCCTCGTGACAGCAAGAGCCGGTGCCCTTTTGCGCATTAACCTTACAACCGGGCAGCAAAGAGCTGTTTTACCCACCCCTTTTGTAGCAAGTTTTAGGCAAGGCGGGCTTCTCGATGTCGCCTATGATGAACAATCAAATAGGGTACATCTTTGCTACAGCAAACCGTTAGAAGGTGGTGCAGGCTTAGCGATTGCATCGGCCAAATTGGATGGGTATCAGCTTTTAACACCCAAGGATTTTTTTGTCTCCAACCATCGCTCTCCCTCCGGTGCACACTTCGGCTGTCGGATAGTCATAGAGGGCAACTACCTGTTTGCCTCTTTAGGCGACCGTGGTGATCGCAGCAACGCTCAAAACCCCTCCAATCATGCTGGATCAATTATTCGACTGAACCTTGTTGAGCCGGAGCCAGCCAATACTCAGCAAGATTGGTTGCCTGAGATCTACTCGATGGGTCATCGAAACCCACAAGGTCTTGCATTACAGCCTAATACAGGACTTTTATGGTCTCATGAACATGGTCCACGCGGTGGTGATGAGATCAATCTCATTGAGCAAGATAACAACTACGGTTGGCCAACCGTCTCTTACGGTAAGGAGTACATAGGTGGGGATATAGGTCTTAACTCATCACCCGATGGATATACCGATCCTCTCTGGGTCTGGGATCCAAGCATTGCACCATCGGGAATGACCTTCTATACCGAAGAGATGTTTCCCGAATGGCAGGGCAATCTTTTGGTTGGCGCTTTGAAGTTCACAAGCATCTACCGAATCGTCATAGATCCTGATAGCAATCTGCCCGTTTCAGAGGAGAGATTATTCAATGATGAGATGGGAAGAGTTAGAGACGTTGAACAGGCCAATGATGGCTCAATTTTAGTGTTAAGTGACGCACCCAATGGTGGCCTATATAGGATTAGTCGATAAATCATTAAGGTAAAACAGATGAACAACCAACAGTTAAACGTATTAGGCACGCCACTTGAAACGTGTAGCAGTGATCCGCTAACTGGCTATTACAGAGACGGATGTTGCAACACAGATGAATATGATCGCGGAACCCACACGGTCTGCGCTGTGATGACGGAGGAGTTTCTGCTCTTCTCACTTCGCAAAGGGAATGATCTCATTACCGCCCGGCCTGAATATCAGTTCCCCGGTTTAAAGCCAGGCGACTCTTGGTGCCTATGTGCTCAACGATGGGAGGAAGCCGAGGTTTCAGGGTGCGCCCCGAGAGTTAATCTATCCGCAACTAATGCAAAAACACTTGAGATTATCAGTTTCGAGACGCTCAAACGGTACAGCATAGATCTTCATTAATTTTCACACAGAGCTCAAGAGCTACCCTCTCCACAACTCCAGTATTTTCAATTACTATCAGCGTCCATTTTATGTAGTGAATTTCTAAGCCAATGAACAGCAACGCTTTACTATCGACACTCGTTAAAATCCGCTCTAACAAACTCTTCGAGCTCACCGTAATTGCGGTGATTATTGGCTCGGCGCTCCTGATTGGTGCCAAGACCTTTGACCTTTCTGACACCGCTGAGATGATTGTTGGTTGGCTGGATATCGCTGTTACCGTCTTCTTTCTGGTCGAGATCACGGTTCGTTTCATTGCCGATGAGAACAAGCGCACCTTCTTTAAGGATCCCTGGAACCTATTCGACACCTTAGTGGTTGTGATCAGCCTGATCCCTGTCAGTCAGGCCGATACCGCTCTGGTCGCACGTCTAGTTCGCGTGTTCCGCGTCTTCCGAATGGTCAGCATCATTCCTGAACTTAGAATGCTGCTGAACTCGTTGATCAAAGCACTGCCTCAGCTAGGGTACGTCCTTCTGCTGATGTTCATCATTTTCTACGTCTATGCTGCTATTGGTGCGACGCTGTTTGCTGCGATTAACCCCGACCTTTGGGGCGATGTCGCGGTGTCGATGTTGACACTCTTTAGGGTGATGACCTTTGAGGATTGGACCGATGTGATGTACGAAACGATGACGGTCTACAGTCTAAGCTGGATCTACTATCTATCCTTTATATTCTTAACGGCCTTCGCCTTCTTGAACATGGTGATCGGTATTGTCGTCAATGTGATGAATGAGGAGCATGAGCGCATCCTTAAAGAGGAAGCGATCGAGGCCAATGAGCCAACCATCGCTGATCTTCAAAAACAGCTGGCTGAGATTAAAGAGATGTTAAATCAGAGAGCGAATTAAAACGCGAACTGATCCACCAACAGATACCCCATCGCAACGTAGTTATTGATCTGCGCGGGACCGGAAGGGGCAACGTCTACGTAGTCTGGAAAAGCCTCTGCTGTGACGTTGCTCCAACTCGCAAAGGTTTCACACACATGCAGATCCACGCCAGATTCACCTAGATCACGAACCCCTTGATGCAAAAGTGGGAACTTACTCTCATTCTCAGTGGTCAGAGCGAACTGTTCATTGCCGTGGCTAACCACCGCAATATCGAGATCTGGAAAAGCTGATCGCAAAGAGTCTATGGCGCCCATCAAACGAGGTTGAATCCGTTGCCACTGTTGTGGATTAGGCGCCAAAATTTCAAACACCACTCCTGGTGGCGCCTCTTCAAGTGCAAGGATCTCTTTAACCGTTTTAGCTGAGGCCGCGCCTGAAAAGAGCAGACTGAGCGGAAGCAATACCCTGAGTAACAGGTGGCGAACTGTCTTAAAGATCAAACTGAACATAGTAGACCTCCAAATCTCTTTAGCTTCAGCTTAGCTTATAAACTGGAAAGTGACTGCCTCAATGCCTCGGTTCTTGATTCTGTTATACGATCAGCCGGGAGGCGCTGATCAAGGCCAAGGCGAATCAATCGATCTTTCTCAGCGCCCGGTGCCATAACTAGACGCACCTCTTTACCAAGATCTAAGGCTTCGAGTATGACGTTCTCAATGGAGAGCGTCATGGTGTCATCTAAATAACTGACGTCACTGAGATCAAAAATAACCGCATCGTGTTTAGCGATGTCTTTTCGCTCACGGGCTAAGGCTTTGGAGACACCAAAAATCATCGCTCCCGAAAGGTAGACCAGTAGGATACGGCCATTCGCCTCATTCAACAGGGACTGCTGTTCAGGGGTCAGAGGAATCTCATCATCGACATCGGACATAGAGCGAACCTTCTCAGCCTCAACATCGGATAACTTACGGATGATGATGACGTTCGCGACAAAGACACCGACACCCACCGCAACGATCAGATCGACAAACACCGTTAGTAGTAGAACGGCATACATGATCATCGTGCTGTATTTAGAGACTAGGTGAACCCGTTTAATGAACGACCAGTCCAGAATATCGACACCCACTTTTACCGCAATACCAGCCAGCACCGCTAAAGGGATATTTTCGATCAATGAACCTGCTCCAAACACAGCTATTGCCAGTGCGAGAACCCTTATAACACCTGAGAGTGGTGTTCGCCCTCCGGACTGAATATTGACCACGGTGCCCATAGTGGCACCGGCACCTGGTAGACCGCCGAACAGACCAGACATGATATTGCCTAACCCCTGTCCAAACAGCTCTTTGTTGGAGTCATGCTCTGTTCGGGTCAGGTTGTCCGCCACGACCGAGGTAAGCATTGAATCGATACAACCAAGCATGCCCAACACCATCGCATCGACCAACATAATCTGAAGCTGATCATAGGTGAAATAGGGCAAGGTCATTGAAGGCAGTGACACATCGATCTCACCAATGCGTTGGACTCCATCACTGCTAAAGATGATCACAGAGACCAGAGTAATAAGAACCAGTGCAATCAACTGAGGCGGCACGAACTTTTTGTATTTTTCAGGCGTTTTAAACAACACACCCAGTGTCACCAAGAACAGCAACAACTCACTGAAGTGCACGTTCATGATCAACTCTGGCAGATGAGTTACGGTACCAACCACCCCGCCCGCCGGTGGAGATTGCCCTAACGCAGGGGCTATCTGCAGAATAATCAGTATGAATCCGATGCCTGACATAAAGCCAGAAACCACCGCATAGGGCATCAGGGTGATGTATTTGCCCAACCTGAGATAACCAAACACGATCTGGAATATCCCTGCCATGATCACCACGGTAAACGCCATAGACAGACCATTTTCAGGGTTCGCAGCCACTAGAGTGCTGATCACAGCGGTCATCACCACGGTCATAGGCCCAGTAGGCTCAGAGATCAGCGTAGAGGTTCCACCAAACAGCGCGGTAAAGAGACCGATTAGGATCGCACCATAGAGTCCCGCCTCTGCGCCAGCGCCAGAGGCGACACCAAATGTGAGCGCCAAAGGGAGTGAGACCACCGCAGCGGTTAAACCACCGAGCAGATCACCGCGAAGATTAGAGAGAGATAGTGCGTTCAGTTTAAGCATTGATCAACGGCTCACTATCGGTCAGAAGCGTTCGATTTAAACAGACGTTTAGCGTAACGAAGCAGTATATCGAAGGGGGTTTCGTCGCCAAAAAACTTAGGATTCTTGATCAACAGCAGAGACATCACAACAATCCACACCAGCGTATTTTTAATCACCCAACTGGCATTTTCATTAAAGGCCTCTTCGGTATTTTCGGCACCCATTAAAAACATAAATGGGGCAACAATCCCAATGAACGAGAGAAGAGAGACGGCAGCGCGAATTTTTCTGCGGTTATCCATGACAGACTCTGATTTGTGATTTTGGTTATTTTACGTGATCTGTCCGTAAAGGGGTAATCACACGGGTGAGTTTTATTCCGTTGAGTGTCAATTTTCATCTAAAAATAACCCTGACATTTCTATGGAAATATGTGACCATCATATGAGTAATTTCTAATGGATAATGATCATGAACCTACGCACCAAGTTACTGATGACTGCGACACTTTTAACAACCCTTGCCGGCTGCAGCAGTGAACTGCCTAAACCCGATCTAGTCGAAGGTGGCGAATGCGTCATCCATGGTGAACAAGCACCTATTTGGGCTTGTGGTGGCTACATGGAGGCTGATCGTTATGTCGGCGTAGGATCTGCTCCATTGAGCAAGCTAGGGTATGATTTTTCTCGTAAAGAGGCAGCCATTAATGCTCGTGCTGATATCGCACAACAGGTCGAGGCTCAGATTAAAAGCAAACTAGACTCCTATCAACGTTCAACGGGTGCCGATGAGATGACGGCTGAACGCGTCGTCACTCAAGTCGCAAGACAAACCTCCGAATTGACAATTAATAACTCACAACAAGTGAGCTACTGGCAGCACCCTGAAACAGAGGTCATCTTCATTTTGCTGGGCGTTGAAAAAGCGACGATCAATAACGCGATCGACTCTCAGATTGATCAACTAGATAAGTGAGTTGTTGATGAAACCTCTATTTACTCTACTACTGATAGCTTTATCACTTTCGGCTTGCTCCTCTAACGAGGTGATGCAAGACCCCTCTCCTCAAGCGCAACAACAGAGTGCCGAGCGTGAACTTAACAAACTGTAAATTAAAAAGCCTTGGCCTAGCGGTCACCGCTTTATTTCTTACGGCCTGCTCATCGACCGCTAAGATTACCCTGATCAATCCAGCCATCAGTGATCGGGCTGCCGCCACCAAAGTCGTTGCGGTGCTTCCATTTGAGAATGACTACTCCGGTGTGGCGAACAGCATTGAATCTCGAGTCACCAACCATAGGTTGGCAGGTGAGACCTTTTTTACCGTGGTCAACCGTAAGGATCTTGAATCAATTTTAGACGAGCAAAAACTTCAACACTCTGGGCTAGTCGATGAACAGACGTCTGTTGAGATCGGTCAGCTGATCGGTGCGAAAGGACTGATTACTGGTGAGGTGGAGATTCAGACCACCGACTACTCGCTCTACTACGTTACTCGTGTTGAGTGTGCCGATCAGAAGTGCAAAAAAACTCGTGAGCGCTACATCCCTTGTGATGAGATGCACTCCAACCTGCACGCTACCATCCGACTCGTTGATACTGAACGCGGGGACCTGATTCTCTCTGAACGCTTCACGGCAAAAGAGAGTCACGATGCTTGTCGTGACAGCGCCTACTCTCTTCCAACACCCGAGAGTGTCCTAAGCAACCTAGCTGATGAGATCACCGATCAGTTCATGACTTACATAGCTCCCTATGAGGCAACTGTCATAGTGCAACTGCTCGATGATCCAGAGATCGACTACAGCAGCGAGCAAGAGGACCTTTTGGAGTATGGTATCGAGTACGTTGAGGATCACCGCATCGACAAAGCTGAAGTGCTCTTCTCCGAGCTTCTAACCAGTACAGGTGACCAATGCTATGTGGCGGCTTACAATTTAGCCGTTGTTAAAGAGCAGCTCGGTAAAACTAGCCAAGCTGAGCAGCTCTACCGGTTAGCCGATCAGTTGGTAAAAGAGCCCAACAAGATCATTAACCAAGCCATTTTGCGTGTTGAACGTCAGAAGAGTGAACAGGCGCGTTTAGAGAACCAGCTATGACCCGCAGATTCATTCTCGCTTTTCTAATGTTGGCCAGTTTTGTAACGACTGGGTGTGCAAGCAGAGAACCCGTCATCCTTGTCGCAGAACCTAAGACTCCTGATTGGTTGATGAGTCCGCTAGTCAACACAGGTGATCAATTTTACGGTGTCGGTGAGGGAGGCAGCGCACAAGCCTCTGAGCAGGCTGCATTAGCTCATCTTGCCGAGAGACTGTTAGTTCAACTATCCAGCACACAAGAGCAGCGCCTTTCGTCGGTTAGAGACAGTCGTGAATATACTGAGCGAGTGGTGGAGTCGTCGATTCAAAGCAGAACCGAGCGTTTGCCTTTGGGTGGATATGAGATCCTTAAACAGGATGTGATTGCACCGCAACGAACCGCGACCCTGCTAGCGTTGAAAAAAACGGCCTTAATTAAGAACCTCAAAAACGAAATAGACCCCAGATTAACCGCCTCCTCTGCACAGCCAATCAAGACTCTCTCTGACTGGGCAAGTGCTCGACAACAGCTAACCGATCTAAAGGCTCAACAGCCATTAATATCTCTTATGAAACAGCTGGGGGAATCGGAGATTGGGGAAAAGTACAGCAACCAGGTTGCAGACACTGAATGTGCCATTAAAGATTACCAAACCAACCACCCGGTAATGCTAAAAACCGAACAAAGCTGCATGAGCTTTAAAGGCTCACTGGAGCGTCTAATCCTAGAAGCCGGTTTTGAGATCAACTCCTCATCTGGTGTTATAACCGTCGAGTGCCAGGTCATTGAAGAAATCAGTAGCGCCTATGGCATTCACATTGCCAAAGCCGATTTATCAATTCGCTTTTTGGATGGTCAATCTAAGGTGGAGCATGCCACAACTCTGTCCATTAAATCGGCTTCATCAGCCTCTGAGTCAACGGCCAAGGCGGGGCTGATTCAAGCGTTCAACAGGCGCATACAGGATGAAGAGGCTCTTAGGATCTTAGGGTTTTAAAGCTGAGCCAGACTCTGAAAGCTGCGCTACGCACTGCCAGCTCTGCTGACCACTCTCCCAATATTTCCGTTCAAATGCACTCATCGGTTGGTCAGCGCTGTATAACTGTACGCTAGTTTCATGACCCGCCAACGCCAGTGCCCTGACGAACTCCTCGATGTAGAGTCTCCAGTTGCTTCTAACGGTTAACTCCCCACCCAAGGTCAATAGATCACTGAATACAGGACTGGCATGCCAACGTCTCTGAACCTGAGCTGATTTAGGATAAGGGTTGGGGTAGAGAATAAAATGCTTGGCTAGACGCCACTCTGAAGCTGCAGCCAGGCGCCAAAAGTCGATTAAATCCGCTCGCACAAAGAGTAGGTTATCAAGCTCACCCGTGAAGCAGTTTTCGTGCTTACTAAGACGATAAGCAGAACGATCAACCGCTATGACATTGGCGTCTGGGTATCGATTGGCAAGATGGCGGGAGCTTTCACCAATACCACAGCAAGAGTCCAAGATAAGCTCTCCGGAACGACCTTTGAGCCAATCGGTCACCTGATCAAAGGCGACCTGAGTATGGTCGGCAATGGGTTTGCGAAATGGGTTATTTAAGTTACGCAATACAATCTCATCGAGACGCTCATGCAAACCGGCCTGATTGGTTGTCACGACCTTAGAGACACCCTGTTCTTGCTTACTCATCGGTTATTTATGATTCCAAACTTGTCAAAGCTTCGCGCTTTGTCTCTGCCCAAACAGCCACCAGTGTGGCGACCTGTTCAGCCGATAATTTTTTTCCATTACGAAGAAGGGCTTCAAGAAGCATTAGATTTTCGGTGAGCTGTGGCATTCCCAAAATACTGCTAGCGCCCTTCATTTTATGGATAAACTCAACATTTAGCTCATCGGACTCTTGCTGCAACGACTCAAGAGTTTGGGCGTATTTTTCAATGAATTGTGCAACATACTTTTTAGCCGTTTCATCACTGCTCCAATAATCTCTAGCCAGTGCTATATCAAAGTAGCTTTGAGGCCTATCTATATCGCATTGATTGGTGTTAGTTGAGATCGCATTTTCCTTCAGTGCTTCAGGCGCAATCAGTTCTGCAATTGCGACAACGGCTTTCTCAATATCGACCGGTTTAGTGATGTAGTTATTCATGCCGGACTCTAAAGCCTTTTCAATATCCTCAGCATAGGCGCCTGCCGACAAACCGATTATGGGTAAGTTTTCAAACCGCCGCAGGGCACGAATCCTTTGAGTCGCCTCAAGACCGTCCATGACTGGCATTTGCACATCCATCAATACCAAATCTATCGATGACTCTGCCTCTCTTAAGAGTTTGATCGCCTCACTACCATCATTGGCAAGAAGCACTGAGGCCCCTTCAGCTTCAAGAAA
This sequence comes from Marinobacterium sp. xm-m-383, assembly GCF_013283255.1. Taxonomy (NCBI): domain Bacteria; kingdom Pseudomonadati; phylum Pseudomonadota; class Gammaproteobacteria; order Oceanospirillales; family Oceanospirillaceae; genus Marinobacterium; species Marinobacterium sp. xm-m-383. The sequence continues at coordinate 131,277 of NZ_WBYT01000005.1, read as the reverse complement.
TTCGCGAGCAGAATCACGGTTGAAAAGATTATCATCGACCACTAACAGTGTTCGGTTCAAAAGCCGCTGACTGGGAATCTGTTCTGTCTCAGGCTGGGTATCAGAATTGATGATGCGTTTTAATGTAGAACTGGTAACAGGCTCCATTAAACAGTCATAGGGGCTGTTCTCAAACTCTTCAATATGACTGACAGGACTGGTTACAGTGGCCAGTTTTCCAGACCAATCAACGCCCTTGCTCTGTAACTCACTCTGGATCTCTGCTTCTAGACGCTGCAAGTTTTTACCGGACATCTCTTCATCGACAATGACAGAGTCAAAGGAGCGATCCGCTTTTATGGCTGAAACGAGTTGATAGATCAGATAACTCTGCGTCTGTCCAACTTCATGATCTAGACCCATCGCTTTGGCAACGGCCACAAGAGAGTTACGTGTAAAGGGGTTTTTACAGGCAATAAGAACTCTAGCCTCTGTTATAGGATCAGGTTCAATAACCTTCACAGGCAGAGTCAATTCGAAGGAGACGGTAGTGCCTCGGAACTGCTGGGACTCAAAACTTAACTCACTTCCCATTAATGAGAGAAGTTGCTGGGTAATGCTAAGCCCTAGACCAGTCCCCCCAAATTTACGCGTTATCGAACCATCGCCCTGCTCAAAAGGCCTTAGAATTTTAGCTAAAACCTCATCACTCATGCCGATGCCAGTATCACGAATCGCAAAGCGAAGACGGGGTACAGAGTCTGCATTGATCACATCAACCGTCAACTCAACATAGCCCCTCGAAGTGAACTTGATCGCGTTACTGATCAGATTGATCAAAATCTGTTCCAGGCGTTGCTGGTCGCCTGATATTTTGATGTTACCCTGATAGCTCGGTGTAATCGCCAGGTGAACGTTCTTACTTTTAACTGAGCTGGACATGAGTAGAGCAAGGGTTTCAAGCAGTTCAGCCAGATAGAATTCGGTCGTTACCAGTTTCAGCTTACCGCTCTCTATCTTAGAAAAATCCAGAATATCGTCGATCAGCTTTTGTAATGACTGCCCCGCTCTTAGGATTTTTTTCGCTTGTTCGAGCACGGGTTTATTGGCGTTTTCAGCACGCGCTAAGGTTTGAGCCAAGGTCAGTACCGCATTCATGGGTGTCCTAATCTCATGACTCATATTGGCCAAAAACTCGCTTTTAACCCGCGAGAGTCTTTCAGCCTCTTCTGCCTTATCAGTTAATGCTTGACGGAGTGCCTGCTCTTCCGAAACATCGCGCATTAAACGGATGGTATGAGCCTCGACTCCATCTTTAGCCGGCTGATAGATCAAGCAGATTTCACCCATTTTAGCCTCAGAACCTGGTGCTGGGCGCAGCTGTTTTTGAAATCGGATTACGGCACCTTGGCGTTTAGCTTCAAGGTGAAATTGGCGGGCAAACTCTGGAGTGATATCCATCAAATCAGGTATCGTTTTACCGATAACCTCTTTAGCAGAATGATATCCCCACCACTGAGCGGTCTTATCGTCAGCATCGATCACCTTCAGGCTCTCAACACCTATGACGGCAAACATATTACCCATCTTAGTTAAGGCATTGAGATAATCTTTTGAGAGTTTTTCAGAGGTTTGAACTTTTGCCGCCTGTTCCGCGTAAGCTTGATTCAAACGCTCTAGTTCAGAACGCTCTTGCTCTAACTGTTTGTTAATCTGCGCTATTTTTGAGCTCTGTTTCGATAGAAGTTGATAGCGGTAGAGCAGCAGAAGTATGATCCCCAGTGTGGCGAAAAAGAGATAGAGCAGCTTTTGTAAGCTCTCTTTAGTGAAAGGGCTCAATTCACTATTTGGCACCATGCCCCACAGCTCCTGTAGTGCCCTAATTTCATCAGGACTGAAGCTGTCGTAGGCTTTATCAAAAAGGGTTTTCAGCGTTCTATCTTGCTGGTTAAACGCAAAGTGCATATTTAACTGCAGTCCCGGTTCAGACTCTAGCAGTCTAACTTGCAGATCCTCATTAAAGATGTGGGAAACGTTGATCAGATAGTTGGCAATCGAATAGTTCTCTACGAACAGATCAATTTTGCCGTTCAACAGAGCAGCCATCATCTCATCAAATGATAAGTACTCTTTATAGCGAACCTGAGGATAATTCTTCTTAAAATAGCTCTCAAAAATAGAGTCTTTCTGAATACCAACAACCTGGCCATCCAGATCGGCAAAGCGCGTGTACCCTTTTAAACTGACTAGCTCAGTCAACAGTTCTAGTGTCTGCTTTTCACTGAAAAGATAGCGCTGTTGGCGCTCTTCAGTCAGCACCATATTACCGACAACATCTAACTGGCCATCGGCCAATTTTTCCATATGCTGCGACCACTCAAACCCATTAACAAAGCGCAGTTCTAAACCCAGCTTTTGGCTAATTTGTCGAGTTAAGTCAATTAGATAGCCTTTCGGCTGACCCGCATCAACATAGTTAAAGGGGCGCCAATTGCTATAGGTAGGCATCCTTATGGTCTGTTTATTCTCGAGATAGTCACGCTCTTGTTGACTCAGCTGAGAGAGTAATTCGGCATCAGAAGCAGCGACCCAGGGGGCTTGCAGTGTTAACGCTAACACTAGACCTATTTTCAATATAAGCTTCATACCTGGACCAAAATATAGGGTTATTAATACAAAAACTGAACACTAGTTGCTTGATAGTGCTAGTTTAAGACCATACCCCATAAACAGTGATCCCGCTAACCCTTTCGCAAGGCCTGAAAGTTTCCCCCCCTCGGCTAGAAGAGACTTGAAATAGATCGTCATAAGAATCAACACCGCAAGATAGATCTGTGAACAGAGTTGAACAACCAGACCCAAAATAGCAAAAGAGAGCCAGGGGTTGTCGTAGCTTGGATCGACAAATTGAATGAAGAACGAGACAAAAAAGAGTATTGCCTTAGGGTTAAGAAGGCTGATCGTCAGCGCTACTCTAAATGGGTGTTTAGAGTCCTTGGGCAAATCGATGTCCGAATCACTGTTTTGAGGTTTAGTGAAAAGCGACCTTAGCAGACCAAAACCGAGCCACATAAGATAGAGTCCACCGGCATATTTAAGCAGCGTAAAGAGAATGGGGGTGGTTTGAATCAGGCTCGCCACACCGGCGACTGACAGTGTCATCAACGTCAGATCCCCCACAAAAATACCCGCCGCGCCTTGAAACCCTGCGAGAGCGCCTCGGCGCCCTGCTACCGTAGCGACATACATAGAGTTGGGACCGGGCAGCAAAATAATAATGATTGTCCCAATCAGATAGGTGTAAAAATCGACTATTCCAAACATCTGTTACTCCCCGACAAACCAACTAAACGGCTGTTCTAACACGACAGCACCGGTTTTATCTAACTGCTGATCAACCACATCATACTGACCACCGGATAGTCGGAACAAGCAGCGAGATCGAGTGCCGTAGGTTTCACTGACAATCAACTGAGAAGAGAGCAGGCGCTCCCAATCGACAGGGATACCGGTATCTGGAAGTTCAGCGTCATTCGCTGGGTTAGGGTCCATTAATAGACCAGATCCATCCAGTTGAGTCTCTAGCAAAACACCCTGTTCGGAGATCTGTTGGCGTGCCAGTGTCACTTTAGGCCATGGAGTATCAAGTGCATCATTACTCAGAGCGTGTACCCCAGGCTCTATTGGCTGAAGGTCAGGACTGTTTGAGCTCATCCAAAATAACGCCCCAGGCTCACCAACAATCAGATTAAAGCCGGCATATTGATATCTATTATCTTTTAACGCTTGAGCAATCTGCTGGATAGATTCGTTTGAGTTTAAGAACAGCAGTGGAATCTCACCCCGACTGCGAGCGCCCTCTACGCCAATATAACCAGGGCGAATGTTCGTCAAAAATGCGAATCGACCAGAGCGATTGAACCCCAACCAAGTTCCTTTAGCTTTTAGATCTTGGCCGGCCAATACCTCTAAAGAGTCGCTTCGATGTACAGGCCACCAGTGCATGGGCAGAGCCGACCTGTCATGGAACTCATCTCGATTGGCCACCAAGAGTAACGGGGTAGTGTGGTTAGGACGCCAGTTGAAAGCTAACAGACACATTGCAAAAATCGGCCCACTATTGAACGAGAGCAAGGCGGCCGGCGGGCACCTTGGCATAGTGAATACGATGACCCGGCGCCAACTCGTAGAGATCGCCATTCTCACCGATCAGTTGAACCGGTACGGAGTACTTACGAGCAATCTCGGCATTCGCTTTGATGTGCTCAGGTTCACCATGCAATGGCACCGCAATAATCGGTTGTACCCAAGAGTACATATCGGCTAATTCAGCCTGACATGGGTGGCCAGATGCATGAATCGGCGTCGAGCTGGTGGCCGATTCAACCACTTTAACTTTGCGCGCTTTAAAACGATCCAACATCCGCTCCACCAACCGCTCATTTCCAGGAATGAGGAATGAACTCATCAACACCAGATCGCCCTCCTCCATTGAAAAATGAGGATAGGAGTCCAGTGCTAAGCGATTCAATGCTGCACGCTCTTCTCCCTGGCTACCGGTCGCAATCGCAAACACCTCTTCGGCTGGAAGATAACCCAAATGAGACTCATCAATGGGTTCTAACTCATCAGGCCAGTAACCGGTCATTTTGGCGATGGAGTAGATGTTTTTTAGAGAACGACCAATCAGAGCAAAGCGTCGACCTAAAGCATCTGCTACACGGGCAACTGTGACGAGGCGGGCCAAATTGGAGCTAAAGCAACTGACCACAATTCGACCTTGAACCGACTCCAGCTGTTTCAAAATGCCGCGATAACAGATCGATTCTGATTTCGACATTCCCGGTTTCAGCGCATTGGTCGAATCACAAAGCAGTGCACGAATATTGTGTTTAGATAACCCTTTATAGAGTGACTCATCGAACGGCTCACCAATGACTGGGTCATAATCGATTTTCCAGTCGGCGGTGTGCAGTACCGTACCAACAGCCGTTTCAATAAGCAGAGACTGTGCTTCTGGAATCGAGTGCGTAATAGGTAGAAATTCAAGGGTGAAGTTACCGAGAGTAAATCGCTCCCGTTGGTTGATCACATGAATAGGTACTCGGCCATCTAAGCCATGCTGCGCCAGCTTTCTTCGTAACACTTCTGCCGCGAAAGGCGATGCGTATACGGGCGCTTTAAGGCGTGGCCAGAGGAACGGCAGAGCCCCTAGGTGATCTTCATGGGCGTGGGTTATGACAATCCCTTTAAGGTTCTCTTTTTGACGCGAGATAAACTTGGGGTCGGCTGACACTACGGCTGCTGTGCGGTGCGATTCAGGATCAACCACCTCGTCAAAGGTGACACCGCAGTCGACCATGATCCAGTCACCGGCGTGACCGAGAAGATTCATATTCATACCGATCTCGCCCGAACCCCCTAAGGGCAAAAACCAGAGATCTTCCTGGCCGGGTGAGAGCAGAGCTGATGTTTGATCATTCATGATCAGTGTGGCACCTCAACACGTTGCACTCTGGGTTTTGAAAAGAGAATCACTAACATTAAGCCTGATAGGGTTGTAACCGCGAATCCGATCAGTAGAGGCAGAACAGTGCCATCAAACTGCATGCCGATCAGCGAGCCAACCAAGACACCCAGCAACATGGTAAAGGCCCCAATAGTGCCTGAAGCGACACCTGCGATTTTACCGAAGGGCGCCATTGCCAACGCGTTGAGGTTGCCGAACAACAAGCCAAAAAAGAAGGTCGTAACAATCATCATCAGGATAAACACCTGTAGAGGAACCGTCAGCTGCCAAGCACCAATGACGATCGCCTCTAGCAATGAAATTAGACCCGATAACGCCATGACAAAGATGACCAACTTTCTGAGCTCAAAGCGGTAGACCAGCTTTGAGTTCATGAAAGAGGATATCCCAACCCCAAGCGCCATCATTGCAAAGTAGACCGGAAAGAGTGCGCCAGTATCGTAGATGCCTTGAAGTATCCCCTGTACGGAGACCAAAAAGCCAATCAATGATCCATGTACCAAGCCGCCGGCAAAGGTGTAGATAAACCCTTCGCGGGTCGTCACAACCTGACGCATCGCCTTCATCACTGGTTTAAAGGAGAGAGTCGATTGATGCTCTGGATTAAGCGTCTCCTCTTGGCGTAGAGAAAACCAGATCCAGGCCGCCGTTGTCAGCACCAACAGCATGCCAAACACTGCTCGCCAATCGGCGACAAGCAATACCAGTTGGCCCAGCATAGGGACCACAACGGGACTGAATATAAAGATGGTCATGATCAGTGACATCACACGCGCCATGTCGCGCCCAACGTATTTATCACGCACAATCGCCATGGTAACAACACGCGGACCCGCTGCACCTAACCCCTGTAACACTCGTCCCACCAACATGACCTCAAAGGTCTCTGCAAACAGAGAGATCAGGGTGCCGATCAGCATCAGTGTAAAGCCAAGATAGACCGCAGGCTTTCGACCCCAGGCATCGGCAAGGGGGCCATAGAAAAACTGCCCTACAGCCAGACCCAACATAACGCTAGTAATAACAAACTGATAACGGTTGTTGTCGAGGGCGTTAAGATCAGATCCAATTTCATGCAGGGCAGGCAACATCGCATCGACATAGAGCGCCATTAGACATTGCAAAGCGGCCATCAAGAGCAAAAACTCTGGCTTCACGGGAGATTTGGTGTTCATACCATTCCAAATGACGCGCGTGGCATCAATCGAGTTAAAGAGGTGTACCTACCTCTTCGTCTTCAATCACCTCAGTCTCTTCTGAGGCTAGTTGATACCACTCCATCAACTCTGGGGTCTGCAGCAGCCAATCTCGGTATTGTGAGGCAGGCTCTGTCAGTTCGATCTGATAGGTATGAAAACGAGAAGCAATCGGTGCAAAGAATGCATCTAGTATACCTAAGTCGACTCCCTTCTCGCGAGCATTAATGAACCAAGGATCACTCCAGATCTGATCAATACGCTCAATCTCTGATCGCACCGTCTCAGACACACTGATCGATCGCTGTGCACGGCAGTTCATCGGTAGCGCATGCCTTAGATTGGCAAAACCAGAGTGGACCTCAGAGACTATGGATCTCGTTTTAGCACGATCTTGCAGGGATTCTGGCCAACCTAATCCTGCTAGATGCGCTTCACTGAGGTATTCACAGATTGCTAGGGAATCCCAAACCTGAAGCTCAGAATCGATCAGCACCGGCACACGCCCTGCATCACTGTATTGGGAGAGTTTTTCATGGAAGTCCGACTCAAACAGGGCTAAACGTTCCAGATCAAAATAGAGGCCTGATCGCTTCATAAAAAACCAAGCACGCAGTGACCAGCTTGAGTAGTTGTGGTTACCAATAATCAACTTAAGAGCGGATTGGTTGGATGTGGCTAAATTCCACATGCAGAGGCGCCTCGTTTTTTAAGATATTGTTGATGGTACTCTTCTGCAGGCCAGAAGGTTTGAGCCGGCACAATCTCAGTCACGATAGGGTTCGCAAACACGCCACTGGTTCCAAGAACCGCTTTTGACTGCTCCGCTAAGATGCGTTGCGTATCATCTTGATAAAAGATCGCTGAACGATATTGCGTGCCAACATCAGGTCCCTGTCGATTCAGCGTGGTGGGATCATGCCATTGCCAAAAAGAGTCTAAAAGGGCTTCATACGCGATAAGGTGTTCATCAAATTCGATCTGCACCACCTCGGCATGACCCGTCTGGCCAGTACAGACATCCTGGTAGCTCGGCTGATCGAGAGCACCGCCCATGTAACCCACTTGAGTGCCGGTCACACCCGTCAAATCGGAAAATCGCAGTTCAACACCCCAAAAACAACCTGCAGCAAATGTAGCTAATGCCATACAAACACCTCCAATAATATCGAATGGATGTACGTTACTCTTTCAGAGTGTCGATCAGCACAGAGTGCCACGCAACTCTTTTTTCATCTAAGGTCATCGATGCATGCGCCGGACTGGTCGACGGCAGCTGAAAAAAGTCTATCCCCTTTGCTTTAGCAAACTGATCAAACCCAGCTCGTTTGAATAGCCTCATCGCTGCCCCGCCATTTAAAACAATGCACTTCAACTTGGGCAAGCTCTCGATGAGTTGATCAATTGGATTGTAGTGAACAGTCGATGACTTGATATCTGAATCCAGTGATCCCGGCCGTTCGGCTTCAGCAACGACGTCCCAAAACCCAATCCCACCTTCCAAGGCTGCGGCCAACTTCTGTTCGTAACTCATTGAATTTGGCATCTGCAGCCAGTCACACAGAATAGGCCAAAGCGCATTTCTAGGGTGGGCATAGTACTGCTGCTCAGCGATCGATTTTTTACCAGGCAGTGAGCCTAGGATTAGCAGTTTAGTGCTCGTATTGCAGACTGCGCTAAACGAGTGATCAATCATCCTTTTGGGTCCACTGAAGAATTCCTATATGCTATGGCCTTTCAGCCTAACTAAGCGGTTTTAACAACGCAATGTCGACCTATGCCATCGGAGATATTCAAGGGTGCTATCGAACAATGATCGCCCTACTTGATTCACTCCAATTCAGTGAAGATGACCAGCTATGGATTGCTGGCGATCTGGTTAATCGAGGTCCTGACTCCTTAGAGGTTTTGCGATTTATAAAATCACTTGGACCTCGCGCGCGCATTGTTCTTGGCAATCATGACCTGCACCTGTTAGCACTTGCCTCAGGTGTCGATCGAAAGGTAGGAAAAACATTAAAACCGATCATGCAGGCGCAAGATCGCAATGAGTTACTGAGTTGGCTTATACAACAACCACTGATTCAACGCTGCGACGCCTTAGGCTATGTGATGACCCATGCAGGCATTCCCCACATCTGGTCCTTAGAACAAGCTGAGCAACTGGCGAAAGAGGTGACTGATTGCTTAAACAGCACCCTGTCCGTCCACTATTTCGAACAGATGTATGGCAATAAACCCGCCAAATGGAAAGATGAGATCATTGGCTTCGATCGATTGCGAACGATCACTAACTACTTCACCCGCATGCGCTATATTAAACCCTCTGGTAAATTGGACTTTGACGCAAACGGTGGATTAGACGAACAGCCTGAGGGTTTCCTCCCCTGGTTTGAACTACCGACACAGGTCAGTTCTCACAAACAGATTACCGGTCACTGGGCGGCATTAGGGCTGCGAGTGGCACCCAATCATTACGCTCTCGACACCGGATGTGTTTGGGGCGGAGAGTTAACGGCTTTGAGACTAGAGGATGGATCGATCTTCTCGATCTCAAGCCAAGAGTTAAATCGTTAAGAATGACTAAGGATACTAAATGAATCAATTTAAACACGTCGTTGCAAAAGATGCCCTAGAACTCATTGAGAAAGGCGCCGTTGTAGCCGACATTCGTGATGGACAGAGCTTTGCCAACAATCACATCAAAGGCGCTGTTAATCTAACCAATGACAACCTACAAGAGTTCATCGATAGCCACGAATTCGATTCGCCCATTCTTGTCTGCTGTTACCACGGTATGAGCAGCCAATCTGCAGCCGCTTTCCTTTGTGAGCGTGGCTTTGAAGAGGTCTACAGCATTGATGGCGGTTTTGAACGCTGGGTATTGGCCTTCCCTGAGCACTGCGAAAAAGGTTAACCATGCAGATCTATCTGGTGGGTGGTGCTGTGCGTGACGAACTACTCGGTCTTGAGGTTAAAGACCGAGATTGGGTCGTCGTCGGTGCCACACCAGAAGCGATGCTTGAAGCGGGTTATAGGCCGGTTGGCAGTGACTTTCCCGTCTTCCTCCATCCTGAAACGCACGAAGAGTATGCCTTAGCCAGAACCGAACGCAAAAGTGGCCGCGGCTACAAAGGGTTCACCTTCCATACTGATCCAAGCGTCACCCTGGATGAGGATCTACTCAGGAGAGACCTGACGATTAATGCGATGGCCAAGAGTGATACTGGCGTCATTACCGACCCATTCAACGGCCAAAAAGATCTAAATGCTCGCCTACTCAGGCACGTCTCTGACGCCTTTTTAGAGGATCCCCTCCGCGTACTTCGTGTGGCCCGTTTCCATGCGCGTTTTGCCCACCTTGGTTTCAAAGTCGCACCTGAGACCCTAGCATTAATGCAGGGTATGAGCGCCTCGGGTGAGCTGGACCATCTGACCACAGAGCGGGTTTGGCAGGAGTTTGAGCGAGCGCTAAATACTAAGACACCCAGTCAGTTCTTAACTACCTTAGCAAAGAGTCATGCCAACTACCTGCTGGCACCACTGGACAGGATTGCGTTGCAGGATTTGCATAGCGTCGATAGTCCACTACTTGAAGCGGCTGAGGAGCGATTTGCTCTGTTGTGCCACCTTGCGAATCTGAGCACCGAGGAGGTTGACGCCTTAGCGCTCAAACTCAAAGCCCCCAACCGTTTCAAATCGCTAGCGATTGCCTTCTCTAGACACTCAGCGACTCTGTCGAATTTCCCAACAGCTGATGCCGAACAAAAACTTCAGTTAATCAACGATCTTAAATTGATCAAGCAACCCACCGCCGCTGAGCCTCTGATCCATATTCACGACGCACTGCAGCAGGATAACCGATTCAACTCTGCTGACTTAGCGACAGCCGTTGAGTCAGTCGCAGCTGTTCAGCCAAAACAGGTGATGGCTGATGGATTCTCGGGTGCCGAGCTAGGATCTGAGTTGCGTCGCAGACAGATTGAGAGATTGTCGACTCTCTCTGCTTAACCCTTCAAAATAACGGCTAGAAAATAACCGATCGAAAGTAACGCGCACAAAAAAGGCCGCTCAATGAGCAGCCTTTAATGATCGATTTTGCTTAAGAGATCTTACCGTGACAGGCTTTGTATTTCTTGCCTGATCCACAAGGACAAGGTTCGTTACGCCCTACTTTACGATCATCACGTTTGAAGGTTGCTGGTTGTTCTTCGCCTTCAATACCGCTATCAGTCTCTTCACCCTGCATTCCCGTCGCAGCATCGTGTTTGAAGTCCATAGCCTGTTTCTCAGCCGCTTCACGACGCTGACGCTCCATCTCTTCAACATCTTCAGGAGCACGCACTTGAACGTGGCTGATGATACGAACAACGTCGGCTTTGATGTTCTCTAGAAGCCCCTGGAACAGTTCAAACGACTCACGTTTGTACTCCTGTTTCGGGTTTTTCTGAGCATAACCACGTAAGTGAATGCCACGACGAAGTAGATCCATCGTCTGCAGGTGCTCTTTCCAAAGCTGGTCCAGCACTTGAAGCATCACTTGCTTCTCGAAATTACGGAAGGATTCGGTTCCGACCAACGCCTCTTTCTGGCGATACACTTCAACGATCTGATCAAGAATGCGTGTGCGCAGTGTCTCTTCGTAGAGGTTATCGTCCTCATCTAGCCACTGCTGAATCGGCATCTCAACGGCAAAGCGTGTTTTGATCTCCTCTTCCAGACCCGGGATATCCCACTGTTCAGAGAGTGACTCAGGTGGAATAAAGGTGCTGATGGTGTCGTTAACCACCTCTTCACGGATTGCATCGATGGTTTCAGAGATGTCATCGCTCGACATCAACTCATTACGCTGATCGTAGATGACGGTACGCTGGTCATTAGCAACATCATCATACTCAAGCAACTGCTTACGAATATCGAAGTTTCGGCCTTCCACTTTACGCTGAGCTTTCTCAATGGCATTGGAGACCATCTTATGCTCAATCGCTTCGCCTTTTTCCATACCTAGCGCTTTCATCATGTTACGAACACGATCGGAAGCGAAGATACGCATCAAGTCATCTTCAAGTGACAGGAAGAAACGTGACGAACCTGGATCACCTTGGCGGCCAGCACGACCACGCAACTGGTTATCGATACGACGAGACTCGTGACGCTCAGTACCGATGATGTGCAGACCACCCGCTTCAAGCACCGCTTCATGACGCTTAGACCAATCCGCTTTAGCGGCTTCGATCTGCTCTTCTGTAGCATTTTCACCTAGGGCTACAAGTTCAACTTCAAGCTTACCGCCAAGCATGATATCGGTACCACGACCGGCCATATTGGTTGCAATGGTGACTGCACCTGGACGACCCGCTTCAGCGATGACACCCGCTTCTCGGTCGTGTTGCTTGGCGTTCAGTACGTTATGTTTGATGCCTGCTTTATCAAGCATCTGCGAAAGAAGTTCAGAAGAGCTGACTGACGCAGTACCCACTAGAATTGGGCGTTGCTGCTCTTGGCAGTGCTTAACCTCTTTAACGATCGCTTCGAACTTATCCTCGATCGACAAGTAGACCAGATCGTTGTAATCGATACGTTGAATCGGACGGTTAGTAGGTATTACCACTACGTCCAGACCATAAATTTGACGTAGCTCGAACGCTTCCGTATCCGCTGTACCGGTCATACCCGATAGCTTGTTGTAGAGACGGAAGTAGTTCTGGAAGGTGGTCGACGCTAGGGTTTGGCTCTCCATCTGGATCTCAACACCCTCTTTCGCTTCAACAGCTTGGTGAAGACCTTCTGACCAACGACGGCCCGCCATGATACGACCGGTATGCTCATCGACGATGACAACCTGACCACCCTGAACGATGTAGTCACGATCTTTAACAAACAGGTGGTGTGCGCGAAGTGCCGCTAGGACATGGTGCAGCAGGGTTAGGTTCTGCGGAGCATAGAGACTATCGCCTTCCGCAAGAAGACCCGCTTCGATCAACATGCCTTCAACTTTTTCATGACCCGCTTCGGTCAACTCAACGGTACGGTTCTTCTCATCGACGTGGAAATCTTCATTGATCACCTGCGTCTCATCTTTGACATCAATCTCACCTTCAAATTGAGTCAGATGTGGAATCAGTGTGTTGATCGCTTTGTAGGTTTCTGAACTGTCTTCAGCAGGACCTGAGATGATCAACGGGGTACGTGCTTCATCGATCAGAATCGAGTCCACCTCATCGACCACGGCAAAGTTGAAATCACGCTGAACCTTATCGGTCAGATTGAACGCCATGTTGTCGCGCAGGTAGTCAAAACCAAATTCGTTATTGGTACCGTAGGTGATATCACAGGCATAGGCAGCGCGTTTGGTCTCACCATCCTGACCTGACACAACGACACCCACTGATAGACCCAGTGCTTCGTAGAGTGGACGCATCCACTCTGCATCACGACTTGCAAGATAGTCGTTGACGGTTACGACGTGAACACCTTTGGCAGAGATTGCGTTTAGATAGACCGCAAGCGTAGCGACCAGAGTTTTACCTTCACCGGTGCGCATCTCAGCCACTTTGCCATCATGCAGTGTCATACCACCGATCAACTGAACGTCGAAGTGGCGCATACCCATCACGCGTTTTGACGCTTCTCGACAGTTGGCAAAGGCTTCAGGTAGGAGCTTATCTAGAGACTCTCCCTGTTCGAGTCGCTCTCTAAATTGAGCCGTTTTCTCTTTGATCCCCTCGTCACTGAGTGATTCAAACTCGGGTTCTAGTTCGTTAATTTGTTTAACGATGCGGCCCATACGTTTAAGTTCACGATCGTTTTTACTGCCGAAAATTTTAGAGAGGAAAGAGGTAAGCATGATTGGGTCAACTAGTGAGTCATTATTAATTAGGTTTTTATGGGGGCACTCAGCCTAAAAACAACCTTTTACTGAGTAAACCCTTAGCTATTTTGCAAAAAAATAGGGCCGATCTAAGTCGGCCCTGTTTTATAACATGTTTTGTTCAATCAGACAGCAGCTGCTGGACGCTGATATGAAATGGGGGCTTTGTGATCGTCAGTATCGAAGGTCACCACTTCCCATGCAGATTCATCTTCTAGAAGCGTACGAAGCAGACGGTTATTCAGGAAGTGACCTGATTTATCGCCGTAGAACTCACCGATCAAGCTCTTACCGAGTAGGTAGAGATCACCGACTGCATCAAGAATCTTGTGCTTAACGAACTCATCTTCGTAACGAAGGCCATCTTCATTGAGGATACGGTAGTCATCAACAACGATTGCGTTATCAAAGCTGCCACCCAACGCCAAGTTTTGAGAACGTAGGTATTCGATATCACGCATAAAACCAAAAGTACGCGCACGTGCCACCTCTTTAACAAAGGAGGTGCTCGAAAAATCGAGGGCAGCATGCTGAGTACGGTTTTCAAATACTGGGTGATCGAACTCAATCTGAAAGCCGACTTTAAATCCATTGAACGGAAGGAATTTAGCAATCTTACCTTCGTGTTCAACCTGAACCTCTTTAAGGATACGGATGAACTGTTTAGGCGCGTTCTGCTCTTCAATACCGGCAGACTGAACCAAGAAAACAAAAGGAGCGGCACTGCCATCCATAATAGGGACTTCTTCAGCACTCAACTCGATGTAGGCATTATCGATACCAAGTCCCGCCAGAGCAGATAGAAGGTGCTCAATCGTCGCGACACGAGCGCCGCCCATAGAGATGTTGGTAGACAGCGTGGTGTCAGAGACATTGTGCGCAACAGCAGGGATTTCAACCACGGGATCAAGATCCACACGACGGAAGATAATACCCGTATTAACAGGGGCTGGGCGCAAGGTCAGGTAGACTTTTTGACCTGAATGCAGGCCGATACCTGTCGCTTTAATGCTGTTTTTGAGTGTGCGCTGTTTAATCATCCGCGGGGGCAACCAATCCAGTTATGACGTATTAACAGCACATCATAAAGGAAAGCCACCCCGCTTCCTAGCGTTTACTCAAAAAATATTCAGGTTCCGTTCAGCGACGAAGATAGGTCGGAACATCTAAGTAATCGAGATCCGCGTAGGGATCTTCAGGCTCCGGCTTATCCAGCAGAGCTTCAAGATTAGTTCGCTTCAGAATCTCCGGAAGCTCGAACGTATTGATGTCCAATTTCGCTTTAGGCTCTCTGTTTTCAACAACCAACACAGGTTCCGGTATAACGCTCTGCTGAGTAGAACTTAACCCTGTTGCTACAACCGTAACCTTAATCTCGTCTCCCAGAGTTTCATCGACTACCGTGCCGACCACGATAGTGGCATCTTCAGCGGCGTACTCTGCAACCAGATCACCCACTTCCGAAAACTCACCCAGGCTTAGATCTTTGCCTGCCGCTACATTGACCAAGACACCCTTAGCCCCTTTAAGATCAACCCCTTCTAAAAGAGGACTTTGAACCGCCTGCTCTGTCGCAATTCGAGCACGCTCATCACCTAATGCTCGGCCAGTGCCCATCATCGACATGCCCATCTCTGTCATCACAGTACGTACATCGGCAAAGTCGACATTGATCATACCAGGACGAGTGATCAGATCAGAGATGCCCTCGACCGCCCCTTTAAGAACATTATTGGCTTCCGCAAAGGCTTTGATCAACGTCACCTTACTACCAAGCGCGCTCATCAACTTCTCGTTGGGAATTATAATCAACGAGTCAACCGCCTCTTTAAGCTCAGAGATACCCTGATCCGCAATGCGCATTCTGCTCTTGCCTTCAAACTTAAACGGCTTAGTCACGACCGCAACCGTCAGCGCACCCAATTCACGTGCAACCTCGGCAACCACTGGCGCTGCCCCGGTACCTGTACCACCGCCCATGCCGGCCGTAATGAACACCATATCGGCACCCGCCAACTGTTCAGCAATCGCAGCTCGACTCTCTTGAGCCGCGGCACGCCCAACCTCTGGATTAGCACCCGCGCCAAGACCATTGGTCGTTTCGCGACCAATGTGCAGCGCCTCACTCAAAGTAATATCACTCAACGCCTGGGCATCAGTATTCACACAGATAAACTGAACCCCATCCATGGCTTGTGTACGCATATGAGCAACCGCGTTACCGCCGCCACCCCCGATGCCGACCACTTTGATCTTTGCGCCTTCTGCAGCCTGATCAATTAACTGAAACATCTTCTCTCCCCCTTTCAACTCTATTCCCCAATAGAGATGAAGCATTTAAATACCCTCGCTCAAATTCTGCTGATTGAGTCGTGAAAACCTGTTTTAGGAACGCTTGGTTCCTGAACCCTTTTTCCATTTAACCGCCACACCATTGGTGTAACGGATATCAACCTCTTCAATTGACTCTTGCTGCTTAACCAGCTGCGTTTCATAGACCTGTATGAAGCGCCTTAGTCTGGGCATCAGGTCATCTCGACCTGCGACCACTTTGATTCCATTATTGAGATGCAGTGTCCAAGCACCTCGAGACTCCAACTCCAGTCCAGCCAAGGTAATACCCGATCGAATAAACAGTGAGTTTAGATCCCTAAACTGCTGCATAATTCGAACCGTCTCGTGGGACGGTCCTGACAACTCGGGCAGGGCTTGATAAGCATCGACCCTCTCTGGCCAGAAGATGTCACCCTGGTGATTCAATAAGCCTCGATTTCCCCAACGTGCAACAGGAACCTCTTCAATCAACTTCACTTGTAAAGCCGGTGGCCAAGCTCGGCGCACCTCAACTTCATTGATCCATGGCTCCTCAACAAGTCGCTCTTGAATGGCGCCAAGGTCGAGCTCCAAAATGCGTCCATTGATACCCGCTGCTACCTGATTCGCGATGACAGTTTTATCGATGTGACGGGTTGCTCCATCGACAACAACGGTCTCTACAGGACGATTCAACCACTGGGTATACTCGCGAACCGCTGTGAATATCAGTGACAGCAAAATCCCGCAGATGGTCAGTACCAACACCGGCTTCCAGATCCAATCCGACTCATTTGCCACCTCGGACTCAACCAAACGATCAGCTCGCTCAAAGAGGATCTCCGCCTCTTGCGCAGCTGACTGTTGAGTCTCAACGATCTCAGCCACTTGAGTGGGGATCGTTTTTTTCCAAGGTAGGCTGAAGGCCACGACTATCGAGCCTCCATCACAATTTCGACACAGAGTTCACTAAAACTAATTCCGGCCTGTTTTGCCGCCATAGGCACCAGACTGTGATCGGTCATACCCGGTGTGGTATTTACCTCTAACAACTGAAACTGACCCGCTTGATCCATCATCAAATCCACGCGCCCCCAACCACTACAACCGACTACATGGAAAGCCTGCTCAACCAGACCTTGCATCTCTTCGATCTGCTCGTTGTCCAGGCCGGTATCAAACAGGTATTGAGTGTCATTCGCTTGGTACTTAGCATCGAAGTCGTAAAACTCATGGGGTGTCACAAGGCGAATAATGGGCAGTGCACGGCCATTTAGAATTGCGACGGTGAACTCAGGGCCATTGACCCACTGTTCGGCGATCACTCGGCTATCAAACTGAGCCGCCACAGCATAAGCATCACGTAACTCTTGAGCGCTGCTGACACGACTCATGCCAATACTCGACCCCTCATTAGCGGGTTTCACCATCAGAGGCAGTCCGAGATCCTCAACGATCTGATCAAAGTCACTGCTTGGGCAAAGCGACGCATAGGCTGGAGTGGGTAGACCGGCACCTAACCAGAGCTGCTTGGTGCGCATCTTATCCATTCCCACCGCAGAGGCTGCGACGCCGCTGCCGGTGTAAGGCTTATTAATCAGTTCAAGAGCGCCTTGTAGCTGGCCATCTTCTCCACCAGGCCCGTGGACAATCAGAAACGCGCGATCAAATTCGGTTTCGACTAATTGAGTTAATGGGTTCTGTCCATTACCGGTTAAATCCAGTGCGAACGCATCGACACCGGCACTCTGCAGCGCCGCTAATACCGCATTACCACTGTTCAGAGATACCTGACGTTCTGACGCATTGCCACCCATGATAACGGCGACACGACCTAGGCTTTGCAGCTCTTGTTTGGAGTATTTAGTAATCGATTCAGCCATCAGACTTAGACCTCACCCCAGTGTTCACGTAGCTGGTGAGCCAGCGTTGTGATGTTCCCTGCACCCTGAGTCAGAAGCAGATCACCCGGTTGCAGAACCTCTTTCAACATCTCGGCTATGTGCTCATTTGATTCAACAAAAATGGGCTCTTTGCCACGTTGACGCAGAGAACGGCAGAGGGAACGTGTGTCCGCGCCTGGAATCGCCTCCTCACCGGCTGCATAGACCTCAAGCAGCAGTAGCTGATCGGGACGTTGCAACACCTGAACAAAATCTTCATAGAGATCACGCGTACGTGTGTAGCGGTGAGGCTGATAGACCATCACTAAGCGACGACCCGGCCAGCCCTCTTCGACCGCACTGATAACCGCCTGCACCTCACGTGGGTGGTGACCGTAATCATCAACCAGTGTCACGCTACCACTCTCTAGTGGCAGCTCACCCAACACCTGGAAACGACGTCCGACGCCTTCGAACTTCTCCAATGCTCGACAGATCGCGGCATCGTCGATCTCTTCATCCGTTACCACCGCAATCGCCGCGAGTGCGTTCAACACGTTGTGGCGTCCTGGCATATTTAGACAGACCGAAAGATCACTTAGTCCACCTGGACGTCTCACCTTAAAACGGCTCTGCAGTCCATTCTGCTCTAGGTCATAAGCTTGGAAGTCGGCATCCTCGGAGAAGCCATAACTAAGCATGGGTCGCCCAACCTCTGGCATCAATTCGCGCACGACGGGATCATCGATACACATAACGGCCAGTCCGTAAAATGGAAGATTCTGCAGAAAACGGATAAAGGTCTGCTTCAACTTGCCGAAGTCGCCATCGTAGGTATCCATATGATCAGCATCGATGTTGGTCACAATCGCCACCATCGGCTGCAGGTGCAGGAATGAGGCATCAGACTCATCCGCTTCAGCGACTAAGTAGCGACTGCGTCCAAGCTGAGCATTAGTGCCTGCACTGGTTAGACGACCGCCAATCACGAAGGTGGGGGACTGATTGGCTTCTGCGAGAATAGAAGCAACTAAGCTGGTCGTCGTTGTTTTACCGTGTGTGCCTGCCACTGCAATCCCATGGCGGTAGCGCATCAACTCGGCCAACATTTCAGCACGACGAACCACCGGTATTAACTGCTCTTTGGCGCGAGCAACTTCTGGGTTGGTTTGATCGACCGCTGTTGAGGTGACTAGGACATCTATCCCCTCGACATTCTCAGCCGCATGGCCAATAAAAATGGTCGCGCCGAGTGACTGAAGTCGATTGGTCACTGCCGACTCACGGATATCAGAACCGGAGATAGCATAACCCTGGTTCAATAACACTTCGGCGATGCCACACATACCCACACCTCCGATGCCCACAAAGTGGATTCGGTTAATACGGCGCATCTCTGGCACTTCATACTCTTTACGATGTCCGGCTTTTGGGCTCATAGGGCCACCTCCAAACAGATATCAGCGACCTGACGGGTTGCGTCTGGTTTCGCCTGAGAACGCGAAGCGTTAGCCATGGCCAACAGATCGGTTCGAGATTGATGTTGTTTCAGCCATAGAGAGAGTCCCTCGGCTGTTAAATTCTTTTGTGCAATTAGGTCTGCACCCTTTGCGTCAACCAAATACTGAGCGTTTGCTGTTTGATGGTCATCAACCGCATGAGGGAAGGGAATAAACAGAGCAGGCACACCGGCTATCGCAATTTCAGAGACGGTTAATGCCCCCGCTCGGCAGATCACCAGATCGGCCCAGGCATAAGCCTCATCCATGGATTCAATGTAGGGCACGACCTCAGCTTCAACACCGGCATCTGCATAAGCCTGTTGGCAACGTTCAATGTGCGTCGGTCCAGATTGATGCCACAGATTGGGACGCTCTTCAGATGACAACCTAGCCACAGCTTGAGGTACCAAGTCGTTGATCGCTAATGCCCCAAGACTGCCCCCCACTACTAGGCAATTAATGGCCCCGCTTCGCCCTGCAAACCGTTCAGAAGGTGCTGCAACATCCAAGATAGGGCCACGAATAGGATTGCCGACCACTTCACCTTGTGCGCCCGATTTAAAGGCGTTGGGAAAGGCTTGGAGTACACGTTTAGCAAATCGACGAGACTGTGTATTGGTCAATCCAGCGACCGCATTTTGCTCATGAATCACTAGAGGCTTATTGAGTAGCCAAGCGGCCAGGGCTCCAGGCCCCGACGCAAAACCACCCATACCCAGAACGGCATCTGGCTGAACCTGTTTTACTACCTTATAGGCTTGCCATAGCGCCTTAATTAATTTGAAAGGCGCAGCAATAAGGCTCAGTTTGCCTTTCCCTCTTAGGCCTGAGACATTAATGGCATGCAACCTAATGCCCGCTTCAGGGACCACTCGATTTTCAATGCCACGAACAGAACCTAACCACTCCACCTGGTGACCCTCAGCACGCAACAGATCAGCCACGGCAAGTGCTGGGTAGACATGCCCGCCGGTACCGCCGGCCATAATGAGTAGGCGTTTAGACTGACTCATGAGAGGCCTCCTGTGTCCAGCGTGACCAGAATCGACTCCAACGGCTCTCGACGGGCTTCATCCCCAGACGCTCACGTTTCAGCTCATAATCCACGCGCTGCACGATGGCGATCATCGCCGCACAGATAATCAGCGATGAACCACCGTAACTCATCAGCGGCAACGTCAGACCTTTGGTTGGCAATGCGCCCACGTTCACACCGATATTGATCATCGCCTGACCCGCAAGAATGAACCCGAAACCGTAGGAGATGTAGCTCATAAAAAAGCGTTGCTGCTTCTCAGCCTGGCGACCGATCAAGAAGATTCGAGCGATTAAAACCACATACAAAACAACAACCGCCATGGCACCGATCAGACCGAGCTCTTCCGCGAGAACTGAGTAGACAAAGTCTGTATGGGCTTCGGGTAGGTAGAAGAGTTTTTGTACGCTGTTACCAAGACCGGTTCCAAACCACTCTCCGCGACCAAAAGCGATCTGCGCTTGAGAGAGCTGATAGCCAGCACCGTATGGATCCGCCCAAGGATCCGAGAAAGACTGCAGACGTTTCAAACGGTAAGTTTGAGTCAACGCCATCGCACCGACCAACACTCCGACAACGCCAACAACAGTAACTAACTGTAACAGTCGCATTCCACCCAGGAAGATCATGCCCATAACCGTTGCAGTTGTAACAACGATGGCACCGTAATCCGGCTCTAGGTAGAGTGCAAAAACATAGAACGCCAGTGGAATAGCAGGTTTCACAACCCCCTTCCAAGTCGATCTAACCTCGTGTAGACGGCGCACCAGATAGCCCGCAATAAACATCACCATACAGACCTTAGCGACCTCTGAGGCCTGTAGATTGAAGCTACCCAGTCCTATCCAACGCTGACTACCATTGACCTCGCGGCCGATGCCAGGCACTAAAACAATCAACAGCAACAACAGTCCCAAGAAGAGCAGCCAGACTGAGAAACGCTCCCAAACAGTAATGGGAATTCTCACCAGCAGTGCAACCACTAACAGCGCTGCCACAACAAATAGGCCGTGCCTAAAAATGAAGAAGAATGGCCCACCAAATTTAGCCGCTGCAACATCCATAGAGGCTGAAGAGATCATGACAAGGCCTGTCAGAATCAGTGCTAGCATACTCATCATCAACAGTGGATCGAAAGGTAAAGTGCCCTGAGGAACACGCAGCTCCGCAGGCAATTTAAAATTCCAAAGCTTACTAAAATGGGGAAGTGTTAATCGCATGACAACACCTCTCTCACGGCCGCCACAAACTGATGACCACGATCTTCAAACCCTGTGAACATATCGAAACTTGCACAAGCTGGGGATAACAGAACCGCATCACCCGACTCTGCTTGAGACTCAGCCAAACGCACTGCGTCCATCAATGAATCGGCAAAACAGGTTGCTTCAAAACCGATCTCATCGGCCATCTGTTGGCGATCTTCCCCGATCAGAATGAGTGATTTTAAGTAGCGTTGGCTAGGTAGTTTTAGGCCCGAAAAATCCTGACCTTTAGCTTGTCCACCCGCGATCAAGATTAATGAGTGTGTGCGTTCTTGCGTCTCTCCAAGACCCACAACGGCAGCCAGTGTAGCGCCAAGATTAGTCCCTTTAGAGTCGTTGAACCAGCTGACACCCTCTCGCTCTGCAATCCACTGACAGCGGTGTTCGAGTCCCGGGAATTGAGACAGGGTCTTTAAAAGGGACGATAGTTTCAGTCCCTGAGATTCGCACAGAGCCAGAGCCGCCAATGCGTTCAACTCATTGTGTTCGCCACGCATCTTCATATCGGCAACTGGCATAAGGGCCTCAGCACCTTTTGCTAACCAAGGCTTACCCTCAACCATCAATCGGCCGTACTGATTAAGGTCGGGCGCTCCCAAACCAAAGGAGGTCTGTTTAGTGCTGTTCGGTACTAGAGGTCTTGAAAGAGCATCTTCACGATTAAAAATCGCCTGCTGACAGTGGCGATAGATGCGGTGTTTCGCTGCATGATACCCCTGCATACCGTCATAACGATCCATATGATCTGCCGACATGTTCAATACGGTCGCTGCTGATGCTTTGAGATCATGTGTGGTTTCAAGTTGAAAACTGGAGAGCTCTAAAACATAGAGATCGGCAGCCGGCTTGGCTAATAGATCCAGAACCGGAATACCAATGTTACCGCCAATCTCTGCACGGCATCCAGCATCGACGGCCATCTGCCAAACTAGCGTCGTAACGGTACTTTTACCATTGGAACCGGTAATCGCAATGATCGGAGCCGTTACCTCGCGAGCAAACAGATCAATATCACCGATCAATTTAGCTCCCGATGCTATGGCTGCCTGAATCGCAGGCTGATCTTTAGCGACACCTGGACTGATCACTAGCTCATCTGCCTGACTCAGCCATTCACCATTGAGCGGACCGGTTTGTAGCTCAACTTCAGGGTACTGATGACGGAATGCATCAATTGCAGCAGCTGTCTCACGTGTATCACAAGCGGCAAACGGCAGACCACGACTTGCAAAGAAGCGTGCGATGCTCTGGCCAGTTTGACCTAGGCCAATAATGATTCTGCGCTTATCGCTGGTAATCAGTGACACGTTATTTCCTATCGTATTTTTAATGAGGCTAAGCCGATCAACACCAGTACAAAACTGATGATCCAGAAACGGACGATGACTCGTGGCTCAGGCCATCCCTTCAACTCAAAGTGGTGATGGATTGGAGCCATTCTAAAGATGCGACGCCCCGTCAATTTGAACGACGCCACTTGCAGAATGACTGAGACCGTTTCCAGCACAAAAATTCCGCCCATAATGAGAAGTACCAGCTCTTGGCGAACAATAACCGCGACCACACCCAATACAGCGCCTAGCGCGAGTGCACCTACATCGCCCATAAAGACCATCGCTGGGTAGGTGTTAAACCAGAGGAATCCTAAACCGGCACCAATAATGGCGCCGAGCAGAATGATCAACTCACCGGCGCCAGGGATGTAAGGGATATTGAGGTACTCTGCAAACTTAACGTGACCCGTCAGGTAGGCAAAAACCGCCAGTGCACCGGCCACCATAACCGTCGGAAGAATGGCTAAGCCGTCCAAACCATCGGTTAGGTTGACTGCGTTGGAACTTCCGACAATGACAAAATAGGCGAAGGGTATAAAAAGCAGACCCAGTGACAGCGCGGTATCTTTGAAGAACGGAATCAAGAGATCGGTTTCAGCGGGTGTTTCGGCCAACCAAAAGAGCGCCACAGCGGCCGCGGCACCGCCCACAGATTGCCACAGGTATTTCCACTTTGCAGGCAGACCTCGTGAGTCTTTTTCAATGACTTTGCGCCAGTCATCCACCCAGCCAACAGCACCAAACACCACCAGTACAAACAGCGTCACCCAAACATAGGGGTTCGTTAAGTCTGACCAGAGTAAGGTACTGGTGATAATCGCTAGAATAATCAGCGCACCGCCCATAGTCGGTGTGCCAGCTTTGCTTAGGTGTGACTCTGGCCCATCGTTGCGAACAGCCTGTCCTATCTGTTTTATCTGAAGCTTTCTAATCAGGTGAGGTCCCATCCAAAGCGCCATGGCGAGGGCCGTTAACACACCCATAATGCCGCGCAGCGTAATGTACTTGAAGACATTGAAGCCGCTATAAAACTGAGAAAGGTAATCTGCTAAGTAGACCAACATACTATTTTTCCATCTCTATTAGTGCATCGACGACACGATCCATCGCTGCACTTCGTGAACCTTTAACCAGCAGAGCACCCTCTTTAGGCAGGTTATGTGTTAACTCAGTAATCAATTCATCACGCGAAGCGAAATGACTCGCCCCTTCGCCGAAAGCTGACACCGCATTGGCCATCAGAGGACCCGTTGCCATCAGACGATCAACCCCCTGCTGCTTGGCATAACGACCGATCTCTGAATGAAGCGCCTCCGCGTCAGCACCCAACTCGGCCATATCTCCGAGGACAAGCAGGTGCTCGCCATCCAGAGTCATCAGAGTATCGATGGCGGCTTTAACGGCGGAAGGGCTAGCGTTGTAGGAGTCATCAATCAATGCAAGAGAGGGCTTGAGTGAATGAACCTGCAGGCGCCCCTTGAACCCTGTGTAGTTTTGCAGCGGTTTGATTGCGCTGGCAATGGGCTGACCCGAAGCGACCCAAGCAGCAAGGGCTGCAAGCGCATTGAAGACCATGTGACGCCCCATAACAGAGAGCTGAACAGCGTATTGATTGCCTTGATATGTCAGAGTAAATCCAAAGCAACCCTGGTCATTCACTCTCAGATTCGTTGCGGATAACTCTGCCGATTCATTCAAACCAAAACCGATCCAGCGCTTATTCAAACGATCCAGCTTATCTGTCCAAACCTGGGCATGCGGATCATCTAAATTAACGATTCCGACTCCGCTCTCAACGAGGCCGTTATAGATCTCTGACTTAGCCTGCACGATATTCTCAAGGCTACCGAACCCCTCTACATGGGCTTCCATTGCATTGTTAAGAATGGCGATATTTGGCTGAGTCAGTGCAGCGGTGTAATCGATCTCACCGACTGCGCTAGCACCCAATTCAATCACTGCAAACTGATGCTCGGGTGAGAGCTCAAGCAGGGTCAGTGGTGCACCAATGTCATTATTCAAATTGCCCTGAGTAGCCAAAGTGGGCGCCAGCGAGGAGAACATCAATGCGAGCATCTCTTTAACACTGGTTTTACCGGCACTTCCTGTCACAGCAACCAACTGACCAGAAAATTGCTGACGATTCAGTGCACCCAGTTGTCCCAATGCTATTCGGGGATCGGCTACGACTAGCTGAGCAATAGGCAGCTCGAGTGGATGATCGACAACAGCGGCCGATGCACCTTGCTGACTAACCTGTTCAACGAACGCATGAGCATCAAATCGCTCTCCTTTTAGAGCGACGAAGAGATCACCCGAACAGGCTTTGCGACTGTCAGTAATCACACGTTCAATCTTTGTATCTGAACCTTTAAGTTCAGCGTTTAATACGGCCGCAAGCTCTATCAGAGAGTAATCGCGCATCATAGTGTGACACCTCCTCTCAATGCTGACAGAGCCTGTTTTTGATCTGAGAAGGGCAGGCGTTCGCCATTGATCTCTTGATAATCTTCGTGACCTTTACCGGCGATCAAAACGATGTCGTTAACCGATGCCTGAGCAATAATCTGATCAATCGCATCGGCACGACCGATCACTTCAAAGACAGGCTTAACGCCAGCAAAACCTTGCATCACTTCATCAATAATCGCTTGAGGGTTTTCGGTGCGAGGGTTGTCACTGGTCACCCAAATCCGATCCGCCAACTGCTCGGCAATGGCTGCCATCATTGGGCGTTTTCCACGATCACGGTCACCGCCGCAGCCAAACAGAGTCAGCAATTCGCCACCGGCCAAATGCTCTCGACAGGCGGTTAGCGCTTTCTCTAACGCATCCGGCGTGTGGGCATAATCAACGATGACACAAGGCTCGGTTGCGTTAGAGACTACTTCCATACGACCCGGCACCGGCTGAACTTTAGAGACAGATCGCTCTACATCACTTAGGTCATAACCCAGCATCGCCGCTGCACCAATCACCAGAGTCAGATTGGAGAGGTTAAAGCTACCCATCAGTGGTGCGTCTACCCTGATGGTTTGATCCATCATCTCTAGCGTAAATGAGAGTCCTTTGGCACTAAACTTAGGGTCGTACGAAGCGACATCCGCTGATTTCGATGTCGTAGAGAAGCTTAAGCGCCTTGCGTCGGTTGGCCTATTTAACAAAGTTACCGCGTACTCATCATCGGCATTAATCAATTGCAGCGGTGCCCCATAGGCGTCAAACAACTTCGCTTTGGCGGCGGCATAAGCTTCCATCGAACCGTGGTAGTCCAGGTGGTCACGTGACAGGTTGGTGTAGGCCACTAAATCAAAGGCTAGCTGATCGATTCGCCCCTGATCAATGGCGTGGCTCGACACCTCCATCACTACGCTGTCAGCGCCCGCTTCAAGCAACTCAGCCAGAGTTCTTTGCAAGGCAATCGGATCCAGCGTGGTATGACTAGAGACCTTAAGATCGTCTAAAAAGCCAATACCAATTGTGCCCAACATAGCGGCTCGACGGCCCAATTGTGAGAGCAGTTGAACGAGGAAGTGAGCACAGGAAGTTTTACCGTTGGTACCGGTAATACCGACCAGCGTCATCGAACGAGAGGGTGATCGGTAAAAGCGATCAGCCAACTGAGCCAAAGAGCAGATCTCAGGCTGCCAAGCGATCACCTCGACATTCAGTTTTTCAGCTAACTCAGATGCCTCAGCTGCCGTACCCTGCAATATAACCGCTTTAGCGCCCTTGTTAACGGCCTGCTCAGCGAAATCGCATGCACTGTAGTTGGCACCCGAACGCGCCACAAACAGAGAGCCGGTCTGATCTTCACGACTGTCTTGCGATAGTCGCGTAACAGAAACCTCAGAGCTCCTTAGGCCAAATGGCATTAGGAGTTCATTAAGATTCCACTGCATTGATAACTGGGTCATTTTGAGGCCACCTGCATACTTGCCTCTTCCCAGTTATCGGGTGGGATATTCATTAAGCGCAGCACACCGCCCATCACTCGTGAAAAGACGGGCGCAGCAACCGCACCGCCGTAATACTCTTGGCCTTTAGGATTATCGACCATCACCACCATGACAATTCGAGGATCACTGATCGGTGCGATGCCGGCAAATACTGAGACATAGGCATCTTCTGCGTAACCGCCAGCAACGGCTTTGTGAGCTGTACCCGTCTTACCCCCAACACGGTAGCCGGTCACTGCGGCCTGTTTAGCCGTACCAATTGGCGTAACAACCGTTTCCATCATGCCAAGCACCTGGGTAGCCACCTCGGCTGGCATCACGCGCTCACCCTTGGGCTTTTCGTCCAACTTGTAAAGTGATACAGGCAGTTTGACGCCCCGATTCGCGAAGGGAATGTACGATTGAGCTAACTGCAGCGGCGTCACCGATAGACCATATCCGTAGGACAAGGTCGCACGTTCTACCTCTTGACGTTCACTTAGGAAAGGCAGCACACCTGAGCGCTCGCCTGGAAAACCGGTATTGGTGGGCTGACCCAGTCCCATGTTAAACATCAGGTTACGAACCGCGTCACTCTCCATCGATAGCGCCAGCTTAACGACACCGACGTTACTCGATTTGGTGATGATGCCTGTCATATCCAATTCACCGTAATTACGGTGGTCACGAATGGATGAACCTCGAACTCGGATATAACCTGGGGAGGTATCGATCACATCTTCAAACTGGTAATCGCCACTCATTAAGGCGGCGGCAACTGTGATCGGCTTCATCGTTGAGCCCGGTTCAAAAATATCGGTAACTGCACGATTACGCAGCCCGTTAGGGTTTAAATTTCGGCGATCGTTCGGGTTGTAAGAGGGCTGATTAACTAGGGCCAATACCTCACCAGTACGAGCATCGAGAATAACTGCCGATGCCGAATCGGCCTTATGCGTCTGAACCGCGTCTTTGAGCTCACGGTAGGCTAAATACTGTAAACGCAGATCGATACTAAGCGCTAAATCTTCACCAGGATCTGCCTCCTGCAGAGATTTTAGGTGCTTGATGGTGCGTCCCTTGCGATCCTGCAGAACCAGCGCTCGGCCAGGTTCGCCATGCAGCATCTCATCAAAGGCCAACTCAAAGCCCTCTTGCCCTTTTCCGTCCACATTAGTGAACCCAACTAAGTGAGTTGACACTTCGCCGGTCGGGTAGAAGCGACGGAAGGTTTGATCGACATGGATGCCTCGAATATTGAGATCATTCACATGCTCTGCCAATTCAGGCGTCACCTGTCGTTTAAGGTACATGAAGCGGCGTGATGGATTCTCTTTTAGAGAGTTGAGTAGTGATTGCGGGTTAAGACTCAACAGACGAGCCAACTGAGGCAAGTTTGAATTTTGTAGATCAGTCTCTTTAGGGTCAGCCCAAATGGTCGCCACCGGTGCACTGACCGCCAAGGGGTCACCATGGCGATCGGTAATCAAGCCGCGATGCGCAGGCGTTAAGCGAGTGCGAAGCGATCGAGCATCACCCTGCTTCTGCAGAAACGCCTGCTCCGCTGTATAGAGCGACACCATCTTAGCGACAATCACACCAGAGATTAGCACGAGCGCAATGAAGACCAACCACAGCCGCCAGCCTTTTGCCGCTTGAGTCTGTACCACCTCTTCGTTACTCATCGATCGCCAGCCTAATCTCATTAGCTTTAGGCATCTTCATGCCTAAGCGCTGCTCTGCCAACACTTCAACTCGGTTGTTTGCGCCCCAAGCCGACTGCTCTAGCAACAGCTGCCCCCACTCAATGCGTAGCTCGTCACTTTGACGCACCAGGACCTGATGCTGATTGAACAGACGACGGTAGTCGTAAGCGGTGTAGATCACCGCCAAGGCTGAGATAAAGATGAAAGCAATCAATAAAAAGCCAGAGACCAGAGGTGCAAAAAGCTGACCAAGTTCTAACATGGGCAGCTCTTTAGTTTGTTGCTTTGGCTTCTGCTTTATGGCCAGCCTATCCTTGAAGGGTATAGAGAATGGGATCATTTGAGTTTCTCCGCTATTCTCATCACCGCACTTCGGGAGCGTGGGTTATCAGACACCTCATCCTTGCCCGCTTTGACCGCCTTACCAATCGCCTTCAGCCGTTGATTCAACATATCCTGCGTAACCGGTATACCTGCAGGAAGATGCTCATCCCCTTTCACATAAGTACGAATAAAGCGCTTAACAATTCGATCTTCTAACGAGTGGAAACTGATGACTGCAAGACGCCCACCAACAGCAAGCACCTCTAGGGATTGATCAAGAACCTGCTCAACATCTTCAAGCTCTTTATTGATATGAATTCGAATCCCCTGAAAGGCACGAGTCGCTGGGTTCTTGCCTTTCTCCCATTTAGGGTTAGCTTCTGCAATGATCGAGGACAAACGAGCCGTTGTGGTTATAGGCTCTATCTCTCGCTCACGAACAACCGCCGCCGCCATGCGACGACCAAACTTCTCTTCGCCATAGGTAAATAGAACATCGGCGATCTCTTTTTCAGAGGCACGATTGATCCAGTCCGCGGCACTCTCGCCAGACGTTGTATCCATCCGCATATCTAATGGACCATCATTCTGGAAGCTGAAGCCACGCTTGGGATCGTCCAGCTGCGGTGAGCTAACACCCAGATCCATCAAAACGCCAGAAATCTTGCCCGTTAAACCACGCGCTTCGATAAAGGATTGAAGTCGTGAGAACGAGCCATGCTCAATTGAGAAACGCGGCTCATCCGCAAAACGTTGATGAGCAAAAGCGATCGCCTCAGGGTCTTTATCGATAGCAATTAAACGACCCTCTTCATTCAATCTCTCTAACACCAACGCACTGTGGCCGCCACGACCAAAGGTGCAATCGACATAAATTCCAGCTGGATCTTGCACCAGCGCGTCGACCGCTTCGTTTAGAAGGACTGTGATGTGCTTGAAAGAGTCACTCATTGAGTCACCCCCTAAAGCGAAAGCGTTTGAAGATCATCTGGCAGAGCGCTCGACTCATCGGTCTCAGCCAGGTATTGATCTCGAGCGTCTAACCACTGGTCTTCGCTCCAGATCTCAAATTTGCGGCCCTGACCAAGAAGCACCAACTTCTTGTCCATCTGCGCATATTCACGAAGGGGTTGTGGTAATAGAAAACGGCCGTTCGCATCCAGCTCAAGATCAGTAGCATGACCTATCAACAGACGCTGGATGCGGCGGGCCGCGGGGTTAAAGCTTGGTAGAGACTCAATCTTCTTCTCAATGGTTTCCCACTCCGGTAACGGATAGAGAAGTAGACAGCGAGTTTCTGTATCGATGGTAACTACTAACTGGTTCTCGCAGCAGTCTGCAATTTGGTCGCGATAGCGCGCAGGCAATGCCATGCGCCCCTTCGCATCCAAATTGATTTTGTTGACCCCACGGAACATTCGTTACCACTCCTATCTGTGAATCTCTTGAGTTGCGACTTAAATCGCCACTCACGCGAAGAGCCGGCTCCCCCACCATTTCTCCACTATGACCCACTTTAACCCACTTTTTACCACTCCACGCCACTATAGCCCCACACAAGCTGCAATGCAACTTCAAAAAAGTGGATATAAATTCATCTATTAGGGGTGTAAAAGCGGGGCGGTAGTAGAAATATCGCGCGTAATAAGAGAGCGGGTGACAGGCTAAAGCCAGTCGCCGGTGCAAGAAAATAACTACGGAGTGACGGTGTCAGGCCTTCAGCCTGACATCCGCCATGAGAACATCTTCCAGAGAGGAGAATCAGTTCACCAAATTGCTTGGCTCACCTTTGTGAAAATTATCGATATGACCGATCAACTGATCCCATAAAGTCTGCATCGCCTCTTCACTTGCCCAGGCAACATGAGGTGTCACTATGACATTTGGCCTGGTGAGGATAGCGTGAAACGGGTGGTCGTCGTTGATCGGCTCAGAGGTTAAGCAGTCGAAGCCCGCTGCTGCAATCTGCTGACTGTTTATCGCTTCAACTAACGCCTGTTCATCCACCAAACCACCCCGACCAGCATTGATCAGAATAGGTTGTCGAGACATCTGCGCAAACTCATCCGCACCAATCAATCCGCGCGTTTCCGGGGTCAGCGGGCAGTGAAGTGAGATCACATCACTTTGAGCTAGAAATTGATCGAAGGGGGTATAACCCTCAGGCGGGTTCTGTTCACCTTTACGTCCAGAATAGAGAACCTTCATGCCAAGTGCCGAGCAGAGACGCCCCAGAGCGCTACCCAATGCACCCCGACCGACGATTCCCATGGTTGTACCAGCAAGGTCTTTGATCGGGTGGTTAAAAAAGCAGAACTGCTGAGCTCTCTGCCACTCACCATCAATAACATCTTGGCGATAACCAACAATGGAACGACGCAGTGCAAACATAAGGGCTAACACATGCTCAGGGACGGTATTAGTCGCATAGCCACGAACATTCACCACACTAACCCCATGGGCACGAGCAGCTTCCACATCAATCACGTCATAACCTGTCGCAGCAACGGCAATCAACTTTAAGTCAGGCAGTTGCTCAAACGCCTCGGCACGAATAGGCACCTTATTAGAGATCGCAATCTGGGCGCCACGCAGACGCTCGACCACTTCAGCCTGCGCTGTACGATCGTACTCAATCCAATCATGGGCAAAACTTGGCTTCGTTATTGAGACCGTCGGACCAAGCGTTGATCGATCAAGAAAAACGGTTTTTATCATGGGTTACCTTCAAACAAGCTGGTTCTCACAAGAGGCGTTTTGCTCCAGACAGGTTAGATTGTTCGCCGTTGTCTGAGCAATGTTAGTTAATGCCTCTTCGGTCAAAAAGGCCTGATGCCCGGTCACTATCACATTGGGAAAGGTCATCAAGCGCATCAGATCGTCATCCGCAATGACCCGATTAGACTGATCTTCAAAGAAGAGATCCGCCTCCTCTTCATAAACATCGATAGCTAGACCCGACAACCCACCCTGTTTAAGTGCATTGATAACCGCCTTGGTATCGACCAGACCTCCACGAGAGGTATTGATCAACATAGCCTTAGGTTTCATCAGTGCCAATGCACGCTCACTAATCAGATGATGCGTCTGAGCCGTGAGCGGACAGTGCAAGGATATAAAATCTGATTGTTCCAGCAAGCTATCAAGCTCTACGTACTCAACGCCCTGCTCGATTAGATCTTGAGAGGGATTAGGATCATAGGCTAACAGACGACAGTCAAAGCCCCTCATAATTTGGCAGAAGACTGAACCAATATTACCGGTGCCGACTACCCCAACCGTCTTGCGATGAATATCACGCCCCACCAAGCCATCCAGCAAAAAGTTACCCTCTCGCACTCTATTGTAGGCTTTGTGAACGTGTCGATTGAGTGTCATCAGAAGCGTTAAAGCATGCTCGGCTACCGCATATGGCGAATAGGCCGGCACTCGTACAACCGATAAACCAAGCCGTTTAGCAGCATCTAGATGGACGTTGTTATAACCCGCGCAACGAAGCGCCACTGTTTTAACGCTGAGCTCTGCCAGCCTCTCAAGACAAGACTCATCCAACTGATCATTGACGAACACGACAACAGCATCGAAACCGGCCGCCAACTCGGCAGTTTTTCGATTAAGGTGTACCTCTTCAAACATCACCTCATGACCTGAAGCCTCAAAGGCGTCGATCAGGTAACTCTTCTCATCTTTTCTAGCACTAAACACTATGGCTTTCATTGGCACCATCGCTCTACTCAACCCCTAATAGGTCAAGCTTATGCGATGTGCCAAATAACTGAAAGAATTAGGCTGGTTTATTGGTCAACCAAAGATATTGATAGGGGCGCAGTGTCACTTGTGCCAGCCGGTCATCAAACACCTCTCCACTAACGAGATCTGTCCACTCATCGGTGATCACCAGGTTCAACTGCGACAAATTAAAGGTCTGCGGCTCATTGGTGATGTTATAGACGGCAAAAATACTCTGGGAGCGATTGATACTTTGACGCCAGAAGGCAAACAGCGATTCCCCTGTGTGCAAGGTGTACATGGTCGCGTTGGGGTGAAAGGCCGGCTGCTTGCGACGAACCTTCAGCAGAGCCTGCATCGCTTCGAACACCTTTTTGTGATGGGTCTCTGCAGAGAGCTGTTGTTCCAATCGATCAGCATCCCACACATGACGATTGATCGACCTAAAGCTACCCGTGTGCTCGATGCGTTCGACATCATTTTCT
The DNA here is from genome assembly GCF_013283255.1 of Marinobacterium sp. xm-m-383. NCBI lineage: Bacteria > Pseudomonadati > Pseudomonadota > Gammaproteobacteria > Oceanospirillales > Oceanospirillaceae > Marinobacterium > Marinobacterium sp. xm-m-383. The sequence continues at coordinate 98,186 of NZ_WBYT01000005.1, read as the reverse complement.
GTCGCTAACAATGAATGAATGTAGAAAGCCGGAACACCCTCGAGCGCCATCATTACTGCTGCTGCACAGATAAAGCGTGCAAACTGAAGCCCATCAGGACCCGACTGATGCGTGCCAGCCATAGCATTCCAAAGGCTAATATTGATCTCATAAGGCTTGGAGTTTCCTTCGGCGTCCGTTCGACAACTGACTCGACCACCAAACCTCTGCATGGTGCCAATTAGGTTGTCGATCTCCCATTCGCTCAGCAGCCCTTCAGTCGGTCGCAAGCCAACACCATCATGTGACGCGATAAAGTTGAGATAGGTTGTGCCATATTGGGCAGGAGGCATAGTCATCAACCACTGCTTCAAATGAGTGCAATCACCTGTCACCAGGGTATTAATCAGTAACGGAGGGAGGGAAAAGTTATAAATCAGATGCGCTTCATTAGCGTTACCAAAGTAGGTGAGGTTTTCCGAGTTGGGAATATTGGTCTCGGTAATGATGACGGCGTCCGGTGAGTGGTGCTCTATGAGCAGTCGTAGCAGCCGTATCACCTCATGAGTCTCTGGCAAGTTGATACTGCTGGTGCCAGGCACCTTCCACAAAAAAGCCACCGCATCGAGGCGGAACCAACGTATCCCCTGCTCCAGATAGAGATGTATGATCGAGAGAATCTCTAGCAGCAGATCTGGATTAGTAAAATCTAGATCGACCTGATCATGACTAAATGTGCACCAAACGTGCTTCTCGCCATTCACAGTACGTACCTCTTTAAGAAGAGGCGAAGTTCTGGGGCGAACCACCTGCGACAGATCCCATTCAGGCTCGGCTTCAAAAAAGTAGCCAGCCCCAGGATCGACCCCTTTTTTGTAGTTCTCAAACCAGAGGCTGCGACTTGAGCAGTGATTGATGACCAGGTCACCCATAACCTTAAAAGATTGGGTCATGGAACGGATATCAGACCAATCTCCACAGCTGGGATTGACCGTGGTGTAGTCCATAACACTGAAGCCATCATCGGAACTGAATGGAAAAAAAGGCAGCAGATGAACCACCGAGATGCTCTCTGAAAGACGACTCTTTACAAAGTCATTCAATGTCTTAAGGGGCACTTCAGCCTCTTTCCTAAGCGAGTCAGCATAAGTGATCAGCATGACATCGGACTGATCCCATATATTGCGATGTGGTTCAGGAGAGGGGGTATCCACCGAGATCTTCATAACCTTTAGACACTGCCGGGTCAGCTCATGAACATCCTTATCAGGGAAGAGTGCCGTTAGATGTGCGGCTACGCGTTGCTCAAGCGGAGTGTGGTTTAGTATCACCATGATCAACCCTCCCCAAATTCGCTCATATCCGCTTCGACCGCATCTAAAATCATCTGCTGCACATCTGGGCAGGCACTGATCACGCGGTTCCAGCTTGGTACAAAGGGGGTCTCCATTGGATGATCCAAGAAGTGAGTTCCCGCCTTCATAATGTTCTGAGCGAACAGCTCAACAGCCTGCTCCTCGTGATGAACGTCTAACTTCAAACCGTTGATCAAAGCATCGTTTCGATAGGTCTCTACAAAATCGAGAGCAATCCGGAAGTAGGTCGCTTTAATGGTTCGGAAGGTCTCTTGATTAAAGACAATGCCATTGGTCGCCAACTTTCTGAACACCGCTTTGGTAATGTCGATCGACATCTTAGAGAGTCCGGCATTCTCATTATCGAGCGAGATATCCTGATGTTTGTGATCGTAGATGTCGGCAATATCAACCTGACAGAGGCGGTTGTTGGAGTAGTTGCGAGTCATCTCACTTAATACGCCAATCTCCAGACCCCAATCGGATGGGATACGAATATCATTCATCACATCGCGTCTGAACGAAAACTCGCCCGCCAAGGGGTAGCGATAACTGTCTAGATACTCCAGATAATCGAGAGGCCCACACACTTTCTTCAGTGCTCTTAACAGCGGGGTAACCAACAATCGACTGACACGACCATTAATCTTGCCGTCAGCCACCCGCGCATAGAACCCCTTACAGAACTCGTAGTTGAAGTTGGGGTTGGCAACCGGGTAGATAAGTCGCGCCAGCAGAGAACGATCGTAGGTCAAAATATCACAGTCGTGCATTGCCACAGACTCGGCAACACCCGATGCCAATACATAACCCATGCAGAACCAAACATTCCGCCCCTTACCGGGTTGATCGGGGGATAGCTGATGACTTTGCAAAATCTCATCAACGGCACGCAGACGTGGGCCATCATTCCAGAGCACTTTGGTATTTTGTGGAAGATCGGAGAAAAATTTTAAGGCATCACGGTACTGCTGTTCATCGGCCCTATCTAGACCGATCACGATCTGTGACAGGTAGGGGACCTGCTTTAGATGCTCAAGAATATTGGGCATCGCTTCGGTCTCCAACTCCGAGTAGAGACAGGGTAGGATCAACCCCATTGGCCGCTGCTTAGAGAACTCCATCAACTCTGATTCAAGCGCTTCAACCGGTCTATCTGACAAATTATGCAGCGTTGTAATGATACCGTTTTGATAAAAATCGCCCATGAAATACTCCTAAATTAAAATGCATCGGGGAATCGATCAGTGATCAAGGCCTTAACCGCTTGATACCAACCCTCTGGCCCGCAAAGATCTGTTTGAATCACCTCACCTGAGGCATTAATAACTGGAAAGCTATGAACGGGAGATCGAACCTGTATGGCAATATCCGCCATCTCAAGCATCGCGCGATCGTTCTCACCATCACCCAGCGCAACACTCTCGACACTACTGTTCCAAAGCGTTTTATACTGATCGATCAACCACGCAAGAGAGAGCGCTTTTGATACTTCACCTTGCAGGTGGACAAAACGCCCCCCTTTAACGACTTGGATACCCACCTTCGCTAGAGATAGCGCAAAACGTTGAAGCTGCTCTTCAGAGTCTCTCCAGACCAGGGGTTCGCTGAAGTTCCTATCCAGAGCTAACTGAGCCCGTTCAAGCGAGAGCCCGGTCAAAGCAGCCATCTCATCAGCAGAGACCTCCGACAGACCATAGAAGTTGAACTGCGATCTGAAAGGCTCAACTCGTGACAAAATTTCAGAGCGTGTCAGACCAAGATTGATGACGTTAAACCCGAGGTGCTCTTGCATCTCCCAATCAGCTGCTAACTGACTCCCCTTGGGCAGATAAATAGCTCCACCGTTCTCGACACTGAAGGGGTGTGAGTTGGCCAACTGGCTTCGCAGCGCAATCAACTCAGGTGCTGTTTTACTGGTATTGAAAATCCAAGGGATATTCAGCCGATTTAATAGCGGAAAGAGTGTGTCCGCGGGCGCGGCACTATAGGTGTAGTGATCTAGAAGGGTTCCATCCAGATCGGTAGAGAGCAGTAGTCGACTCATAACAGTTCATCTAAGTATTCGTTATGAAGCTACTGCAAACAGGGTACCAGAAATTATAAACCTTTGTTTTTATAGGATAAAATATAAACAGATTGAGAGTACGCACCAAAAATGCACAGTCAATGGGCAGAGTTATGCACCATGATGGTGCGCACCTAACGACCGCCTAGTGGCTTAGTAGCGATTAGGGTTTCAGGATCTGTGAGACCGGCACCAACTGCGCACCCTGAAGAGAGAGCAACTCGGCCGTCTGCTGCATGTGCTTGGGAGAGATCGCGCAACAACCACCGATTAACCGAGCACCCGTTTCAAACCAATCCAGCGCCAGTTCGGCATACTGATGCGGGGTAAGATCTTTACGCTCCATCAACTCGGCGACCGAGTTACCAGCAGCCAGGGGCTCAACAGATGAGAAGCCATTAGCGTAGGCACCAAAGGGTTTGTGATGGTCAGCGATCTGTTTCAATGCTGCAGGCACCTCCTCGGGTGCAGAGCAGTTGATCCAGTACCCATTGGGATCAAACTCTTTCACAGCGGTTAAGAGATCTTCTATCGACTCCCCTGATCTCAACAGACCATTGGGTTCAACACGGATACCAAGAGTAAAAGGCTTACCGGTCTCTTGTGCCGCCCGGCATGCAGCACGCGCTTCAGTGGAGTTGCTCATCGTTTCGATCATTAACAGATCAACCTCTGGCTGCAGCGCACAGATCAATCGAAACTCATCTAACAGGCTTTGGTAGCTGCGTGGCGGATTGGGTAAATAGCTCCCCTCAATCGGAGCCAACACACCTGCAATATCAAAATGAGTGTCAGAGGATTCACGAATGGATTCTAGCGTTTTGCTGGCCAAGCTGTAGATGGACTCAATAGGATGAGTGACACCCGCTCGCTTGAGACGAGTTGGGGTCGCGGTGTAGGTATTTAGACAGAGTGTTCTCGCACCAGCATTAAGATAATCCGAGTGCACCTGACGAACAATATCAGGCTGGTTCATCATAACTTCGACAGACCAGAGAGCGTGACGTGGCTTGCCCGCACGCTGAAAGATCTCCTGACCTACACCACCATCCAAAAAACCAACGTTAACCAAAACCCTAACACCTATTGTTAAATTATCTGCCTGAACGGCTACGCATGAGGTATCGTATACGGCACAAAAGCTAAACGGGTTGCTACCCTAGCGAAATTTGTAATCTATGAATAGAGCTCAATTCAGGCAAATGACATGAACAGAAAAATATCCATCATCACGATCGGTTTACTGGCAATGATCGGTTTATCCGTTTTGGGTTACCAACACTACACCCAAGAGACCGATGGGAAGTATTTTAGAGAGTGGCATTCGCTTCGTACTGACAGCTTTAAGGAGGTACGGCGTAATTTTTCACCACTGGACGATATGGCCAAAGAGCGAATCTCTTTTCAGCCAGAGCTGATCAAGAAGTATTCGGCCAATCTAGTCAAAGCGACACAGCCCTTAGCTTCCCAGTTTGAACCTAAAGCCCCCTGGGGTGATGCTAATGCATCGATCTGGAGCGAGGGTTCTGAATTTCAATCGATGATGGCGGAGTTTGTTGCAACCACCGAGCAACTTTCAGAAGAGACTCCAAACGATCTGAAGCGTTTTCAAGACACACTGCACAGCCTTAGAAACCAGTGCATAGAGTGCCATAAAAAATATAAAGATTAGGCGGTAGTGACCAATAAAAAGGCCGCTCTATTTGAGAGCGGCCTTTTTGGTATTGGGTGAGTCTTTCGATAAGCCGGGTTCTGTCGTGGACAGTCATTCATCTAGGATTAGGATCACTCCTAACCTCCAGCGACCTACCCGGACCTAGCGTGGGCCACGCCTAACAGGTCCCTATTTGGTCTTGCTCCGAGTGGGGTTTACCATCGCCGTGGAGTGTTGCCACCCACGCGGTGCGCTCTTACCGCACCTTTTCAACCTTACCGGCGCCGAAGCGCTTAGGCGGTATACTTTCTGCTGCACTTTCCGTCGGCTCACGCCGCCCAGACGTTATCTGGCACTTTGCCCTATGGAGCCCGGACTTTCCTCCCCTCTGCAAGCAGAGCGGCGACTGTCTAAAAGACTCAGAGTGAAGCATAGCACGCTTCGAAACGGCCCCCTAGGAAATTAGCTGCTGATAGAGCTCTTTTTTTCCAACACCCGTGATCTCAGAAGTGATGGCAGCGGCCTTTTTGGGAGGCAGTTCAGCAGCCAATAAATTGAGTACGCGAAGAGTCTCTTCATTCAAAGAGCCCTCCTCTTTGACAGCCCCTTCAACCATCACAACGAACTCACCACGTTGCTGGTTAGCGTCAGCCAACATCCACTCAATCAGCTCTGCAATGGGTGCTGAGTGGATAGTCTCAAACGTCTTTGTGATCTCTCGAGCTACGCCCACCATTCGCTGATCACCAAAGACGCTCTGCATATCTTTTAGGGAGTCGACGATGCGGTGGGTCGATTCATAAAAAATCAGCGTCTCTTCACGATCAGACAACTGCTCTAACGCTTTGACTCGAGCACCCGTTTTAGCTGGTAGAAAGCCGATAAATGAGAAGCGATCAGAAGGCATGCCAGAGGCACTTAAAGCGGCAACAAAGGCACAACACCCAGGAATCGGTGAGACGGCATAACCAGCCTCCTTAACGGCCCGCACCAGAACAAAGCCGGGATCCGAAATGAGCGGAGTTCCCGCATCAGACACTAGAGCAACACTCTTTCCAGCCGCCAACTGATCAATAATCAATCCCGCGCGTTGGCGCTCATTGTGATCATGTACTGATATCAAGTTCGCTTTAATGTTAAAGTGCTGCAGAAGCTTTCCTGTATGGCGAGTATCCTCAGCCGCAACAAGGTCGACATCGGTTAACACTTGCTGCGCACGAGGCGTAAAGTCCGCAAGATTTCCAATGGGCGTTGCCACAACATACAGGGTAGGCAAAGACATATGATATCCATCCGATTTGAGTTACAGGGTGTGGACTATAACATGAGCAACGCATTGAAGTTGTTAGGAAGAAGCGCAATATTAGCTTTACTAGTGGCAGGCTGTACTCCGCAACTAGAAAAACCAACCGTCGTCGATAAAACACCGGATTCGCCAAAGCAGGCAAGCACGGCCGCAGACATTTTGCTACAAGCGATCAATGCTCGTGGTGATCAAGCAGCGGTACTTCGCCTTAAAGCCGCTAACCTGCTATTTGATCAGCAACGTTACAAAGAGGCGGCGAACAGTCTGTCAGTCATCAACCTAGCAGGCATCAACAGTAATAACGCCTTTAACGTCGTTCAATTAGAGGCAAAAGCCTACCTTAAGCTGGGTGATAGTGGGTCAGCGCTGAACCGCTTAACGGATCAAAACCTTCCTACACTTAACAGCGAACAGCGTGTTGAGATCGCACTGCTCAAAGCAGACATTTTCGAACAGCAAAACAACCCGCTCAGTGCCGTTTTATCTCTGAGTGAACTTAACGAGCTTTCGCTCGATCAACAGCAGAGTATCAACGACCAAATCTGGGCACTGATTAACCAAGTCGATAATGAAACCTTGGTTGCGGCCAACTTCTCAAACTATGGATTTGTTACCCAAGGGTGGATTGAACTCGCACTGCAGCTTGCTCCAATAAACGATTTAACAGCCCAACGTGAAGTCGCCTCACAATGGCGAACACTCTGGGACAAGCACCCAGCAAGTAATACGCCACCCGCAGCTCTCGCGTCTCTTCTCGATGGTGATGTTATCTCTGCCAAACGTATCCTAATTGCCCTACCCTTCAGCGGCCCCTTGGCTGAGCCGGCTCGAATCATTTCAGAGGGCGTTATTGCTGCGCTTAAATCGCGCTCACAACGTGGGTTTGAGGCGCCTGAGTTAGTGAGCCTTGATACAGAGGGTGCCAGTGCTGAGAGCATCATCGCCTATACAATAGAGCAGCAAGCCGACCTAGTGATTGGGCCATTGCGCGGTAAATTGATTGATGAACTGGGAAATAACGGCAAGCTTCCAGTCCCTTTTATCACCTTTAACCGAACTGACCGTTTGACTGACAACCTATTTCAACTCGATTTAGGTTCGGACCAAGAGATCAAACAGGTTGTCACCAGAGCCACTCTAGAAGGACACAAACGCTTTGCACTGATCACCCCAGCCGCGGCATGGGGCGCTCGTTTAGCGGATGATTTCAGACAGAACCTAGAATCTAGCGGCGCAGAAGCCGTTGCCGAATTGAGTTATGAGCTGAATGGCGATCTATCCAGTCAGGTCAGCCAACTGCTCAATACGGATCAAAGTACTGAGCGATACAACGCGATTAAAAAACTATTAGGCGAGTCGCTGGAGTTTGATGAGCGTCCAAGACGCGATATTGATGCCATTCTGCTGGCCGCTCAACCACAGGATGCACGTCAACTGACTCCCATGCTCGCATTCCATTTTGCTGGTGATTACCCCATTTATGCGACTTCCCACCACTTTGAAGGCAACTTCAATGAGACAAGGGACGTCGACCTTAATCGCATCCAATTCCCAGACCAACCCTGGTTACTTCAGCCAACGACAGCTTTGAACCTCTCATTAGCACTCGAGAGACCCGACAGCGCGAGTCGACTTGGACGCCTCTACGCACTGGGTTCAGACGCGGTCAAAGTCTACCCCTTCCTAAGTCAGCTAAAGAGTTCACCAGAGCTAACGGTGCAAGGGGAGACAGGCCGATTAAGCCTAGACCCATCAGGCCGATTTAATCGTCAGCTACTTTGGGCACAATTTGATCAAGGTATACCTGTTTTATTGGGCGAACCACAGATACCTGAAACCAAGCCCTTAAAGAGTGACCCTTCGGAGGAGCCTCAGCCAGAGACTATCAACATGCAGACTCAAGAGGTTCAGCTAAACTAAGTTCATAACCACTCAAGGATGAGACTATGAACCGCAAAACCATCGGCAACCAGGGCGAACAGATCGCTGAGCAGTATCTTCGTAAACAGGGTCTAAAATATCTAAACCGAAACGTAAATTACCGTTTTGGGGAGATTGATCTTGTTATGCTTGACTCCGATACGATTGCTTTTATTGAAGTAAGAGTCCGATCCAACCCACATTATGGGTCGGGCGCCGAGAGCGTCACGGCCAGCAAACAGCGAAAACTGATTAAAGCGGCACATCTCTGGATCGGCCAAAATAGACGTTATGCAAACCACAACTTTAGATTTGATGTCATTTCTCTCACTACAGGGGGCGAGATAGGCAACTGTCTATGGTATAAAGATGCCTTTAGACCCGATAGCTAGTAGTCATATGGAACTCGAAGAGAGAATCGTCAATCAGTTACACACTGCCTTAGGCATTAGCGCTCAAACCATTGAGCACTACTCGCCGGTGATCGCTGACGCCTCTGAACAGCTGCTAGCCTGTTTAATGTCAGAGCACAAAATCATCTGCGCCGGTAATGGTGCGAGTCAATCGATCGCTAACTACTTCACAACGACGCTTATGCAGCGCTTTCGTGAAGAGCGCCCGGGCCTGCCTGCCATCGCTCTTGGGGCTGACTCCGGTGTCACTACCGGTACCGCAGAAGAGTCTGGCTATGTTCAGACCTATGCGCGCCAAATCCAGGCATTGGGTCAACCCGGTGATGTTTTAGTATTAATCTCATCTTCAGGTAATGATCGTAACCTCATTCAAGCAATTCAAGCGGCACACGACCGTGAAATGCAGGTGATCGCGATCACGGGTCGTGACGGCGGAAATATTACGGCGCTACTGGAGCCAACAGAGATTGAGATCTGCGTAGCAGCAGAGGACGATCCAGCGATCCACCTGGCACAGATGCTGACCCTTCAATGCCTTCTCGATCTTATTGAATATCAACTTTTTGGAGCTTAACTTGCCATGAAAAAAGTCCTAGCCACTCTTGTGATGACAACAACTCTAGTAACGGGTTGTTCTACCATCGTAAGCTCATCACGTGAGGAGCCGATTCGCGAAGACGTTGGAAATCGTACACTGGGTAACATCATCGAAGATGAAGCCATTGAGCTAAAAGTCATGGTCAACCTAAGTAAAGGATCGGCACCACTGGCTCAGTCTCACATCAATGTGAAAAGCTTTAACGGCCAGGTGTTATTAACGGGTCAGGTGCCTAATGAGAATGTTCGCCAAGAGGCTGAGCAGATCGTTGGACAGACACGAGAAGTCAAACGCATCCACAACGAACTTGAGATTGCAGGACCAAGCTCAACGATTGTACGCAGTAACGACATCTACCTAACCAGCCGCGTTAAACTGAAACTCCTAAGTGACAAGTCAATTGAGGGGCTACGCGTTAAGGTTGTCACCGAAAATGGCATTGTCTACTTGATGGGCTTGGTTAGCCAGCGCGAAGCCGATCAAGCCGTAGCGATTGTGCGTGAAGTACCCGGTGTGCAGCGCATTGTTAAAGTATTTGAGTACGTGCCACTGCCATAAGCAGCTAACAGGCACAAAAAAGGGAGCTAATTGCTCCCTTTTTATTATCTCATCGCCTATTTAACGACACGCAAGCCAGGCCTTTTGGCAGCATCAGGTTTAGCAGCTGAGGCTTCTGCCGTCACTGCTTCAGTACTCCCTGGCTCTGCATGCGCCTTTTCTAGCACAAGATTAAGTGCTTCGGCACCCGGCTCCATACCAAACCCCATACCGACACCGTTCTCGCGGGCAAAAATAGCGATCAGCGCCGCCATCGGTACATAGACTTGTCGAGGCGTTCCTGAAAAGCGAGCGTTGAAGCTGAGCGCCTCATTGTCCATGTAGAGATCACGTACAGCGCCGGGCGCTATATTGAGTGTGATCTGCCCATCTTTGACAAATTCTTGAGGAACATCGGTGCCTGGTACCAGAGCATCAACAGCAATATGGGGCGTTAGATCCATATCTAAGAGCCACTCATTGAGGGCTCTTAGCAGGTAACCACGCGAGGGGGTTAGTTCAGACACAGATTACTCGCGAATCTCGCGCTCTGCTTCTGATAGTGACTCTTGGAAAGATTCACGATCAAATAGGCGATCCATGTAAGCGATCAGCGGCTTACACTGAGCTTCTGGAAGCTCAATACCCATCGCAGGCAGACGCCATAGAATGGGAGCAATAACACAATCGACCAAGCTAAACTCTTCACTCATGAAGTACGGCTTCTCTTGGAAGATCGGTGAGATTGCCACTAGGCTGTCACGCAGCTCTTTGCGTGCAGCATCGATCTCTTCTTCGCTACCCTTCTTGTTAAGAATGGTATCAGCGTAGCGACACCAGTCGCGTTGAATACGGTAGATGTAGAGACGGCTCTCTGCACGAGCTACAGGGTATACCGGCAACAATGGAGGGTGTGGAAAACGCTCATCCAAATACTCCATCATCACATTCGATTCAAACAGAACCAGTTCGCGATCAAGCAGTGTTGGTAGGCTGTTGTATGGGTTAAGAGCAGCAACATCTTCTGGCAACTCATCATCTTGGCAGTCGACAATATCAACCGCTACACCTTTTTCCGCCAGAACAATGCGAACTCGATGGCTGTAATGATCAGCTCCATCAGAGAAAAAGGTCATTGAAGAACGTTTAGCTACCACGCCCATCTACTACTCCAAAAATTAACAGATATTAGAAACAAAAAATCTACGCACCCCGATGGAATACGTAGATTTTATAATTTAACAGAAATCGAACGTTTAGTGTATGTCTTTCCAGTACTCTTTCTTCAATGCAAACGCGATAAAGAAGAAGAAGAACAAGAAGATCAATACGTTCGTACCGATACGGTGCGAATCTGCTTTAGACGGTTCCGCCATGTAAGCCATGTAGTTAACAAGGTCGTAGATCACCTTATCGAACTCAGCAGGCTCAAGTGAACCAGTGCCATTATCGACCGTTAGACAGCCTGGTTTAGCGACACCTGTTAGTGGATCGATTTCAGACTCTAAACCACGGTGCAGCAGCTCTTCCTGTGAACAACGAAGTGTCACTGTACCTTGAAGATCTTCCAACACATTAGGCATACCCACATCTTTAAAGACGGCGTTGTTAACACCCCATGGGCGCGACTCATCTTTGTAGAAGCTCTTAAGGTAAGTGTATACCCAATCTGGACCACGTAGACGTGTCTCTAGCGTTAGATCTGGTGGAGGATTACCGAAGAATGTTGCCGAATCAGAAGACTTCATAGCGATCGTCATCTGCTCACCGATCTTCTTGTCACCGAAGATGAGGTGCTCCTCAACCAGATTCGCAGGGATGTTTAGATCCGTCGCTGAACGCTCGTAACGCTGGTACTGAGCTGAGTGACAGCCAAGACAACGGTTAACAAACGTCGCCATACCACGCTGCAAAGAGGCTTCGTTGGTACGATCCAGTTCAATATGTTCCAGTGGCATTTTTGCACCACCAGCAGCCAAAGCTACTGATGGAATAAGGGCCACTACTAGAGTAAGTAGAAACTTTTTCATTAGCCTGTCACCCTCTCTGGTACTGGTTTAGTGCTTTCCATGCGTGTGTACCATGGCATTAGGATAAAGAATGCAAAGTACAAAGCAGTACAGATCTGAGCAAGCAGAGTACGCTCTGGCGTTGCTGGAATCGCACCTAAAACACCCAGAATGACAAAACAGATCGCAAATACGAGCAACCAGATTTTAGACAACCAGCCTTTGTAGCGGATCGACTTAACTGGGCTGCGATCTAGCCAAGGCAGTACGAACAGGATCGCAATTGCAGCACCCATTGCAACGACACCCCAGAACTTAGCATCCAAGCCAAACAGTGGGAAAGTAATCGCACGCAGGATTGCATAGAAAGGTGTGAAGTACCAAACCGGTGCAATATGCTCAGGCGTTTTCAGCGGATTCGCAGGCTCAAAGTTTGGCTTCTCTAGGAAGTAACCGCCACCCTCAGGGAAGAAGAATACAACCGTACAGAAAACAAACAGGAAGACGACAACGCCGACAATGTCTTTAACTGTGTAGTAAGGGTGGAAAGGGATACCGTCTAGAGGTACGCCATTCTCATCTTTCTTCTCTTTGATCTCTACACCGTCTGGGTTGTTAGAGCCCACTTCGTGTAGTGCGATGATGTGAAGTACTACAAGCGCTAGAATGACGATTGGCAGCGCAATAACGTGAAGCGCGAAGAAGCGGTTCAGAGTGATGCCTGAGATCAAGAAGTCACCACGAATCCACTGCTGCAGATCAGCACCTACGACAGGAATAGCACCGAATAGCGATACAATTACCTGTGCACCCCAGTAAGACATCTGTCCCCAAGGCAGTAGGTAACCCATGAACGCTTCAGCCATCAGCGCTAGGTAGATGGTCATACCAAACAGCCACACAAGCTCACGAGGCTTACGGTAAGAGCCGTACATCATGCCACGGAACATATGTAGATAGACAACTACGAAGAAGGCCGATGCACCGGTAGAGTGCAAGTAGCGCAGCAACCAACCGTATTCAACATCACGCATGATGTATTCAACAGAGGCAAAGGCACCTTCAGCGCTTGGGTTGTAGCTCATTGTTAGCCAGATACCCGTTAGGATCTGGTTAACTAGAACCAATAGAGCAAGAGAGCCAAAGAAGTACCAAAAGTTAAAGTTTTTTGGTGCGTAGTATTTTGCTAGGTGATCATCCCAAAGTGCTGTCGCTGGGAAACGATCATCGATCCAGCCCATGAAGCCTGGATTACCCTTATTGCGTGAACCAGCCATTATGCAGTCTCCGTATCGACACCGATAACAAGCGTATTGTCATCAAGGTAAGAGTGAGGAGGAATGACCAGGTTAGTCGGTGCAGGAACACCCGCATAAACACGACCAGACAGGTCAAAACGAGAACCGTGACATGGACAGAAGAAACCGCCCAACCACTCAGGACCCATATCATCTGGAGCCACTTCAGGGCGGTAAGTTGGTGAACAGCCCAAGTGTGTACAGATACCAACCATTACCATGATCTCTGGGCGCAAAGAGCGAGCAGATGTTCCTGGAATGTATTCTGGCTGCTGAGGTTTCTCTGAACTTGGATCAGCCAACTGGCCGTTCAGTTTTTCTAGGTTCGCCAATGCTTCTTCAGTGCGTCGTACAACCCATACAGGCTTACCACGCCACTCAACAATCATCTGCTGACCTGGCTCTAGCTTGCTGATATCCGCCTTAACAGGTGCACCAGCGGCTTTCGCCTTGGCACTAGGATTCCAGGAAGCGACGAAAGGTACGGCTACTCCAATTGCGCCCACTGCACCCGCTGCAGATGTAGCACCAATTAGAAGTCGACGCCGGCCTTTATTTACGCCGTCATTGCTCATCAACTACTCTCCCTTAATTGGTCTAATCGAGGGATCACCTCAAATAGACGGAGCGAAACGAAAGATAAAATCCGTTTAACATGAGATCTCGAACTATCGGATTGAGACCTCTATCTGGCGCGAAATGGTAAAGAAAAGACCCTATTTTTTCAAGGTGACAGGTCAAGGAAAGGCCCGCCAATAGTCGTATTCAGGGGTGTTTAGAGAGACTAAATAATCATAAGGTTATAACGAAAAAAAACCCAAGCGATTGCTTGGGTTTTTTTGTGGCTGTAGAGCCGAAAACGAATTAACGTTTTGAGAACTGTGGTTTCTTACGTGCTTTACGTAGACCCACTTTCTTACGTTCAACTTCACGAGCGTCACGAGTAACGAAACCAGCTTGACGAAGTGTAGGACGTAGAGTCTCATCGTACTCCATAAGAGCGCGAGTGATACCGTGACGGATAGCACCAGCTTGGCCGAAACCGCCACCGCCAGTAACCGTTACGTATACGTCGAATTTCTCAGCAGTTTCAGTCAGTTGAAGTGGCTGCATCACGATCATACGTGCAGTTTCACGACCGAAGTACTGCTCAAGAGTACGGTTGTTGATAGAAACAGAACCAGTGCCTGGACGTAGGAAAACGCGGGCAGTGGAAGTTTTGCGACGGCCAGTGCCGTAGTACTGAGTAGTTGCCATTGTTCGTTTTCCCTTAGATGTTCAATTCTTTAGGCTGCTGAGCAGTGTGCGGATGTTCCGTACCTGCATATACTTTCAGCTTGCTGTACATCGCACGACCTAGAGGGCCTTTTGGCAGCATGCCTTTAACAGCAAGTTCAATCGTACGCTCAGGGAAAGTCTGGATCATCTTATTGAAGTTTGCTTCTTTAAGACCACCCGGGAAACCAGAGTGACGGTAGTACATTTTGTCGTTACGTTTGTTACCAGTAACGTGTACTTTTTCAGCGTTAACAACGACGATGTAATCGCCAGTATCAACGTGCGGAGTGTATTCCGCTTTATGCTTACCGCGTAGGCGGCGAGCGATTTCAGTTGCTAGACGACCAAGGGTTTTACCTTCTGCGTCAACAACGTACCAGTCGCGTTTTACTTCGGCTGGCTTAGCGCTAACAGTGTATGACATTGTATTTTCCTACTATAAGTCTCGAATCAAAATCGAGGATAGATCCCGACTTACCTTATAATTATTCGTTGTGTGGTAATCACAACCTTCCATTCCGCAATTACGCGGAGCGCGGATTATACAGGAATTTATGCTTATAAAACCAGTGTAAATTGAATTTTTTTTAGGTGGTTGGAAGCGTTGCTTTAAGCTCTGGAAAACCGCCGATAGGGTCGTGTCAGGCTGAAGCCAGACACGGACAGGTTGTAGATAGCACATTCGGTGACTGGCTTCAGCCTGTCACCCGCTTTCAACTTACGCTCTATGCTCTCTCGCCAGGTACTCATGCGACTGCATCTCAAGCAGTCGAGATTTGGTTCGTTCGATCTCAAACTCCAATCGACCCTCTGTGTAGATCTCATGAATGGGCTTTTCGGCTGAGATAATCAACTTCACACCGCTGTCATAAAACTCATCGACTAGGTTGATAAAGCGACGCGCTGCATCATCATTGGTACGCCCAAGCTGTGGAACATTACTTAGGAGTACAGCATGGTAGAGTTTCGCCAACTCAATGTAGTCGTTTTGTGAGCGCGCCCCTTCACACAGCGCACTGAAGTCAAACCAGATCACATCCTCACAAGCTTTACGAGCCGTTAACATGCGGTTGTTGATCTCAATCGACAGGTTCTCTTCTAACTCTTCAAGATCTGGTGCCAAACCATTAAAGCTCTTCTCAAGCGACTCATCAGCACCATCATCCAGTGGCCAGTGGTAGAGTTCAGCTTGCTCAAGTGTTCTTAAACGGTAATCGATGCCACTGTCGACGTTCACGACCTCGGTGTACTGATTAAGCAGCGCAATGGCTGGCATAAAGCGCGCACGTTGCAGACCATTCTCATAGAGACCATCAGGCACGATGTTGGAGGTCGCTACAAGAGAGACGCCGCGGGCAAATAGCTCTTCAAGCAAGCTACCCAGGATCATCGCGTCGGTGATATCAGAGACGAAAAACTCATCAAAACAGATAATCCGCGTCTCTCTCGAGTACTTCTCAGCGATGGTAACCAAAGGGTTTTTAGTGCCATCTAAAGCTTTCAGCTCAGCATGGACTCGCTGCATGAAACGGTGAAAGTGCGTACGCATCTTTCTCTCGAAGGGCAGCGTGTCATAGAAGGTATCCATCAAGTAGGTCTTACCACGACCCACACCACCCCAGAAATAGAGACCTTTAATCGGCTCCACCTTCTCTTTCACCACTTTTTGCTTAAGACGACCCAGAAGTCCTGGAGCCGGCGCATTCTCAGCTTCAATTAGCTGATCATGAAGTCGCTGCAAGTGTTCAACGGCCATCTCTTGAGTGGCGTCGTATGAAAAGTCGTCGCGCTGCAAATCCTTTTTGTAGCGCTCTAGTGGAGTACTCATTGGCAATAATGACCTATTAATCCTTCAATCTCGGCGCGAACTTTACTGCTGTTGCCTCTCTATTTCAAATTCAGCCGATAACAATTGGTAGTAGGAAGGCTGTTAATAGACCGGTCAATCCCATCGCCAAGCCAACAAAAGCACCGGCTACTGCACCCACCTCCAACGCTACGGCCGTGCCAAAACCATGGGAGGTCAAACCCAATACGAAGCCTCGAACAGCCTGATCCTCAACTCGCATTCGCTTAAGAATGATCGGCACCAAAATACTACCCATCACCCCGGTCACTAACACCAAAGCAGCGGCCAAGGAGGGTAACCCTCCAATCTTCTCCGCAATACCCAAAGCGATAGGCGATGTAACTGACTTCGGTGCTACTGACATCAAGGTTTCAGCTCGAGCATCAAATAGCCAAGCCACACCAACTGCAGAGAGTGAGGCCACCAGTGCACCCACTGCACTGGAGACTAATATCGGCAACCAGAGCCTACGAATCTCATCAAAATATTGGAACATCGGTACTGCCAGCGCCACCGTCGCAGGCCCGAGTAGGAAGTGAATAAACTGAGCACCTGAGAAATAGGTCTCATAAGGTGTTCCGGTCACCAACAACATAAGAATCAGGACAACCATGCTGATCAAGACAGGATGTAAGATGGGCGAACGATCTGCACGTTGATAGAGCAAATTCGCCAAGGTAAACACAGCCAAGGTCAACACAATCCATATCAGAGGTCGGGCAGCAAAGTAGACCCAAAAGTCGGTTCCTATAATCACTTCTCACCCCCTACCCGCTTCATTAACCACTGAAACAGAGCCGCCGTCAAAATTGTCGCCAGAATGGTCGATATCAATAGAGCCAATAGAATGATCCACCACTCGCTGGCCAGTAGATCAAAGTGCAGCACCAATCCCACACCAGCAGGTATGAACAGAAGCGCTAAATTCGATAGCAATCCATCGCTGGTGATTTTAAGTGAATCTGGAATACGGCCGAGCCCTAACAGACCAAACAACAGCAGAACCAAACCGATGACAGGACCCGGTAGCGGCAACCCCAATACAACAACCAGCGACTCACCCAACAGCTGAAATGCCAGCAGTATTAAAAACCCTTGAATCATAATGCACCTCCAAATTTAAAGCGTATCACGATCGCTAATTCCGAATAACAAAATACATTTTACTTTGTAAAAAATAGAGAGTTTGAAACAAAAAAACCCTGCAGTGCAGGGCTTTTATAAGTGAGTTCTCTTAACTTACAAAACCAAACGACGAATATCGCTTAGCAATCCGTTAAGATCTGTTAGGAATCGACCCGCATCGCCGCCGTTGATCGCACGGTGGTCATACGACAGGCAGAGTGGCAGCATCAAGCGAGGCTCAAACTCCTTACCATTCCAACGCGGCTTGATATCCGCTTTAGAGACACCCAGGATAGCCACTTCAGGCGCATTCACGATAGGGGTGAAACCTGTACCGCCGATACCACCAAGACTAGAGATTGTGAAACACGCTCCCTGCATCTCATTTGGCTTGAGCTTACGATCCTTCGCTTTACCCGCCAGCTCAATCGCTTCATTAGAGAGCTCGTAGATACTCTTCTTGTCTGCATCCTTGATAACAGGAACCATCAGACCGTTAGGGGTATCAACCGCAATACCAATGTTTACAAACTTCTTGTAGACAATGTGCTCACCATCCGCATCCAGAGAAGCGTTAAACTTCTGATGACGCGTTAGTGCAATCGCAGCCGCTTTGATCAAGAAAGGAAGTGGTGTCAGTTTCACACCCTGCTTAGCCGCTTCATCCTTCATCTCCTTACGGAAAGCTTCAAGTTCGGTAATGTCAGCATCATCAAACTGAGTCACATGAGGGATGTTCAACCAGCAGCGAGACATATTGTCACGGGTGATCTTATCGATCTTGCTTAGCTTAACTTTCTCGATCTCACCAAACTTACTGTGATCTACCGCAGGAATTGCAGGTATACCACTTCCACCAGTCACCGCGGTAGCAGGAGCTGAATCCAACTTCTGTAGCGCACCTTTAACGTAGGCTTGAACATCCTGCTTAACAATACGACCCTTGCGGCCAGAACCCGTTACTTTGGAGAGATCCACACCATACTCACGCGCAATGGCGCGAACGGCAGGACCAGCATGAACTGAGCGATTACGCTTCTCTAGATCCACTAAATCCGTTGTTGATGCAACTGGAGCTGGTTTCTCAGGTGCTGCTGACTGCGCTGGAGCAGGCGCTGAAGCCGCTGGTGCAGGTGCAGGTGCAGAAACAGGAGCTGCTGCAGGAGCAGTGCCTACCACCTCAAGCTCTAATAGAAGATCACCTTCGTTAACTTTATCGCCTTCGCTGATCTTCATCGATTTAATGACACCAGCCGCTGGTGACGGAACTTCCATTGAAGCTTTGTCGGTCTCAAGCGTAATCAGGCTATCGCCTTCAGCGACACTATCACCCTCTTTGACCAACACCTCGATCACATCGACATCCGATGCACCACTTAGATCTGGGATTAATACAGACTCAACGCCGCCTGTCGGTGCCGCTGCAACAGGCGCTGACACTTCAGCAGGTGCCGCAGCAGGTGAAGCTTCAACAGGTGCTGATACTGGCGCAGCTGCACCGGCTACTTCAAGCTCGATCAGTAGATCGCCTTCATTGACCTTGTCACCCTCGGCAATCGTTAGCGCTTTAACGACACCCGATGCTGGAGAGGGAACTTCCATAGAAGCCTTGTCTGTCTCTAGAGTGATTAGGCTATCACCTTCAGACACCGCATCACCGACAGCGACCAACACCTCGATTACATCCACATCAGATGCACCGCTCAGGTCTGGAATTAGAACCTGTTCGATAGTCGACGCAGCCGCCACTGGAGCAGCCGACTCTACAGGCGCAGAGACTGGCTCAATCGATTCTGGCTCAGCAACGGCTGCTTCAGCCGGTGCAGACTCAGAAGAGGCAATCTCAATTTCCATTAACAGATCGCCCTCATTGACTGTGTCGCCTTCTGAAATTGCCATCGACACAATCTTACCTGCTTGCGGTGAAGGCACTTCCATAGAGGCTTTATCGGTCTCTAGTGTAATCAGGCTATCGCCCTCAGCGACCACATCCCCAGCAGCCACAAGTACTTCAATCACATCAACGTCAGTTGCGCCGCTGAGATCTGGAATGTTTACAGTAATAGTACTCACAGTTATCTCCTTACGAATTCTTCAAAGTTCTCAATCGACTTAAACCGTCCAAGGTGCTGGTTTATCCGGGTTGATGTTGAACTTCTGAATCGCGCTAGCGACAACTGAAGCTTCGATTTTGCCCTCTTCCTGAAGTGCTTTAAGCGCTGCTACAGCGACGTAGTAACGGTTAACTTCGAAGAAGCTACGCAGTTTGCTGCGTGTATCTGAACGACCGAAACCATCAGTACCCAGTACTTTGTAGCGACGTGGAATGTACTCACGCAGCTGATCAGCATACATACGCATGTAATCTGTAGAAGCGATAACAGGACCCTCGTGACCTTTCAAAGATTGCTCTAGGAAGGACTCACGTGGTTGCTCTTCTGGGTGAAGCATGTTCCAGCGATTCACTTCCATCGCATCGCGAGTCAGTTCGTTGATCGATGTTGTGCTCCAGACATCGGCCTCAACACCAAACTCCTCACGAAGGATGGTGGCACCTTCGCGCACTTCACGAAGGATTGAACCACAACCGAACAGCTGAACACGAAGGTCCGCTTTCTTACCCTCTTCAAGCAGGTAGATACCCTTAACAATACCCTCTTCAGCTCCGACAGGCATCTCTGGATGCTGGTAGTTCTCATTAAGGGTAGTGATGTAGTAGAACTTATTCTCTTGCTCTTGATACATACGACGCATGCCGTCTTGCACAATCACCGCAACTTCATAGCCGTAAGTTGGGTCGTAAGAGATACAGTTTGGAATCATCTGCGCCATCAGGTGTGAATGACCGTCCTGGTGTTGCAAACCTTCACCATTTAACGTCGTACGACCTGAGGTTGCACCAATCAAGAAACCGCGCGCTTGTGAGTCACCCGCCGCCCAAGTTAGATCCATAACACGTTGGAAACCGAACATTGAGTAGAAGATGTAGAACGGAATCAGTGTACAGTTACTATTCGAGTAAGCTGTTGCACAAGCCAGCCATGCAGAGAATGCACCCGACTCGTTGATACCCTCTTCAAGGATCTGACCTGACTTGCTCTCTTTGTAGAACATGATCTGGTCATGGTCATGCGGTACGTACTTCTGACCTTCAGAGGTGTAGATACCCAACTGACGGAACATACCTTCCATACCAAAGGTACGTGCTTCATCAGGGACGATCGGCACGACTCGCTCACCAAGATTCTTATCTTTAACGATAGAACTTAGCACACGGTTAAATGCCATCTGTGTTGATAGCGAACGTTCGCCACTCGATTTAAGCTGACCTGCGAAGGTATCCAGAGCAGGCACTTCAAGCTGTTCAAACTCAGTACGACGAATTGGGTAGAAACCACCAAGTTTCTTACGCGCACCCAACATGTACTTCATCTCAGGTGAATCTGGACTTGGGCGGTAGTATGGCAGCTCTTTTAGCTGATCATCTTCAACTGGAATATTAAAGCGATCACGGAAATCTTTAAGATCATCCAGTGCCACTTTCTTCATCGAGTGAGTATCGTTTTTCGCTTCACCCGATTTACCAGTACCGTAACCTTTTACAGTTTGAGCCAAGATAACCGTTGGCTGACCTTTGTGCTCAACCGCAGCCTTGTAGGCAGCGTACACTTTGTATGGGTCATGACCGCCACGGTTAAGGTTCATGATATCGTCATCAGACATATCCTTAACCAGCTCAAGAAGCTCAGGGTATTTACCAAAGAAGTGCTCGCGTGTGTAAGCACCGCCGTTCGCCTTCATGTTCTGAAGTTCGCCGTCGACCACTTCGTCCATACGCTTCTGCAGTAGACCCGTCTTATCGCGTTCAAACAGCGGATCCCAGTGACGACCCCATAGACACTTGATGACGTTCCAACCCGCACCGCGGAAGACACTCTCTAGCTCTTGAACGATCTTACCGTTACCACGAACCGGACCATCCAAACGCTGCAAGTTACAGTTAACGACGAATATAAGGTTCTCTAACTGCTCGCGACCAGCCAGTGAGATAGCACCCAAGGATTCTGGTTCATCACACTCACCATCACCTAGGAATGCCCAAACTTTACGATCACCACGTTTAACCAAATCACGTGCAGACATGTAACGCATCACGTGTGCCTGGTAAATGGCTTGGATTGGACCTAGACCCATAGAGACGGTTGGGAACTGCCAGAAATCAGGCATCAACCAAGGGTGTGGGTAAGACGATAGACCATTACCATCAACTTCACGACGGAAGTTGTCTAACTGCTCTTCAGTCAGACGGCCTTCAAGGTAAGCACGTGCATAGATGCCTGGTGAGATGTGGCCTTGGAAGAAGACCATATCAGCATCTTGCTCGCCTTCGTTACCACGGAAGAAGTGGTTAAAACCGATATCATAAAGTGTTGCTGAAGATGAAAATGAAGAGATGTGACCGCCAAGTCCCTCATCGTTGTCATTCGCTCGCATCACCATCGCCATCGCGTTCCAGCGGATGAAGGAACGGATGCGGCGCTCCATAAATAGATCACCAGGAAGAGGCGCTTCGTTCTGTGGCGCTATAGTGTTTTTATAGGGTGTGCTCAACTCTGAACAGTTTTCAACACCTAACTCAGCCGCTTTGGCACCCAATTTTCTAAGAAGGTAAGACGCTCGATCGCTGCCTTCATGTTGCGCAACTGACTCTAATGCCTGAAGCCACTCATCCGTTTCAATTGGGTCGATATCTTCAATGATTTCGTTCACAGTACTCTCCCTTTTGCGCCATTTCCGTTGACGCTTGGACCTTGTAAAAAAGGTACCTGGTTGATCGTTTGAAGCGCAGTCAATCTGCGTCTAGCTTTGATTTATGTAAAAACACTACACAGGCACTCGACTTTAGTCCAGAGATATTTCAGATTTTAGCGACAAGTGTAGCACTATTACGACAACACCCTCTTTTTGCTACGGATAATTGAAAGTTTTTACGCATATGCGAAATAAATAACCAATTTAATTCAATAGTAACGTTTTGTTATATGAAAAATTGAGTCTATTTGGAGTATCCTTTGCCATACTTATTTTTTTGATGTCAGGACTCTCAATGACAACCAGCGCCGATCTTTTATTACTGCTTGAGCGGGTCTTCTCAACCGTATTTCCAATCATTGCCATAGTCACTGCTGGCTACCTTTACGCAAGAAAGGCAAATCCCGACTTACAAGTCGCAAACCGCATCAACATGGATATCTTTTTGCCGGCGCTTATATTCAGTGTTATGGCTGGAAAGAGTTTTGATCTGTACGCACACTTAGATCTAGCGTTAGGGTCTATCGTCATGGTGCTAGGTGCAGGAATAGTGATGAAACCGGTTGCGAAGCTTCTGGGCATCTCTTCTAAAACCTTTGTTCCGCCAATGATGTTCAACAACTGTGGCAACCTAGGTCTGCCTCTAGCACTTCTGGCTTTTGGGGATGCCGGCCTTGCCGCTTTTGTGGTGATGTTCTTAGTGAGCAACCTGTTGCACTTCAGTCTGGGCATTCATATTGTTGATGAGAACGCCAAACTCACAGGGCTTTTTAAGAATCCGATTATCTTATCAACCTTTGCTGGATTAGCTTGGGCGCTATTCAAATTGCCATTGCCTACATGGCTGGCTACACCCATCGATATGTTGGGCCAGATATCGATTCCATTGATGCTGTTTGCATTAGGGGTAAGGATGATCAGTGTCGATCTAAGCCAGTGGAAGATCGGTGTCTATGGAGCCATCTTTTCACCATTAAGCAGCCTAGTATTCGCGATACCCTTTGCTTGGATTATGGGTCTCTCTAAAGAGTTCACCGCCTACATTGTGTTATTTAGCGTACTGCCACCGGCGGTTCTGAACTATATGTTTGCTGAGCGCTACAATCAGCAACCTGAGACGGTTGCTTCTATTGTACTGATCGGAAATTTAGCCAGCCTGGCATTCATTCCTCTCACACTCTTCTTCGTACTTTAATCAGGTTTAGGAGGCCCCTCTGGAGCCTCCTAAGCACTATTCGTTATTCACTCATAGGTTTAGCCGGTTCAAGAAGAATGTATTCCACATTTTTCTCAACGGTGGCGACACCTATTCCACGAACTGCTGTGAGCGCTTCAACAGAGTTAAACGGACCATTCGCATCACGGTAAGCAACAATCGCTTCAGCTTTAGATTGGCCAATCCCATCCAAAGCATCCGCCAGCTCAACGGCATCTGCTGAATTAATGTTAACCGGATAACCTGCCATCGCAGTCGATGAAAACAGTGTAAAGAAGAGTGGTGCTAGAACTCGTGTAGAGAGAGATTTGATGTTCATAGTGAACCTCCATGTCTTATTTGAAATGAGAGCAATCCTTACTCTCACTATTCACACTAGACCATGGATCAAAAAACACCAAAAAATATTTATATTTTTTCGCAGTAAGGTGTCTGGCTTCAGCCTGACACCACTTTAACAGCGGTTATCCAGTAATGCGTGTCATTTGAAAGTGGTGTCAGGCTAAAGGCCAGACACCTCAAAATGTTTACCTTGAACCTAAAGCCAAATCTACTTCTGACTGCACCGCAATGGCCGCGGCTTTAGGATCTTCTGCACCGGTTATTGGACGCCCAACCACCAAATAGGTGCTACCTGCAGCGATTGCTTCAGCAGGTGTCATGATGCGACGCTGATCACCGACTACAGAACCCGCTGGGCGAATACCCGGAGTCACAAGCTGGAACTGATCGGAGGCTTGAGCTCTGATTGCAGCCGCCTCTTGTGCTGAACAGACCACGCCATCAAGTCCTGAACTCTCTGTCAATGTGGCTAAGCGCTTAACCTGATCAATGGGATCGATATCCAAACCCATCTCGGCCAGATCGCTGCGCTCCATACTCGTTAGCACGGTCACCGCAATCAAGGAGGTACGTTGCGGCCCCTGGCTACGCTTCTCAACCTCTTCACGAGCCGCTTCCATCATTCGACGGCCGCCACTGGCATGGACATTAACCATCCAGACCCCCAGCTCGGCTGCAACACCACAGGCTTTTGCAACGGTATTGGGGATGTCATGAAACTTAAGATCCAAGAAGACTTCAAAACCGAGAGCGTGCAGACGTTCAACCACATCAGGCCCACAACGAGTAAATAGCTCCTTACCCACTTTGACACGAGAGACCTCAGGATCTAACTGCTTAGCCATCGCAATGGCGCTATCAGCTTCTGGATAATCTAGGGCAACAATAACGCGTTTGTTATCTTCAATGGACACTCTATTCACCTTCTAAACCTTGGATTGGGCGGATACTACCCCATCGCTTACAACTTGGACACTGCCAAACTAAACTGCGTGCTGCATAACCACAATGACCACAGCGGTAGACCGGTTTTGACATCTCGAGCTGCTGCGTCAACGACCGCAAATTCAACAGACTCTCTCGTGCACTGGATGAGCCATGCTCAATATGCATATCAATTAGGCGGTTAAAACCTTTTACTGATGGGCGACTCTTCAACGCCTCAGTGATAAATAGGCCCGCAGCAAAAACCCCTTCCCTATCTCTTTTCAACTCAGCCAAGGCAAGCATCACGCTGGTTGAGGGGTACTGCTTCATTAAGTCATTTAGATACTGGCTCAAACCAAGCTCATCACCTAAAGCGTCAAAACATCGCCTGAGTGGATTGAGTGTTTCTGGTATAAACAGTGGGTCTTGATCGGCAATGCTTTGCAAGGCTCTAATCGCCGAACGCCATTGCGACTTCAACATGAATACTCGAGCTGAGATGAGATTGGCTCGAACACACTTTGCATCGGTAGACAACGCAAACTCTAACTCTTTAAGTGCAGGGTCTAATTCACCATTAGAGATGTGATTTTGGGCAAGCTCACAGTGATAGTGTGAGAGCTCATTAACAAGCTCTATACGGTTTTTCTTTGGCAAAATATCAGCACTTTGCAGCGCCCGATGCCACTCACCCTCTTGCTCATAGAGACGGATTAGCAGAACGATGGCGCGATATCTTAATTCTGGATAGTCGGTCTGTTTGGCTAGAGGTGCAGCAGCGTCTTCTGCACGATCTAGCAAGCCTAGAGCAAAAAAGTCTCGTGCTAAGGCCAATTTCACACGCTGACGATCATAAACTGAGAGATCTTTACGCTTTAACATGCGCTCATGAATTTGAACGGCACGATCGATATCGCCTTTACGCCTCAGCAGCTTGGCCAACGCAATGTGTGCCGGCAAATTGTCAGAGTTAACCTCAAGGGCATGAATGAACGATTCGATCGCCTCTTCCGTTCGGTTATCAATGAGGTGATCAAGACCTGACAGATAGGCTGGTGGTAGTGCTTGATTGCGACGATCTTTTCTTTTCAGGCGTCGATTACCCAGGTACCAACCTATGGCAACGGCAATCAGTAGAAAGAGAAAAATTAGGTAGGGGGAGTTGGCACTCATTCTGCGCCTCGTTGAACCTCACGATTCAACGTCTCAATCTGTTGCTCAGCATTACGCAACTTACGAGCCGAATTGAGCAATTTAGCACGCAGTGTCAGCACTCGTGCACTGGTCAATAGAATACCGACTAACAGGCCGACAACCATTGAGATGATCAACCAGATCGATAGGCTTGCTTCGGGTAGCTTCACCCAGACCAAATCAATGACGACGGGTGTTGTATTATGAATGGTGAGAACAATGCCCGTTAAAAGAACCAACAGAGCAATCGCTGACGTGATAAGAAGTTTAATCGCTCTCAAACTTAATACTCATCTTTCAAGCTTGCATTCACTTGCTCGCGCAGCTCTTTGCCAGGCTTAAAGTGTGGTACATGCTTGGCCGGCAGAGAAACGGATTCACCCGTTTTTGGGTTGCGACCGACGCGGGGGGCACGATAGTGAAGTGAGAAGCTTCCGAATCCGCGAATCTCAATACGCTCGCCATCGGCTAAGGTATCAGCCATTTGAGTTAACATGATTTTCACTGCCAACTCGACATCTTTCACAGAGAGTTCCGGATGTTTGTCTATTAGGCGTTCGATCAGCTCAGACTTAGTCATACCCACTTCCTATCGATACTGAAAACAGGGTAATAAGCTCACCCTGTTTTCTATCACTCTTTCTTACCCATCTGCTCTTTGATGAGATCACCAATGGTCGTTGCGCCTACATCCATATCTTTTGGAGCAGACTGAACCGCTTTAAGTGCTTCTTGCTGCTCTTTGGCTTCAATCGCTTTAACTGACAAGAAGATAGAACGATTACGACGATCAACATTGATCACAATCGCTTCAACACTATCACCCACAGAGAGCTCTGCAGATAGATCTTCAGTTCGTTCACGGGCAAACTCAGCCACTTTCAAAATAGCGTTTAGACCTTCAGCCACTTCAATTTCAGCTTGACGAGCATCCACTGCTACAACCGTACCGGTAACTTTAGAGCCCTTACCGTTCGCTTCAGCAAAGCTGCTAAATGGATCAGAGGCAAGTGCTTTAATGCTCAGAGAGATACGTTCACGCTCTGCATCCACTTGCTGGATAACCGCTTCAACCGTATCGCCTTTATTGAAACGTTTAACGGCCTCTTCGCCAGACTCATCCCAAGAGATGTCAGATAAGTGAACTAGACCGTCTACACCACCATCTAAGCCGATGAAGATACCGAAGTCAGTGATTGAGCGGACAGTACCAGAAACTTTGTCACCCTTATTCGTTGACGATGCAAAGGCATTCCAAGGATTTTCGCGGCACTGTTTAATACCTAGAGAGATACGGCGGCGCTGTTGGTCGATATCGAGAATCTGAACTTCAACCTCATCGCCAACCTGAACAACTTTAGATGGGTGGATATTGCGGTTAGTCCAATCCATCTCTGAGACGTGAACTAGACCCTCCACGCCCTCACCGATCTGTGCAAAACAGCCATAGTCAGCAAGCTTAGTCACCTTAGCAGTAACGCGCTGACCCACAGCATAGTTTTCGATAGCCGTAGTCCAAGGATCTGCAGCCAACTGCTTCATACCTAGGGATACGCGCTTACGCTCTTGATCGTAGCGAAGAACCTTAACGTCGATCTCATCACCAACATTAAGCATTTCACTTGGGTGTTTGATACGTTTCCAAGAGATATCGGTAATGTGAAGAAGACCATCGATACCGCCAAGGTCAATGAACGCGCCGTAATCAGTAAGGTTCTTAACAATACCTTTAAGCGTTGCGCCCTCTTCCATCTGCTCAAGCAGCTTCTCGCGCTCTTCGCTGTTGGCCTCTTCTAGAATCGCACGGCGTGACACAACAATGTTGTTGCTCTTCTCATCGAGTTTAACAATTTTAAGCTCTAGATCTTGATCATCAAGATGGCTGGTATCGCGCAGTGGGCGAGTATCTACCAAAGAACCCGGTAGGAAGGCGTTGATGCCGTTAACCATAACCGTTAGGCCGCCACGGACACGACCACTGATGCGACCAGTAACCGTCTCGCCAGCTTCATACGCTTTTGCAAGAACAGCCCATGCTTCTGCACGCTTGGCACGTTCACGCGAAAGTTTGGTTTCACCGAAGCCATCTTCTAGGGATTCAAGCGCCACTTGCACTTCATCACCAACAGCGACTTCAAGCTCACCTGCACCGTTTTTAAACTGATCGATGGGAATAACCCCATCTGACTTAAGACCCGCTGTTACAACAACAAAGTCATTTTCAATACCTACTACGGTTCCAGTAATGATGGAACCTGGTGTCATATTGACCTGTTCAAGACTCTCTTCAAACAGATCTGCAAAGCTTTCGCTCATGGTCTAAGCCTCAGTTTACGGAGTGCTAACGCAACCCTTTGTGGCGTGCTTGTTCTAGCACAGTTTTCATAACTTCATCGATAGACATAGATGTACTATCGAGAATCACGGCATCATCGGCTGGGCGAAGTGGCGCAACCGAACGGTTCATGTCACGATCATCTCGCGCACGAATATCTTCTAATATAGTTTCAAGGCTAGCACTCAGCCCCTTATCTATCAACTGCTTATAACGACGATCCGCGCGAACCTCTGCGGAGGCATCCAAGTAGATCTTCAACGGTGCCTGAGGAAATACAACGGTTCCCATATCACGTCCATCGGCCACCAAGCCGGGGGATTGAGCAAAATCGCGTTGACGTTTCAACAGTGCAGAGCGCACTTCAGTAATAGCGGCCACTTTAGAGGCATCGTTACCTATCTGCTCCGCACGAATAGCATGAGTGACCTCTTCACCTTCAAGTAAAATAGTCACCTCATCGCCCTGTTCAGAGGCAACAAAGCGCACATCGAGATGCTCAGCCAACACCTGCAGTGCCTCTACATCACTAAGATCAACACCATGATGGTTCGCAGCCAAAGCCGTCAGGCGATACAAAGCCCCGCTATCCAACAAGCTCCAACCAAGCTCCTGCGACAGCAATCGACAGATCGTACCTTTACCTGAACCACTTGGCCCATCAACGGTAATGATAGGGCATGAATTTTCATTATTGAGTGGATCCATCCACTACTCCTCAATCAATTTAATACCGACCCTTCGCGCCTGATCAATCAGTTCAGGAAAGGCGGTACTGATTGCTCGACATCCGTTAATTCGGATGGAACGATCAAAACGTAAACTTAACATCAGTAGAGCGAGTGCAAGTGCTGGGTGCTCTGCAGCTTCCAACTCACAGGGACGCCAATCTGAAACCGGCGAAATAGTGACATCAGTATGTGACATACTGATGTCGGCACCCGCTTTACTTAACTCATCCACTGTCGTCTTGAATAGGGCTCTCTGTCGTTCTGGAATTCGATCGATACCTAATATAGTCGAATCACTCTGAGCAGACGCCATCGCTAACAGCAGTAGAGGGAGATCATCCCCAACCGAGGCCAACTCAGATGAGAGGCACTCGATACCTGATAACAACGAGGCTTTTACCTCTAAATCAGCGACCGGCTCACCGCCCGCATGACGATTGTTATTCAGCGCAATGTGCGCACCCATGCGTTCAAGTAGACGCAAAGAGTGAAGTCGAGTGGGATTCGCACTGACATTTTCAATAACCAGACTCGACTCTTGTTGTAAAAGAGCACCCACCGCGAAGGCGAAGGCGAAACTCAGATCCGCTGGTACCTGAACCGAACAGGCTTTTAGCGAAACGCCCGACTCGATAAACAGTCGACGCCCCTCTCTCACCAATTGAACACCAAAGGCATCTAGGAGACGTTCAGTGTGATCACGCGTCGTATTCGGCTCATAAACCTCTAATTCAACACCCGCACTGATGGCCGCCAACAATAATGCACCTTTAATCTGAGCACTGGCATGACTTGGCGCATAAGTAATCGATTTAAAGCGCTGACCACCCTTAATAGTGATTGGCAGCGAGCCTGTATTACTGTCGATGGAGGCACCCATCTGTGTCAGTGGATCGATAATCTCTTGCAGCGAGATCTTGGATAACTGCTCACTGCCCGTTAACCTCACATCGAAGTCTTGAGCAGAGAGTAGACCTAACAACATTCTTAACGAGGTCATTGAGCTACCAAAATAGAGAGGCGCTGACGGCGCTTGCAGTCCATTTAGACCCACACCAAACACTCTTACTCTACCTTGGTGTGGACCTTCGATAACCACGCCCAAATCACGGAAGATCTGAATCGTTGCTAGAGTATCTTCACTCTCAATTAACCCCTCGATCTCGGAGACACCCTCGGCAATCGCTGCCAACATAATGGCGCGTTGCGAGATTGAACGATCGCCGGGCACTCGTAACTCACCGCTCAACTTAGCCGTGGGAGATGAGACCAGCGTATCAATGGCATCACCTCTGAGCTCAGCATAGCCAGCACGCTCTAATACCAAAGAGAAATGTTCACGGGAGGCTTTAGCACGGGTAAAAATGCCCAATAAGCGTAGACTGTCACCCTGATCAACAGCAGCTCTTAGATCTTGCACACCCGTCATAAAGCGATCTATCTGCTCTAGCAACTGCTCACGGTTGGCGAAACAGACGTCATGCCACATGGTCGGATCACTGGCTGCAATTCGGGTAAAGTCTCTAAAGCCACCGGCCGCATAACGAAAGATATCGGTACTCTCAGCTTCTGCTGCTAAGGTATCTGCGAGTGAAAAAGCTAAGAGATGAGGTAAATGGCTGGTCGCCGCCAAGACCTGATCATGGCGTTTAGGCTCCATTTGAACCACTTCAGCACCAATTGCCTGCCAGACTCGAGCTAGAGTTAGCGTCGCTTCGCTAGAGGCCCCCTCAGGAGGCGTCAGAATCACTTTTTTATGATTGAAGAGATCCGTTTGCGATGCCGATACACCACTTTTCTCTGCGCCCGCTATCGGGTGGCCAGGTATAAATCCTGTTGGCAGACCCTCAGGCCAAATAGCTTTAGCCGCTTCAAGAATGTTCAGCTTTGTACTGCCAACGTCGGTTAAGATCGCCTCAGGCTTCAGCCAAGGAGCGATCTGCAGCATCACCTTCTCTATCGCTTTGACCGGAACAGCCAATAGAATGAGATCAGACTGTTTTACCGCTGTTTCAAGATCCGTTGCGATGCTATCAACCACATTGAGAGCCAACGCTAGGTCGCACTCCTCTTGATTGAGATCGAAACCGATCACATGCTGAACGCTAACCAACTCTTTTGCAGCACGCGCAAAAGAGCCGCCGATCAGACCCAGTCCAATGACTAATAGGCGTTCAGCTTTAAACGACATTAAGCAAGCGCCTCAGCTAGGGCTTTCAAGAAGCGAGCGTTTTCATGCTCAAGACCGATACTAACCCGAAGATGATTAGGCAGTCCGTAATTGCCAACTGGGCGCGTAATGACACCCTTCAATAACATGGATTGGTAGATCGGCATGGCAGGCTGCTGCAAATCGATCAAGACAAAGTTGCCCTGACTAGGAACATAGCTGACACCCAATTCATTGAGCCCTTCGGATATCTGTTTAAGGCCCTGCTGATTTACCTCTTGGCTTCTCTTCAGGTATTCAGAATCCGAAAGAACCGCTTGAGCTGCTGCCAATGCCGCAATACTGACATTAAATGGCTGACGAACACGGTTTAACAGATCGGTAACGGCGACTGAAGCATAAGCAAAACCACAACGAAGCCCTGCTAAGCCCCAGGCTTTGGAAAAAGTTCGAGTTACGATTAAATTATCGAACTCATCAGCTAGCAACAGTCCGTTCGGCATACGTTCGGCCGTTAAATATTCGGTGTAAGCCTCATCCAAAACCACTATAACCTGCTCAGGCACACGAGCCATGAACGCGCGAAACTCGTCTTCAGAGAAGACCGTGCCGGTTGGGTTATTGGGATTGGCTAAGAAGATAAGACGCGTCTTGTCAGTAATGGCATTAGCCATAGCGTCTAGATCGTGCCCATACTTTTTGGCTGGGGTAACCACGGAAACGGCACAACAGGCCTGTGTCACCAGCGGATAGACAATAAAAGCGTACTCCGAGTAGATCACTTCATCGTCAGGGCGAACAAATACTCTTGCGATCAACTCGAGTAGATCATTGGATCCATTACCCAGGGTTAAACGATCCTCTGCTAGCCCATAATGAGCCTTCAAGGTGCGTTTTAGCTCTGTTCCCGACGCATCAGGGTAGAGCGTTGCATCTTGTAGACTATCAATAGCTGCTTTAAGTGCGATAGAGCTTGGGCCCAAAGGGTTTTCATTACTGGCCAGTTTGATCGACTCAGTAATCCCCAGCTCACGCTCAAGCTCTTCGATGGGCTTCCCTGGTTGGTAAGGTGTTAACTGTTGAACACCCGATACTGCTAAAGTTTTTTGATCTACAGACACGATTTTAGTTCCTAAAAAACCGCTTTGGGAAAAAGACCCAGGTAGTGAAAGTTAAGTTCTGGCCCCAACAAAGACTGAAGCTGTTCAATCGACCTAGCGCCATCAAGCTCCATGTAGGTTAGGGATCCATCGGTGATATTTCGCTTCGAATCAGTAACCACTGATTCGGCACTCTCAACAATCAATGCTGTTTTATCATCGCCCGATGCCGAAACCTCTTGATGCCCTAACACTAAAAAGGCCTCATCACCATGGAGAGTTACCTCACCAACAACGTTTAACTGATGAGTCACCAATAACGACAAGACCTCAGGCAATCTATTTACTGAAAGAACCGCGTAGTGCAACGCTCCCTGCGCTAAGCTCAGCAAGGTTTCCGATGCACTAGCGAATGCAATAGGCTCAACCGAGTGACCAAATTGTTTCAGAGCAGCTTGCTCAGTATCTAATTCAGAGGTTGAAACAAACCCAACATTCATACGGTGCTCATGCGCCAGACAGACCGACATCACCTCCCTGAACAGACGTGCAATCTCCTGATCAGGAAGTGGTCCCTGATTGCGCTGCATCGCTTTACGAAGCACCTGCGCTTCTCGCTCAGGTCGATAAAAAACCGGCGAATTCGCACCAAAGTTATGCTTAATATCAGCCACTCTTTGGGCACACTCAGCACGCTTGTTCAACAGAGCATGAATCTCTTGATCAATCTGATCGATCTCATCACGCACCTGTGTCAGCGCCTCATCTTGAGTCAGCCCCTGGTAGAGATTCTGCTGATCCATTGTTAGCCTCGGCGCTTTTCGAAATCAGCCATAAAATCGATCAGTGCATCAACCGCTGCTTCGGGCACAGCATTGTAGATGCTTGCACGCATACCACCGACAGAACGATGCCCCTTAAGATTCAACAACCCTGCCTCTTCAGATTCGGCCAGGAAGGCTTTATCCAGAGCAGAATCCGCCAGTGTGAACGGAACGTTCATGATCGAACGGTTTCGCACAGCAACTGGGTTGGCAAAAAAGTCACTTGCATCAATCGCAGCATAGAGTTTAGACGCTTTGCGATGATTCAATTCCGCCATTGCAGACAAACCACCCTGGCGCTTAATCCACTGGAATACTAAACCTGACAGATACCAGGCCAGTGTCGGCGGCGTATTGTGCATCGACCCTTCAGCAGCGTGAACCGCATAGTCGTACATAGTCGGCGCTGTACTTAAGGGATTGCCTAATAGATCTTTACGCGCGATCACAACCGTTAAGCCGGCAGGTCCGATATTCTTCTGAGCACCCGCATAGATCAAACCAAAGCGTGAGACATCAACAGGCGCAGAGAGTATGTCCGAAGACATATCAGCCACAAGCGGCACGTCACCCGCGTCTGGAATGTAATCAAACTGAACGCCGCCAATGGTTTCATTGGTGGTGTAGTGAAGGTAGTTAGCCGTCGAATCAATAGAGAGATCAGACTGCAGCGGCGCTTCACAAAAGTTTGATGACTCAGTTGAGGCAGCGATAGAGACATCTGCAAAACGCTTTGCCTCTTTGATCGCTTTTTTCGACCAAACACCCGTGTTGATGTACGAGACCTTGCCACCTTGTGACAGATTCATCGGCACCATACCAAACTGACTGGTCGCGCCCCCTTGAAGGAACATGACAGCGTAGTCGTCACTGATGTTCATCAGATCACGCAAATCCTGTTCAGCCCCTTCAGCAACGCTAACAAACTCAGCGCTACGGTGGCTCATCTCCATAATAGAGAGGCCTTTGCCATGCCAATCCAACATTTCAGATTGGGCGATTTCTAGTACTTCCGTTGGCAGCGCTGCAGGGCCAGCGCTGAAATTAAATAGACGATTCATTTAATAGGGGTTCCGAGCCTCAATTACTCTTCTTCGCTGCCGTCGGAATCATCAGACTCCTCTTGTGCAACTTGACTCTCTTCTGATGCATTAGTTTCTGTTGAGTTACCCTCTCCAGCTGCATCAGTCGCATCTTCATCCTCTTCCGGCTCTTCGATTCGAGCGATACCGATCAGAGTCTCATCATCCGCTACGCGAATGAGTCGGACACCCTGGGTATTTCGACCGAGTGAGGAGATCTCAGAAGTACGGGTACGAACCATGGTGCCAAGATCACTGATCAGCATGATGTCATCGCCATCAAATACCTGGACAGCACCGGCCAACGCACCGTTACGATCGGTGCACTGCATAGCAATGACACCCATACCGCCACGACCACGAATTGGGAACTCTGTGATCGCTGTCTTCTTACCATAGCCTTTCTCAGAAGCAGTCAGCACCTGACCACCCTCCTTAGGCACCATCAATGAGATCACTTTAGCGACATCATCCAACTTAACGCCACGCACACCGCGAGCGGTACGACCCATCTCACGAACATCTGTTTCATTGAAGCGAATCGCTTTACCCGCAGAGGTCACCAGCATCACATCGTCGCTACCGTTTGTCAGTGATGCACCGATTAGGCGGTCACCTTCAACGATATCCAATGCAATCAGACCTGTACTGCGTGGGCGAGAGAAGGCCGATAGACGGGTCTTCTTCACGGTACCATTGGCTGTCGCCATGAATACGCAACGCTCATCATCAAACTCTTTAACAGGAAGAATCGTGCTGATGCGCTCACCCTCTGCCAACGGCAGAATATTGACCATAGGTCGACCACGAGCGGTACGGCTTGCCTGAGGGATCTCAAACACGCGCAGCCAGTAGACCTTACCGAAGTTGGTGAAACACAGGATCGTATCGTGACTGTTAGTCACCAGCAGATGCTCGACAAAATCTTCATCTTTCATTGCTGTCGCAGACTTACCTTTACCGCCGCGACGTTGTGCTTGGTAGGCCTCAAGCGGCTGTGTCTTCGCATAACCACCGTGCGAGATAGTCACAACCATCTCCTCTTCGGTGATCAGATCAGCAATGGTTAGATCCTGCATAGACGCAGTGATCTCAGTGCGACGCTCATCTGCGTACTCTGCAACCAGCTCGTTCAACTCTTCAGTAATCACTTCCATCAAACGAACGTGTGAGCCAAGAATCTCTAAAAGCTCTGCAATACGCTCGATAAGATCGCGGTACTCTTCAATCAGCTTTTCGTGCTCTAGACCGGTTAGACGGTGTAGTCGCAATTCGAGAATCGCTTGCGCTTGAGCTGGCGATAGGTAGTAGCTGTTGTCACGCAGGCCGAACTGAGCTTCCAAACCTTCTGGACGACAGGCATCTTCACCTGCACGCTCTAGCATATCCAACACCTGACCAGGCGCCCAAGCGGTCGCAATCAGCGCCTCTTTTGCCTCCGCAGGGGTTGGGGATTTCTTAATCAGTTCAATGACAGGATCAATGTTTGCCAGTGCGATCGCCAAACCTTCCAAGATGTGGCCACGCTCTCGCGCTTTACGCAGTAGGTAAACCGTACGACGTGTGACAACTTCGCGACGGTGACGAACGAAACACTCAAGCGCCGTTTTCAGATCCAATAGACGCGGTTGACCATCAACCAACGCCACCATGTTAATACCAAACACGCTCTGCAGCTGTGTCTGCGCAAATAGGTTATTGATGATGACATCAGGCACTTCACCACGACGCAACTCAATAACGATACGCATACCATCTTTGTCTGACTCATCGCGAAGTTCGCTGATACCTTCGATCTTTTTCTCTTTGACCAGCTCAGCGATCTTTTCGATCAAGCGCGCTTTGTTGAGCTGGTAAGGAATCTCGGTGATAACCAGCATAGGACGACCGTTTTTCGGGTGCTCCTCAACGTGGTGTTTTGCACGAACATAGATACGGCCACGACCTGTTCGGTAGGCCTGCAAAATACCTGCACGGCCATTGATAATACCGCCCGTCGGGAAGTCTGGACCTGGGATAAACTCAAGCAGTTCATCGATAGTAATATCCGGGTTCTCGATCAGTGCCAAACAGCCTCGAACCACCTCACCTAAGTTGTGGGGCGGAATGTTCGTCGCCATACCTACCGCAATACCCGCTGAACCATTGACCAACAGGTTAGGCACACGAGTCGGAAGGACCGCTGGAATCTTTTCGGTACCGTCGTAGTTATCGACGTAATCGACCGTCTCTTTATCCAGATCCGAAAGAAGCTCGTGAGAGATCTTCTTCATTCGAATTTCGGTGTAACGCATTGCCGCAGCAGAGTCACCGTCCACCGAACCAAAGTTACCCTGACCGTCTACCAGCATGTAGCGCATAGAGAAGTCTTGCGCCATACGAACGATCGTATCGTAAACCGCACTGTCGCCGTGAGGGTGGTATTTACCGATTACATCACCAACCACACGAGCGGATTTTTTGTAGGGTTTATTCCAATCATTACCCAGCTCATTCATCGCAAACAGCACACGACGGTGAACCGGTTTTAGGCCGTCACGCGCATCAGGTAGTGCACGGCCGACGATCACGCTCATTGCGTAATCTAGGTAGGACTGCTTCAGTTCGTCTTCGATATTTACCGGAAGAACTTCTTTGGTTAGGTCACCCATTATCTGGCGTTCCTTTTAGTCTTCTGTTCGCACCGCCACCCGGTGCAAAAATAAAGTCCACATCATAACACAAACAATTGAATCAAATCAGCTTTTGGGCCTTATTCAAAGGGGTGATAAACTAGCACCATTAACCGTTAATGAATTGCCACTTTGGTAGCCTAAATGACCGATCAAACAAACCTGAATATCGACCCACAAGAGATCTCTAAATTCGAAGAGCTTGCATCACGCTGGTGGGATAAAGAGAGTGAGTTCAAACCCCTTCACGATATCAACCCACTGCGAGTTGGCTTCATTGATCGTCATGCGGATCTGGCCGGCAAAGAGGTATTAGATGTCGGCTGTGGCGGTGGCATTTTATCGGAAGCGATGGCGCACCGCGGCGCCTCAGTTAGCGGCATTGATATGGGTGAAGCGCCACTAAAAATCGCCAAACTACACGGTCTAGAGTCTGGCGTTAAAGTCGATTACACCCGCACAACAGCGGAAGAGTTCGCTGAACAGAACCCAGAGCGTTTTGATGTCGTCACCTGCATGGAGATGCTAGAACACGTTCCAGATCCAGCTTCGGTCGTAAAAGCCTGCGCCGCACTAACCAAACCTGGTGGACGTGTCTTCTTCTCGACCCTAAATCGCAACCCGAAAGCTTACCTATTTGCCATTTTGGGGGCAGAGCGACTGCTTAAGCTGGTTCCCAACGGCACGCACGACTTCAACAAGTTCATTCGCCCGGCTGAACTGGCCAACCATATGCGTGCTGCTGGACTGGAGGTGGATGACCTATCCGGCATGACCTACAACCCACTGACCAAAGTCTATGCACTGGATGCTAATGATGTCAGCGTGAACTACCTGGTTGCCGCGACCAAACCACTATGAGATCCGCACTCTTTGATCTAGACGGCACACTGCTGGATACAGCCCCGGACTTTTATCGCGTCATTTGTCAGCAGGCACAGAACCACGGCTACGCGGAGCCCGATTTTCAGCTAATTAGAGACAATGCATCGAACGGCGGAAAGCCGATGCTAAAGGCTGCTTTCCCAGATCAGTTCATTGCCAATGAAACCGCGCTTCACAATGAGTTTCTCTCACTCTACAGAAGCAACCCCGTCGAGAGTGGCGGTCTTTTTCCTGGCTTTAACGAAGCGTTAACCTGGCTTGAAGAGCAGCAGATTCCCTGGGGCATTGTGACGAACAAACCTCGCGAATTGACGGATATCGTGCTTGAACAGTTGCAACTCACTGATCGCTGCAGTGTCTGCATCTGCCCAGAGGACGTCAACCAATCAAAACCCGATCCAGAAGGGATCATCAAAGCGCTTAAAACGGTTGATGCAGCAGCAGAGCACTCACTCTACTTTGGCGACCATATTCGCGATATTGTCGCTGGTAAATCGGCAGGCACACCAACGGTAGCCTGCACTTTCGGTTACCTAGCGCAGGGCGAGGATTATAGGGAGTGGCAAGCAACTCATGTACTTCATCAGTCCGAGAATCTTCTCTCATTTCTTAATGAACAATTTATTTAAAAGGTCCAACCATGTTTACGTACGACGCTCCCGAGCAACTTCTTGAAGGACGCACCATTCTGGTAACCGGTGCCGGTGATGGAATTGGTAAAGCCTCAGCTATCGCCTACGCCAAAGCAGGCGCGACCGTCATATTAGCGGGCCGTACCGAAGATAAGCTTGAAGCTGTCTACGATGAAATTGAAGCGCTAGGCTGTAAACAGCCTGCCATCGTGCCGATCGACTTCGACAAGGCAAGCGAACCCGACTACATTGAGCTGGCTAACTTACTGGATGAGACCTTTGGCAAGCTAGATGGCATCCTGCACAATGCCGGGATTCTTGGTCTAAGAACTTCGATTGAGAACTACGACCCGATCATCTGGGAACAGGTGATGCGCGTGAACGTCAATGCACCGTTCATCTTGACACAGACCCTAATGCCACTGCTTAGACAATCCGAAGACGCCTCAGTCATTTTTGTCACTTCGGGGGTTGCGACCAAGGGCCGTGCCTACTGGGGTGCCTACTGCGTCTCTAAATTCGCCACACTGGGACTGATGGAGACTTTAGCTGACGAGCTAGAGAATGACCCAAGCATCCGCATCAACGCCATCAATCCAGGCGGTACCGCCACTGCAATGCGTGCCTACGCATACCCTGCAGAGGACCCAAGCACCATTGCAACACCCGACGATATCCAACCTGCGTATCTATTCCTAATGGGACCTGATAGCAAAGGAGTCAACGGACAGAATATAGATGCACAAGGTGCAATGTCTGCTGCAGATTTTGCCTAGAAAGTAGGAGCGGCCTTGAAAGGCCGCGATCTTAATGAAGGTGACTGGCTTTCAGCCTGTCATCCACTGGTAGATTTAGCAGCCTATCTGGAAAACACCGATAAAGCAGATGACAGGCTGAAGGCCCGTCACTATCAGCTAGAGAGAGGGATCAGACCGAAGGACAGCCCCCTCAATTGTCACCCTCGCTTGCCCACCACACGAACCTTACGCTTACGGCGATCCTGTCGTGCTGAATCACGGTTATGATCGGTGGTTTGACGTATCTTCTGGCGTTTGTATTCGCGCTCTTTACGATCAAGATCTTCGGGATTGATCGAAGGCACTTTACGACGCTCCAGCATCAGCTCATCCGTTAGAATGTCGACCTCTTTCTGACCAAGCTCACGCCAAGTGCCTACCTTAACGTCACTGGGGAGGAATACCGGCCCGAAACGGACACGCTTTAGACGGTTAACTTGCAGCTCTTGCGACTCCCAAAGACGACGAACTTCACGGTTACGCCCCTCCATGACACAACAGTGGAACCATTTGTTGGCACCTTCACCATTGAAGTAACGAACGTCGGTAAACTTAGCCATGCCATCTTCAAGCAGAACACCGTCAGTTAGACGCTTGAGTACGGCATCACTGACATCACCTAGAACTCGAACCGCGTATTCACGGTCAATGTTGCTCGATGGGTGCATCATCTTGTTAGCAATTTCACCATCGGTAGTAAAAACCAAAAGACCCGATGTATTGATATCGAGACGACCGATCGCAACCCAACGCTCAGATTTAAGCTTCGGCAGATTATCAAAGACAGTTGGCCTGCCTTCAGGATCATGGCGAGTGCAGACTTCACCAATGGGTTTATTGTAGATAAGAACTCGAGCAGTTTGGCTACCCGCACTGTTCAGTTCAATAGATTTGCCATCGACCTTAATCTGGTCTTCAGCAGAAACACGATCACCAAGAGTCGCCAATTTGCCGTTTACTTCGACTCGACCCTCTTCGATCCAACGCTCCATCTCACGACGTGAGCCTACACCGGAGCGCGCCAACACTTTTTGCAGTTTTTCATCAGACATGCGGACGCAACCTCAAAACATAGAAACAAAAAGACCCTTCCGAGGAAGGGCCTTCACTCATAGAGCGATTATATATCAATCTATGGTTGGCAGTTGATCTTTTGTGATACCACGAGAAGCCATGTACTCTGCGAATACAGTTGGAGTGCGACCGCGACCTGTCCAGGCATGGGTTTGACCACTTGCATCGGTAATCTGGTACTTAGCTTTCACCTCTTTACGAGATTTAGGCGCCGATTCAGTGATACCAGTTAGCTCATCGAGCGCAATACCCGCTTCACGCATCTTCTGGCGAATCGCTTCAATCGCCTCCAGCTTTGCACGGTTCTGCTCTAGTAAAGCAGCTTCCTCAGCGCGACGCTCTTCAAGAATATCCGTTAGATCGGCAATCACTTTTTCGATCTCATCTGCACCAACCGATTGGCACTGTTTACGAAGAGAGTTTTTGCGCAAAAGAGTTTTAATAAAATCGCTCATCAAAAATTCCTAATACTATTAATAGTTGGCAAAGGGGATGCACAGTTTTAATTTAACGCCGACATAATATATAAAAATAAATAGTTTTCTCAATATAAAACTTTAAATAAATAAAAATATTTAAAAAACCTAAACCAAACAATTAAATTAAACCACGAATAAATCCATTTAAATAAATTTACAAAGTTCTAATTTTTAATAGCGACAGCGAATAAAAAGATGATTAGAATCACCTAGAAAATAACCATTCAAAGAAGCCATGTTTAAGTTTAGAGAATCGCCAAAACCGCTCATCTGGAGCTACACACTTATACTCGCGTTAGGCCTCGAGGCTGGGGCTTTAGTTTTTCAATACCTACTCGACTACGGTCCCTGTGCTCTCTGCGTACAGATTCGTGCCACACTCTTTGGCGCCCTTCTCTTGGCAGTATCCGGGAAGATCTTCTCAGCGCGTTCTATACAGACGCTGCTCGCCTTTTTACTTGTTCCACTGATGGCTTTTCTGCTTTACCAGAGCTACCAAGTTTTAGGGATCGAGCGCTACTGGTTTGAGAGCAGCTGCACATTGAGCGACCCTTTCCCAAACTGGTTTCCCCTTCACCTTTGGCTTCCGGCAATATTTGAACCTTGGGAGCTATGTGGCTACACGCCAGAGATCATTAAAGGGATCACTATGGCAGAGGTGCTTATTGTCACGGCAGCGGTCTCTTTAGCCTTATCAATTTGGCATTTAATCAATCAGCTAAAGAGTCAATAAGTTTGGAAGAGATTCTATTTCTTGCCGCTGCAGGTATTTTAGGTGGCATCGTAAACTCTCTTGCTGGCGGTGGAAGTTTTATCACATTCCCCGCTCTGATTGCTGTTGGGGTTCCCCCTGTCATCGCCAATGCCAGCAACACCTTTGCTGCAACAGCTGGCTATCTTTCGGGCACCTATGCGCTTCGACAAGAGATAAAAGATTCACCTAAAAAACTTCTGATCTTCTCTTTTATCTCTGCGATCGGCGGAATAATAGGTGCCTACCTGTTAACACAAACCTCTAACAGCGAATTTGAAAAAGCCGTGCCTTGGCTACTACTCTTCGCGACTCTGCTGTTTATTTTTGGCGGACAGTTTAATAAGACATTACAAAAGTGGAGCCAAAAACATCGCCATATCGATAAAGCACAAAACGGGTTATTTACCCTGCTTTTTATTGGCGTATCAATCTACGGTGGATTCTTTAATGCAGGACTGGGGATATTACTGCTGAGTTACTGCAGCTTAGCAGGCTATCGCTCTGTTAATGAGATGAATGCACTTAAACTGCTCTACTCATCGACCATTTCAGGTTGTGCCATTGTGCTATTCCTAATCAATGATCTGATTAGCTGGAGCGAAACATTGATACTGCTGGTTGGCACACTGATTGGGGGCTATGCAGCAGGCATCATCTCCAAGAGGATTCCAAACAGCTGGGTTAGACTGGCCATCATTTTTGCCAGCACAGCCATCACCCTCTGGTTCTTTACCAGCATTTACCTACTGGACTAATTGACGGGAGTAACCAGGCTTCCTGATTCGATATAGGCTTTTACATTATCGACAACCAACTGGGCCATTGCCGTTCGGGTTTCAAACGTGGCACTACCAACGTGTGGCAATAGCAACACATTAGGCAGATCCATTAGCGCCTCTGGCACCTCTGGCTCTCTCTCAAAGACATCCAACGCCGCACCACCCAACTCACCGGACAGCAGAAGATCAACCAGTGCCTTTTGATCCACCACCGCACCGCGGGCGATATTGATCAGCGAACTTTGTGGTCCCAAGGCCTGTAACACCTCTCGATCGATCATCTGATAGGTCTCTGGCGTACTTGGACAGAGCAGAAGCAAGTAGTCGGACCATTTTGCCAGCTCAACAATCGACGCTTCATAAGCGTAGTCGACATCCTCCCGTGGATGACGATTGTGATAGCGAATCTGCATTGAAAACGCCTCGGCTCTCTTAGCAGTCTCCAATCCAATGCGTCCTAATCCGACAATACCCAGGCGCTTACCGCTGACTTTTTGCCCCATCGGTGGTGTTGGGTTGCTAAGCCATTCACCGCGACGAACAAAGCGTTCAGCCTCGCCCATACAGCGCGCTTGTGAGATCAGCATCCCAATCGCCATATCCGCCACACACTCGTTAAGCACGTCGGGTGTGTTGGTCACATACACATTGCGCGAAGTCGCAAACTCGGCATCCACTTTGTCATAGCCAACGCCCCAGTTAAAGATCACTTTAAGATTGGGCAGCTGCTCCATCAATGCGTTTGCACAGCCTTTGCCGGCACTGGTGACCACCAATTCAAAATCGGCACCCTGATCCGCTAAAAACTGATTCGCATCACCCTGCTTATTTAGCGGAACCAGTTCAACCACCTCCGCCAACATACCTTTTAGCTCAGCACTAATGCCGGCAACAAGAAGCGCCTTGGGTTTATCCATTAGATGACCTTTTGTAGTCAGACAACCAACCCAAACCCTCTAAAGTCGTTGTTTTAGGTCGATATTCGCAACCAATGAATCCTTGATACCCTTTTTGATCGAGCCAGTTAAAGAGGTAGGAGTAGTTGATTTCGCCGCTGGATGGTTCATTGCGATCGGGCACGGATGCGATCTGCATATGATCAATCAGAGGCCAGTATCGCTCTAAACGGGTAATAAGATCCCCGCACATAATCTGAGCATGGTAGAGGTCAAACTGCATTTTTAAATTTGTGCGATTGGCCAACTCAATCACCTCTGCAGCTTGCTCAGGTGTCGTTAAAAAGTAGCCTGGCATATCACGACTGTTAATCGGCTCAATTAACACATTGATACCTGATAAGTTCAGTTGATCGGCCGCCCAGGTTAAATTATTCAGATAGGTTTCAAATGCCTTTGGATCGGAAAAATCGGCTAGCCCGGACATGATGTGCAGACGTCGATTGCCCAACACCTCGGCATAAGAGGCCGCCTGTTCAATCGAGGCTTTAAACTCAGATTCGCGACCGACCAGCGCCGCTAGCCCACGTTCACCCGCACCCCAATCACCGGCAGAGGCATTGAACAGCGCTTGCTCCAAACCAGACTCATTTAAAAGGTCTTTAATCTGTTCCGCAGGATAGTCGTACGGGAAAAGATACTCGACCGAATCAAAACCGGCTTTTTTTGCCGCAACGAAACGCTCTAAAAAGGGAAGGTCTGAAAATAGAAACGATAGGTTAGCAGCAAAATTTAACATCTATACTTCACTCTTAAACAGTTGCTCGACCTTGTTAAGTACCCGACGACAGAGTTCTGTCGCATCCTGTTCACTGTTCATCTCGACATAACAGCGCAGCTCTGGAGCATTACCAGAGGGACGAAGATGGACAATCGTATCAGTATCAAAGTCGACACGATAACCATCGGTCTGATCGACTGATCGAATACCACCCAAAGACCAAGGCATTAGCGATTCAAACTGCAGCTGCCCTTCATTCAGACGCTGTAACATCGATTGGCTCCACTCGGTCGCTATCCCTGGAATGCGATCCGATGCGGTGTATCGCTCTGGCAGCTCGGCCGACAGTTGACTGGCCTTAAGCTGATTCTGTTTGGCGAGGTAGATGACCGCTAGCATTGGCAGAACAGCATCACGCGTCGCCAACGTTGAAAGCGTTGACCCATTCAGTCCAACATCGCTACCTAACAAAAATCCACCGTTCGCTTCAAAACCGGCAACAACACCCTCTGCAACCGACTCCATTCCTGCAATCACATAGGGTGAGCCTATTCGTGTACGCAGCGTTTGATCAAACCAACCGCTTAATTCCAGTGCCGTATTACT
Organism: Marinobacterium sp. xm-m-383; assembly: GCF_013283255.1. Classification (NCBI taxonomy): domain Bacteria; kingdom Pseudomonadati; phylum Pseudomonadota; class Gammaproteobacteria; order Oceanospirillales; family Oceanospirillaceae; genus Marinobacterium; species Marinobacterium sp. xm-m-383. The sequence continues at coordinate 53,709 of NZ_WBYT01000005.1, read as the reverse complement.
GCTGACGGGAGTCACAACCGCTTCTGCACCGACCGCCTTTGCTGTGAGGACACCCAGAATATCACCGCGGAAAAAGGTCCCTGTCTCATCGGCGATGAGAGGACGGTCCGCATCACCATCGGTAGAGACCAAAAGATCAAATCCAACCTCAGACGCCCAACGCTTAGCCTGTTCAATATCCTCTGTACGCACCGCTTCAGTATCGATAGGCACAAACTGTTCTGTCCTGCCAAGGGCAATCACCTCTGCCCCCATCGCCTCGAACAGTTCACTTAACAGATCACGAGCAACACTTGAGTGCTGATAGATAGCGACCTTCAAGCCAGAACAAAGATCTTGACCGAAACAGTCAACATAGCGTGATAGGTAAGCCGACTTAGCACCAGCATCAATCGCAGGCAGTTCTGGACACTCAATAATTTGAGGCAGCACTACCTCGGCCGATGAGATCGACTCTTCATGTGCCTTATTGATCTCACCCTCGACGCTGTAAAACTTGATTCCGTTCCGATCGAACGGGATATGGCTGCCAGTCACCACAATCGCAGGCGCATGCATCTTAGACGCGTAGTAGGCGACGGCTGGTGTTGCCAATGCACCGACATAAATCACCTCGACACCTAAGTCTCTCATGGCCGCCATACAGGCTCGGGTAATTTGCGGGCTGGAGGGTCGTAAGTCATGACCTATAACAACACGGGTCCCTTGACCTGCCGCTTGCCAAAACGCAGCAGCAAAGGCGTACGCGACCTCATTGGTTAGCTCACTGACCAAGCCTCGAACGCCACTGGTACCAAACTTAACGCCCGCTTCAGAAATTTTCATAATCAAATAGATCCTTTACTCATGGATGATTTGAGTGAAAGAATGCACAATTCATACCAACACTGACCCATATAAATATGAGTCCGATTGTCGCACAGATAAGCTTGCATCCATAGAGAGCAAAGGGAGGCTTTTGTTGTTTAGTCAGCCACTACTCGCTGCCGAGTTTCTAGGGACGGTTGTATTTGCTATCACCGGTGCCTTAGCCGCCACCGGTAAGCGCATCGACATCTTTGGCGTCATGGTATTAGCCGTCGTCACTGCGGTAGGTGGAGGGACTATTCGTGACCTAACCATCAACAACGGCCCCATCTTTTGGCTTGAAGAGACCTGGTATATATCAACGGCACTGATTGCGGGTCTCGTGACCTTTATCTTAGCGCGTTATCTTCGCTACCCGCGCCGACTGTTGCTGATATTCGATGCCGCCGGTATCTCACTTTTTGCAATCATCGGTGCGCAAAAGGCCCAGATGGCTGATCTATCGCCCCTACTGGTCGTCATGATGGCCTGTATCACAGCCGTTGCAGGCGGCCTTATCCGTGATGTGCTAACCAATGAAGACCCGATGATTCTTGGCGGTGGCGACGGCGAACTCTATGCCACCTGCACCATACTCGGTGCGATGGTATTTGTATTAGGCGAAGGTTACGTCGACCCGATACTCCTCTCCTACTTGGCAATGTTAGTCATTTTTCTAACCCGACTGGCCGCCATATTTGGCAATTTGCGTCTGCCAAAATTTATTGATGCAGGCCATAGATTAGAGAGTCATGAAGAGGCCAGAAACCCCTCTAAGGATTCAGACCAGTGAGTGACACCAGGCTATTAAAACAGGGATTATTTGTTCGGTTCCTCACCAGCCAACTCACCTCCGGCATGGCGATTCAGATGATGCTGATCGGCTTGGGCTGGCAGGTCTACCTGATGACCGAAAGCGCTATGGCGCTTGGCTGGGTTGGTCTGGCGCGTTATGTACCTCAGATTCTGTTTACGCTGCACGCAGGCGACATGGCCGATCGATACGATCGTCATAAGGTGATGATTTGGAGTCGGGTGCTGCTGTTAATCACCATTGGTGCGCTCTCCTTAACCAGTTTCACTGAGACCATTACAGAAGGGATCATCTACATAGCCTGTTTCATGCTGGGCGTCTCTAGAACCTTCAGCATGCCTGCGGGGCAAGCGATGGTGCCGAATCTGGTGCCGCGCCAGCTTCTGACCCAAGCGATGACACTGACCGCTTCAGCTCGTGAGACCATTACAATTATTGGTCCGGCTTTAGGTGGCGTCATCTATATTTTTGGAGCCGGCACACTCTATGCCACTAGCATGCTGTTCGTCTTAATATCGATTGTGACGCTGTTTGGCATGAAAGATACAGCCATCAAACGGGACCGAAGCAAGCAGCGTCGCAAAGAGTTGTTTGAGGGCTTTGTCCACGTCTGGCGCAACAAACCGGTATGGGGATCGTTAATGCTCGATACGCTGGCGGTTCTAATCGGCAGCGTTACTGCTCTTCTACCGATGATTGCGCACGATATATTACAGACCGATTCAGTCGGTTTAGGCCTGTTAAGAAGCGCACCAGCGGCGGGGGCCGTTGCGATGTCGTTCTTGCTTGCAAAATACCCGATTCAACGACACTCCGGGCGTTGGCTCTATGCGGCCGTCTGGGTCTTTGGCTTGGGCACTCTGGTCTTCGGTTTCTCTGAAGTGATGTGGGTATCGCTGACCGCTCTGTTTGTTCTTGGCGCCGCCGATATGATCAGTGTTGTGATTCGCTCAACACTGGTTCAGGTTGAAACACCCGATGAGATGCGCGGACGGGTCAGCGCGGTTAACTCACTCTTTATTGCAACCTCCAATCAACTGGGTGAATTTGAATCAGGTACACTTGCCGCCTGGATTGGTGCGGTCCCCTCCATTCTATTTGGTGGCATTGGCACCCTCGCCCTGGTAGCACTTTGGATTCCGCTCTACCCCACTCTTTGGAACCGAGATCATCTCGTCACACCCGAATCCGAAACTGAAAAATAGAAGCAGTGACAAATAAATAGGAGCCTAACAAGGCCCCTTTAATAGTGACTGCGATCTTATCGATCCAACAGTTCAATCCAGTGATTAACCGGTACCGGCGAAGCTGTCTCAATGTGTAACTGACACCCAATGTTCGCGGTAGCGATCTGTGTCGGGTTATCCCCTGTCAGTGCCTCAACCTTATTGGCTAGCAGCTTTTGACTGATCTTCGGCTGAAGAATCGAGTAGGTGCCCGCGGAACCACAACAGAGATGCTTATCCTTGGTCTTGGCCAGATCAAAGCCCACTTTCTCGAGTACTTTTTCTACGGAGCCGCTCTGTTTCATAGCGTGCTGCAAGGTACAAGGACAGTGGAACGCGATCTTTTCACCATCAGTATTAGGAGCAAGTGGTGACAGATCTTCAGCCAGCAGCACCTCACTGATATCTTTTGTCAGCTCACTCACACGCTTGGCCTTCTCCGCGTAGTCTGGGTCATCTCTTAATAGATGCCCGTACTCCTGAACCATGGCACCGCAACCAGACGCGGTCATCACAATGGCTTCACAGCCCCCTTCAATCGCTGGCCACCAGGCGTCAATGTTCTTGCGCATCTCATTAAGACCCGCTTCGTGTGCCGACAGGTGGTAATTCACCGCTCCACAGCATCCAGCTTGTGGTGCTTCAACCAGAGTGATTCCTAGCTTATCCAGTACCCGAGCCGTTGCCGCATTGGTATTGGGTGCAGCACTGGGTTGAGCACAACCGGCAAGAGCCATCATAACTCGAGCATGACGTTTGGCTGGCCAAGGAGAGGCTTTACGTTTAGGCGGGACCTTCTTACCCAGAGCGCCAGGTAGAATCGGTTTAAACACCTGACCTACTTTTAGTAGCGGACCAAAGCGGTTAGCGTGAGGCAGAACCTGTTTCAATCCCCAGCGAACCACTTTTTCCGTAACAGGGCGATCCAATTTCTTCTCAACAATGCCACGACCTATATCAACTAGACGTCCATATTGAACGCCCGATGGACAGGTCGTCTCACATGAACGACAGGTCAGACAGCGATCTAGGTGTGTCCGAGTTTTTTCGGTCACCTCATCGGTCTCCAACAGCTGTTTGATCAGATAGATTCGACCACGCGGACCGTCTCGCTCATCATTCAACTCTTGGTAGGTTGGGCAAGTCGCTGTACAGAAACCACAGTGAACGCAGCTACGCAGAATCTCTTCCGCCTCTTGTCCTTCAGGCGTCGCTAGGAAGGTTTGAACTATATTCGTTTTCATTACACTGACTCCTACAACCAACCAAACGCACGGCCGGGATTGAACACCCCCTGCGGATCGACAGACGCTTTAATGCGTTGTTGCAGAGCCTGAATTGATGGATTAACCGGATGAAGTACCTCGTCAGTACGATCACCTCCGCGGTAGAGTGAAACCTGTCCACCAGCACTCTCTGCTAGCTCCACCATACGATCGAAACTGTGATCACCGGCATACCAGCGCTCAGCGCCACCCCAGTTGATTAATGAATCCCCTTCGATGGGTAGGACATCCGCACTGCCCTTAACGGAGAAGCGCCAGACTTTTTCCGCATTGAATAGGGCTGGTTTCTGATCTTGCAGATCCGCCCAAAGAGCCAAGGCAACCTCTGGAGCCAGTTCATCACCACCCCAAATTTTTGCAGTCGCATCAACTGCTGAGGCTGCACCTGCCAGACGAACAAACAATTCTCCGTTGTGCCAATAAGCCGCTGTAATCGGCTTTGGCTGACCTGACATGGAGTTCATGCGCTGTATCGCTTCGGCTTGATCCATTGCGAACTTCAACGTGCGGGTAGTCGCTGGTTTAGGCAGTACTTTTAGAGAGATCTCGGTCATTAGGCCTAATCCACCCATCGCACCCGCTTGCAGACGCGAAAGATCGTAACCGGCGACATTCTTCATCACCTGACCACCAAACCGCAGCTGTTCCGCTTCGCCATTGATCAACCTGACGCCTAATACATGATCACGAATGGATCCGTACCAAGGGCGCCCCGGACCTGAGACGTTAGCGGCCAATGTACCACCTAAGGTTGCTTTGCCACCGAAACGTGGCGGCTCACAGGCCAGCATCTGATTGTGTTCAGATAGTGCAGACTCAATCTCTGCAAGTCTGGTACCGGCACGTGCGGTCATAACGAGCTCAACCGGTTGGTAGCTAACAATGCCTGTGTGACCACTGACATCGATGGTACGATCCGTCTCGATCTGACGTCCCATAAAGGCTTTACTGCCACCCGCTGAAATAGCCAGCGTCTCTTTAGCCTCAACCGCATCACGGACTTGGCTAATCAATTCATTGGTTAAATCAGACACGGAACTCTCCTGCATCAGTATTGCTATTGGCGCTAACCTGAGCATTGGGCGTTAGATCAAGATCCAACGAACGGTACTCCTGACAACTTCTCAAGGTCGGTATACCTTTACCGGGATTAAGAAGCTCTTTGGCATCAAAGGCACGCTTCACTTTGTGGAACTGCTCGATCTCTGAATCACTGAACTGAGCCGGCATTTGACGGAGTTTTTCATAGCCTACGCCGTGCTCGCCCGTGATACAGCCGCCCACCTCAACACAGAGTTCAAGAATTTTGCCACCGAACTCTTCGGTGCGCTCCAGCTCACCCGGTACGTTCGCATCAAAGAGAATCAGTGGGTGCAAGTTGCCATCGCCGGCATGGAAAACGTTGGCCACACGCAGACCGTAGTGCTCTGACATTTTCTGCATCTCGAGCAGCACATGCGTTAGCTGACCACGCGGAATGGTCCCGTCCATGCAGTAGTAGTCTGGTGAAATACGTCCAACGGCTGGGAAGGCTGATTTACGCCCAGCCCATAGACGTGCACGCTCCTCTTCACTTTGAGATGTGCGAACCGAGGTGGCTCCCAGTTCACGAAACAGCGTTTCAACCGCTTCAATATGCTCCGCCACCTCTTCATCGGTGCCATCGACCTCACATAGCAATAGAGCCTGAGCATCGACGGGGTAGCCCGCTTTGGCAAAATCTTCAGCCGCTTTAATGGCAAAGCCATCCATCATCTCAAGACCGCCAGGAATGATACCCTTAGCAATGATCTCACCGACGGCATCACCCGCTTTGGGTACCGAGTCGAATCCTGCAACCACTACCTGAGCACGCTCAGGTTTTGGCAGCAGCTTCACTCGCACTTCGGTGACCACACCCAATAGCCCTTCGGATCCTGTGAACAGCGCCATCAGATCCATACCACAGCTATCAAGACCTTCTGAGCCGATGGTTAGCAGCTCACCTTCCATCGTCAGGAACTGAACACTTAACAGGTTATGCACGGTCAAACCGTATTTAAGGCAGTGGACACCCCCTGAGTTTTCAGCCACGTTACCGCCAATGGTGCAGGCTATTTGCGACGAAGGGTCTGGACCGTAATAGAGATTGTAATCACCTGCCGCTTCACTAATCGCTAGGTTGCGAACACCCGGTTGAACGCGAGCCGCTCTAGCGTCAGTATCGATCTCGAGGATCTTATTGAACTTCGCCATCGATAAGACCACGCCATCACCATGAGGCATAGCACCGGCACACAAACCGGTACCTGCACCACGAGCTACCACAGGGATGTTCTCTTCGTGACAAATTTTAAGAACCTTCTGTGCCTGCTCTACCGTTGATGGCAAAACAACGATCAACGCCTCTTCGCAATAGGCTGAAAGGCCGTCACACTCATAAGGCTTTAACGTTTCGCTGTCACTGATGACGTAGTGCGAATCAATGAACTCATTAAATCGCTGAGCAATGCGTTGACGCTTAGCAACACGATCCGGGCTAGCCACTGCACTCTGCATACTGATCTCCGACCCCACTCTGGGTACTTTTTATTGTTGAGTCTGCTGTTGCCAGTACTCTATACCAGCTTGAGCACACTCCATATCCTGCATTGGTGTACCAGAACTCAATCCGATGCCACCAACTACTTGTCCATTTGACTCCACGGGATAACCGCCGCCCACAACACACAGACGTCCACCCATCGAGGTGTGAATACCAAACACCAACGAGCCGGGTGTACATGCAGCGTTGTACTCGTGCGTCGCTTTGCGAGCAGCCGCTGCGGTGTAGGCTTTGTCTTGAGCGATGGTTACACTGGTGGTTTTACCGCCATCCATACGTTCAAAAGCGATCAAATTCCCTGACTCATCTGTTATCGCGATACACATAGGTACACCAATCTCATTAGCTCGGTTTCGAGCCCCTTCGATTAACAGACGAGCATCTTCAATATCTAAGCGTTTCAGTTCGAGCATAAGTTCAACCTCTTAAATTGGAGTAGTAGACAGACCAATAGAGCGATGCTGTCACAAAAACTTACGCAGCTGTCTACTGGTATGACCACTTGAAATCAAACCACTGATTTGATGGTCACTCACTCGATGAAACGTTTATGCATTCAAACCCAGATGGGGCTTGCGTTTCAATTGATGGCGTGGAAAACTGGTCTGACCAATCCATACCGAGATGCGAAATAGATGAGCCAATCTGCAAGCAGCGCTGTTAATGAAGTCACTCAATATCTGCAAAAATTGATTGCTGATGGTGAGTTAGGACCGGAGAGCAAGATCCCGTCTGAACGATCCCTCTCTGCACGTCTAGGTGTGTCGCGTACCATTGTTCGAGAGGCACTGCATATACTCTCGGGTAAAGGGATCATTGAAACGCACCACGGTAGAGGATCATTTGTCTCCTGCGCGGTCACCAGTTCAGAAAACAAGTCCGCTCTGATCAATCTGTTTGGTCAGGATCCCAAGGCTGTACTGGAAATTCTTGAGGTCCGTGAACAGCTGGAGGGGCAAGCTTGCTTTCTAGCCGCACAACGAGCGACCGCTCGCGATCAGTATCGCATTCGTGAGGCGTTCAAGAAGATGGAGTCGGTAGCCCCCGATTGGGATGCCAACTTGGACCATGAGTTTCATAGACGCGTGATCGAGGCATCCCACAACTCGGTTTTGATACACACCTTGTCAAGTTTGAAGGATCTGACGCTGATTAGCATTCAAGAGGCTGTTAGAAACTTCAACCAGAAAGGGGGCTTTAAGCAGGTGGTCGATAAACACCACAGCGAAATCTACCAGGCAGTGACCACAGGACAATCGGCCTGGGCTCGATCGGCTGCGATGGACCACGTTCGACATGTGCGAGAGGCCTTAAAAGTGCTGTTTGATGTCGAAATGAAGCGGCTGAACGATTTTCAAAACTCCACCTCTGGCAAGTAACGCCCAATATGCGCCTAATATTTATCTCTCTTCTGGCTCTATTCATGAGCCTGATGCTTGTAGCGTCTGGCAATGCCTATTTGATGTCGCTGATTGGCGTTCGTTTGGGTATGGCGAATACACCGCCAACCGAGATTGGTTGGATCATGACCTTCTACTCTATCGGGTTTGTGATTGGCTCAATCTTTGCTCAACGGCTGCTGATCAGAGTGGGACACATTCGGGCATTCTCGACACTGGCCAGTCTTGCCGCGATGGCCGCTCTGCTCTACCCCTTCGCTGAGGATTTTTGGGTTTGGAGTCTACTCAGGATTATCGGCGGGTTCAGCGTTGCTGGTCTATTCATTGCGATAGAGAGTTGGTTTAGCGCCGTGGCTAGCGACAACAACCGCGCTACCCTATTCTCTCTGTACACCATTGCAGCCTATTCAGCGGCAGCATCAGGGCAGGTCATTCTCGGCCACTCCTCTGGCCTGCAAATATCCACAGCCTTCATCATTGCGGGGCTTCTACTGATCGCAGCCGTCATCCCTCTCTCTGCGTCACGCCTTCAATCACCGCCCCTAGAGACTGCAGAGTTCATGTCACTGCAGCGACTCTGGCGTAAATCGGCGCTGGGGCTTTTTTCAGCATTTTGTGGCGGGCTGTTGATCGGTTCGTTCTACGCACTGGTTCCGCTCTATGCCACATTGAGCGACATTGCAACGGATCAAATTGCTACCTTGATGTCGATATCGGTTATGAGCGCGATGCTGTTCGCTTGGCCCATTGGTTGGCTTTGTGACCGCGTCACACGAAGCAAAGTGTTAACGGCAACCGCCCTCGTCGCAGCTCTAGCAGCTCTGGGAGCATCACTGTTTGGTTCTGATCAGTTTGTGCTGCTGATTCTTTCGACCTCACTGTTCATGGCGATGATTGCGGCGATCTACTCAATAGCGGTAGCGATTACCAACGACTTGATTCGCAGTGAGGAGCGTGTTGCCGCCTCCTCGACACTGATGCTGAGCTATGGCCTTGGCAGTATTGCAGGGCCACTGTTAGGCTCAATGCTACTGGGCTCTTTTGCACCCGGTTCGTTGTTCTTGGGATTCGTGGTTATTCTGCTGATGCTGGTCGTGTTTACACTATTCAGACAGGTACAAAAACCACCCGTACCGATCGAAGAGCAGGAGCAGTTTATCCCTGCGATGCCAGAAACACAGGTCATTGCAGAGTTTGACCCTCGTACCGAGGATCTACCCGACACTGCGATTGAAGAGCTATTCCCAGACGAAGTGGTTGAGGCGGTACAAGGGGTTAATGAAACGGATCAGCCCGTTTACTCTATAGTTGAGAGCGACTCACTGACCGATGAAACTCTGGAGCCATTAGAGGGCTTGGCGGAACAGAAGTCTGAGCACAGTTTCGATATCCATGAAGAGGCTATTCAAGCACAGGCAGAGGAAGCCTCTTCACAGAAACCCTAGGGAGCCTGAGATGTCATGGACCTATTCGTAGGCTCCCTAAAATTAGCCTAGGTAGCTAAACCCACCTTGACGATAATAATCATGCAGATCGGTCATCGATTCAAAGGCATGATTCGCAATCGACAATTCAGATCTTGGTGGGAAACTCTCCGGCACAACAGCCACCGACATCGAAGCTGCTTTACCGGCAATCGTTCCATTGACAGAGTCTTCGATGATGAGCACTTGCCAAGGATCAGCACCGATCCGTTTCGCGGCTTGTAGGAACACCTCGGGGTGAGGTTTAGATAGTCCAATCTCTGAGCCTGAGGCATAGACAGTGATCGGTAAGTTATGAGTCTTAATCACCGCTTCAATCAATCTAATCGCCGAACTGGAGGCAATCGCCATTGGAACGGCATCGGCTTGAAGCTGGTCGATGAATGCCATTACCCCTTTCATCAACGGCAGTGTCACCAACCGTTTTTCCATCTCCGAAATGACTTGGTCAACCATCTCTTCAACCACTAGGCCTTTCTCTGGGTAGAGACGGTTCATCTTGGTCATGAAATCAAAGGTCGTTGCGCCGGCGTGTTTTTTGAGCTCTTCGATCTCCATATGGATACCAAACTTAGCCAACACCTCCTGTTCCACAAGCTTCCACTGCGGTTCGGAATCGACCAACACGCCATCCATATCGAAAAGAACAAACATAAACACCTCAAATTTTTTCTTGATTATAACTATCAATTAGTCGACTTGGTCATGTATTTGTAGCGATAACCCTATATATTGTCGGAATACCAAAATTAATTGTGCATAAGGAGATATGCAGATGACACGTGAAGTAGTTGTTCTAAGCGCAATGCGTTCACCAATCGGTGCTTTTGGTGGCAGCCTAAGTTCTATGGAGCCAGCAGAGCTAGCGGGCACTGTTATGAAAGAGGCGGTTGCACGTTCTAAAGCGGATCCCGAGAAGATCCACTACGTGACGGTTGGTAACTGTATTCCAACAGAATCACGCTACCCCTACGTTGCACGTGTTGCCTCTATCCAGGCAGGTCTACCTATGAACTCAGTTGCGATGGCTGTTAACCGCCTATGTGCTTCAGGCCTTCAAGCGGTGGTATCCAGTGCTCAACAGATCGAGCTAGGTCAATGCGACTATGCTGTTGGCGGTGGTGTCGAGGTGATGTCACGCGGTACTTACATGGCACCTGCTATGCGTACCGGTGCTCGCATGGGTGATACTGGCATGATTGACGCGATGGTGTCCGTTCTGACCGATCCATTTGGCGCTGGTCACATGGGGATCACGGCTGAAAACTTGGCGGAAAAATGGAACATCTCTCGTGAAGAGCAAGATGCGTTCGCGGCAGAGTCACAACGTCGTGCTGAAGTAGCGATTAATGAAGGTCGATTCAAAGATCAGATCGTTCCAATCACACTGAAGTCTCGCAAAGGCGAAACTGTGTTTGATACGGACGAACACCCTAAACCAGGTACGACCGCAGAAAAACTGAGCGGCATGCGTCCTGCATTTAAGAAAGACGGTACTGTTACAGCAGGTAATGCTTCAGGCATCAATGACGGTGCAGCCTTCCTTGTGCTTGCAGATGCTGAAACCGCTAAAGCAAACGGTGAGACACCTATCGCTAAGATCGTCTCTTACGCGGTTGCCGGTGTACCTAACCACATCATGGGTGAAGGCCCTATCCCATCATCAAAAGCCGCACTAGAGAGTGCCGGCCTAACCATTGATGATATGGATGTGATCGAATCTAACGAAGCCTTTGCCGCTCAAGCGATTGCAGTCTCTAAAGGTCTAGGTCTTCCTGCAGACAAAACCAATCCGAACGGTGGCGCTATTGCATTAGGCCACCCTGTTGGCTGTTCCGGTGCTTTCATCGCGACTAAGGCGATTCACGAGCTGCAACGTACTGGTGGCAAATACGCGCTAGTAACCATGTGTATCGGTGGTGGTCAGGGTATCGCTGTCATCTTCGAACGAATCTAATCGTTGGAACATTAAAAAACCGGCAGTAGCCGGTTTTTTTTCGGGCAATTTTCAATCGAGGCGATCACTGCTTCTGAGTAATTAAATCCAAGTGTCTGCCGCTAGCGTAATGAGTATACCTATAACAAAATCACTCTATTTAATGAGGTAATAACATGGTTCAAATTACGCGACGCGGAGATATTTTACATACCTATGGAGATGTTCCTGCTGCTGGGAGCGACTGTCCAGACTTTACACTCACAGCTGCCGACCTGTCTGAGTTCTCTCTGTCTGACCTCGCAGGCAAAACGGTTGTTTTGAACATCTTTCCGAGTATCGATACTCCAACCTGTGCCACCTCAGTCCGCACGTTCAATGAGCAGTTGGCGAGTCATGATGGCGTTGAGGTGATTAATGTCTCAGCAGACCTACCGTTTGCACAAGCACGTTTCTGTGGTGCCGAAGGTCTAGAGAGGGTCAGTAATGCATCCACCTTCCGTAACCCAGAGTTTGGTAAAAGCTTTGGCGTCGAAATCATCGATTCAGGTATGCGTGGGCTTCTGGCTAGAGCCATTGTGGTGATTCGTGATGGCAAAGTACTGCATTCAGAACTGGTTCCAGAGATTGCGCAACAGCCTAACTACGATGCCGCTCTAAACGCTGCAACAGCCTAACCTCAATAACGGTGCCAGAGTCCATTCTGGCACCGAATCGTTTTTCTTTTTTCGAATACCTAATTCCCCTTTTCGAGTTCACTCGTCCGCACTAACTTGTTAATCTTCTGTACAAATTGACTCATTTTTAAGGATTTTTCATGAGCAAACTTGAGATGCTACGCAATAACCCAATCGGTTTGGGTTGTATGAACATGTCACACGCCTACAACACCCCGGTATCAGATGACGAGGCGATCAAAGGGTTTCGTGAAGCCTTTGAGATGGGCTACCGCCATTTTGATACGGCGACCTTATACGGTGGCGGCAAAAATGAGAAAGTTGTTGGCGAAGCGCTCAAGTCGGTCCGCGATGAGATCTTTTTGGCATCAAAATGTGTTCTCTACATCGACCCTGAAAAAGGTAAAGCACTAGACGGCCGCCCTGAAACCATCAAAGCACAGTGTGAAGCCAGCTTAAAACGCCTTCAAACAGATCAAATCGACCTCTACTACCTGCACCGTCGTGACTTTGACGTTCCAATTGAAGAGAGTGCAGGCGCCATGGCTGACCTTATCAAAGAGGGTAAAATTGCGAGCTACGGTCTTTCAGAAATGTCAGCTGACACCTTGCGAGCCGCCCATAAAGAGTGCCCCGTTGCCGCTATCCAAACTGAGTATTCACTTTGGACTCGCAACCCAGAGATCGCGGTTCTCGACGCCTGCCGTGAACTAGACGTTACCTTCGTCGCCTTCAGCCCACTGGCACGTGGCTTTTTAAGTCTCACAATCGACAACTTGGACGAACTGGCTGAAAAAGACATTCGCCGTGCCATGCCACGCTTCTACCCAGAGAACTTTGAACAGAACAGAGCGCTACTGAGTGACTATGTTGCCATTGCTGAGCGTGCTGGCTGTACCCCAGCGCAATTAGCGCTGGCCTGGATCCGTGCAAAGGATCCCTCGATTGTTTCGATTCCAGGCACTCGCTTTGTCGAGCACATGCGTGACAACCTAGGCGCAGCCGATGTCACACTGAGTAGCGACATTGTTAATGAGTTAGAACAACTCATTAACCGCGATACCGTGGCCGGTGAGCGCTATAGTGCCGGTCAACAAACTGAGATCGACACCGAAGAGTTTGCTTAATCATGCGTAGCATTACCTCGATAGAGGGGAATACACAGAAGCTGGATGGCGGTTCAATGTTTGGTAATGCGCCTCGCGCGTTATGGCAACGCTGGATAGAGCCTGATGAGCTTAACCGTATTCCCTTAGCCTGCCGCGCCATGCTGGTTCAGGAGAGCAGCCCAAAACGTAACATCTTGGTTGAGACTGGCATTGGCGCATTCTTCAGCCCCGAGATGAAAGATCGCTATGGTATTCAAGAGCAAGAGCACTGCCTGATCAAAAATCTTCAGGCTGCAGGTGTCTCCCACGAAGAGATCGACATTGTTCTATTGACCCACCTCCATTTTGACCACGCAGGCGGGCTACTGTCTGAGTGGCAAGAGGGTGAGGATCCTTACCTGCTCTTCCCAAATGCGAAATACTTAGTCGGTGAAGTCCAATGGCAGCGCGCAAACGACCCTCATGCTCGTGATCGCGCCTCTTACATACCTATGTTGATCAAACTGCTGGAGGAGTCAGGTCGATTAGAGATCATTCCTGAGGGCCAACAGTCAGCAACACTGGGAGATGGCTGGACACTGCATGAGAGCTCAGGGCATACACCCGGCCAAATACTGCCAGAAGTCGAGATGCCAGAGGGACCGGTCGTTTACCCTGGGGATCTTATTCCCGGCAGCGCCTGGGTTCATCTCCCCATCACCATGGGCTATGACCGTTTTCCAGAGCAGTTGATTGATGAAAAACGACAACTGCTTGAAGGGCTTGAAAGTCGGGGTGGACGTTTACTCTTTGTACACGACCCGTTTGTAGCGATAGGCCGTGTGACCAAGGATGCTAAAGGCAAGTACTCGGTTGAACAGGCCAGTAAACAGGTTAGCGCTCTCAGTAACTGAGGGCCTAACTATTTAGAAGCTCGCCATTGATGCAGTTTCTGATAGCTCTGTATCAGTCGTTGATGGCGCTCTAATCCGGTCAATTCCATACCGACTGGCTCGAGACCATAGAAACGAATCGTTCCGTTCACCGAGCCAACCACAGCCTCAATCCGCTCTTTACCAAACAAGCGGGTAAAGTTGTTGAGATAGTGCTCAAGGGCCATATCTGAATCTAACTCCACCTCAATGACAGCATCCATTGCACGATAGAACAGCGCGCGATCTAGGGTGTTATCGTTGTACTGCAAGAAGGCCTCAACCAACTCTTTAGCCTGAGGTAACTGACCCAGTGCTAGGTGTATCAGCAGTTTTAGCTCAAGAATGGTGAGCTGTCCCCAGACGCTGTTCTCATCAAACTCAATGCCGATCAACGTGCGGATATCAGTGTAGTTATCCAGCTCGCTCTCTTCTAGACGAACCAGCAACTCCTCTAGGTCTTCATCACACAACTCGTGCAGACAGAGAATCGCCTCGCGAAACTCCAGTGATTTATTGGTGTTATCCCAAATCAGATCTTCAACGGGATAGACCTCAGAGTAATCTGGGACCAGAATTCGAACCGCCGGTACACCCAGGTCATCATAGTTCGCTTGATAGGACTCTTTACCCATCGACTCCAGAATACCAAACAGCCTGTCAGCCTCCTCTCTGTTGGTACCTGAGAAATCCCAATCCACAAATTCGTAATCAAAGGCGTCACTGAAGAAGCGCCAGCTCACAACACCACTGGAGTCGATGAAGTGCTCAACAAAGTTATTCGGTTCAGTCAGCTCATGTGAGTTAAAGGTCGGTGGTGGCAGGTCGTTTAACCCTTCAAAGCTGCGGCCCTGCAGCAATTCAGTCAGGCTTCTTTCAATAGCGACATGCAGACTGGGGTGGGCACCGAACGAGGCAAACACACCGCCCGTTTTAGGGTTCATTAGCGTGACACAGACGACTGGGAACTGGCCGCCCAACGAGGCATCCTTAACCAAAACAGGAAAGCCCTGCTCTTCTAGCGCCTTGATGCCCTCCACAATACCCGGCCAGCGTTCAAGCACCTGCGAGGGCACATCGGGAAGCGCAATCTCCTGCTCAAGAATCTGACGTTTAACCGCACGTTCAAAGATCTCAGAAAGACACTGAACCTGAGCCTCTTCAAGGGTATTGCCGGCACTCATACCGTTACTCAAAAAGAGGTTTTCAATCAGGTTCGATGGGAAGTAGATCGTTTCACCATCCGATCGACGCTGGAATGGTAGAGCGCAGATCCCCCTATCCTCATTACCAGAGTTGGTATCGATTAAGTTAGAGCCACTTAAATCCTGATCAGGGTCGTAGATCTCAAGAGTGTACTCATCCAATAACCCCTCTGGGATATCATCCTCTTCTGTCAGTTCAAACCAGCATTCATCTGGGCGGTGGACAAACTCTGATTCAGCCAACTCTTGGCCAAAATACTGATCGTTGTAGAAAAAGTTACAGGAGAGACGCTCTAAAAACTCACCCAATGCAGAGGCCAGTGCTGCCTCTTTTGTGGCCCCTTTACCGTTGGTAAAACACATGGGAGAGGCCGCATCACGAATGTGCAGTGACCAGACATTGGGGACAATGTTGCGCCAGGAGGCTACCTCTATTTTCATCCCCAGATCAGCAAGAATCTGTGTCATCTTTGCGATGGTCTGTTCAAGTGGCGCGTCTTTACCTTCAATGAAGGTTTCACTGTCGGTAGCAACCGCTAGTAGAGCTTGGGCATCCTCATCAAGACTGTCGACGACCTCTATCTGAAACTCAGGACCCTCTTGCACGACTTTTTTCACGGTACAACGCTCAATGGAGCGAAGGATACCGGTGCGATCTTTATCACTGAGATCTTCTGGCAGCTCAACACTGATTTTGAAGATCTGTTTGTAGCGGTTCTCAGGATCGACAATGTTGTTCTGAGCAAGACGGATATTATCGGTAGAGATGCCTCGCGCTTCGCAGTAGACCTTTACGAAATAGGCGGCACACAGCGCTGATGAAGCCAAAAAGTAGTCAAATGGACCGGGGGCTGAGCCATCGCCTTTGTAGCGAACCGGCTGATCGGCGATCACGGTGAAGTCGTCAAACTTCGCCTCTAGGCGTAAGTTATCGAGGTAGTTAACTTTAATTTCCATGATCGACCAATCCTTGTCGTTGAGTCTGTTTTAGAGGCCTTACTTTGCCGGTATCGAATAGGTTGCTGTAACGTGCGCCACCATCGAATCTTCATCACCCGAGTAGATGTAACACTCACCAACCCCGTTTCTTCGACCGACGCGAAGCACACGTGCACGTGCCAACATATCAACAGGCTTGGGCTTACTTAAGAAGTTGATGTTTAGGTTACCGGTCACCGTCATCGGCGAGGGGCCAATCTTAGTTTGCAACGCGGACCAGATGGCCACATCCGCCATCCCCATCATGGTTGGACCCGAGACCGTA
Organism: Marinobacterium sp. xm-m-383; assembly: GCF_013283255.1. Lineage (NCBI taxonomy): Bacteria > Pseudomonadati > Pseudomonadota > Gammaproteobacteria > Oceanospirillales > Oceanospirillaceae > Marinobacterium > Marinobacterium sp. xm-m-383. The sequence continues at coordinate 36,967 of NZ_WBYT01000005.1, read as the reverse complement.
CCACCTGGACGCAAATGACTGTCTTCAACCGTTAATCGCATCAAAACCCAGCCATCTCCCGCCTCTTCAACGGCACCAAAGCCTTCACCTTGCGGAAAGTGGTTTGTTAAAAAATCATTCAGCTCTTGAACCGTTTGTAACACGTCTAAACCCTCTTACACTCTGGCTTTATCGTAGTAGTTTTGCAGAATCAGATAGAGTGAGTGTGCATCCTGACTGCCGCATAACTCACGAATTGAGTGCATACCAAATTGCGGGCAGCCGATATCCACAGTACGAATACCGACTTCCGATGCGGTAATCGGACCAATCGTGCTGCCACACCCCATATCAGATCGAACCACAAAGCTCTGTACTGGCACGTTTACATCCTGCGCAATGGCGCGGAAGGTTGCACTGGTTTCACTGTTGGTGGCGTAGCGCTGATTAGAGTTAATTTTGATGACCGGTCCTGCATTAATCAGCGGACCATGATTCTCGTCATGTTTATCGGCATAGTTAGGGTGCACAGCGTGGGCATTATCGGCGGAGATCATCATGGAGTGGCTAATCACACGGTTACGCTCTTCGTTGTTCGGTAAGAGTCGCTCTAGCCACTGGGCCAACATTGGGCCTTGAGCACCGCAGGCACTCGCACTGCCTACCTCTTCGTGGTCGGTACAGACCAAAACAGCGGCCTGCTGACCATCACTGTCGAGTAGAGACTGCAAACCGATGAAACAGCTCAACAGATTATCCAAGCGAGCCGAGGCGATAAACTCTCTGTTCAATCCCACCATTGCAGGCGTTTGAACATCGTAGAAAGAGAGTTCGTAATCTAGAACCTCCTGGACCTCTGTCACCCCCTGTTCAAGCAATTTAGATTTCAACAAGGCTCTGAAATCTTGCTTCTGTTCCGCCTGACCTAGCAGCACAGGGAGGTGAAGTTGTGGGTTAACCGTTCGATCTTTATTGGCCTCACGGTCTAGGTGAATCGCAAGGCTTGGAATCGTCGCGATCGCCTCTTTGAAATCGATTAGCGAGCTGTCTAAAGAGCCATCGGTTTGGCGGTAGGTCACCCGGCCAGCTAACGACAAGTCGCGATCAAACCAGGGGTTCAACAGCGCACCACCATAGACTTCAACGCCAAGCTGCAGATAATTTTGTCGGTATAGCTCTGGCGTTGGCTTGACGCGAAGACAGGGTGAGTCGGTATGAGCGCCCACCATTCTAAAGCCTGAATCAAAGTTGCCAGTATGACGCCAAGCGATGATCGATGAACCGTTACGACGAATAAAGTAACTCTCGCCAGCGACAGGATTCCAGGCTTCGTGTTCCAACAGCTCTTTGAAGCCAGCATGACTTAAGCGATCTGCCATCTGCTGCGTGGCATGAAAAGGGGTTGGACTATCTGCTAAAAAGGTCAGTAGATCTTGGTTAAAACGCTCTTGTTCCATTACTGTTTCTCCGCACCCTTCTCGAGTACTTCTATTAACCTAACATCAAATATCAAAGCTGAATTGGGTGGAATTTCACGACTGGGACTGCGCGCGCCGTAGGCCAAGTCAGCAGGAATGTAGAGCTCATACTGAGCCCCCTCTTTCATTAACCCCAAGCCTTCTCGCCAACCTTTAATCACCTGATTGAGCGGGAATTTGATCGGCTTTCCGGCTTCGGTCTTATCGAAGACACCGCCATCGACACGGCGACCTTCATATTCAACCAGTACAACACTGTCGTACTCTGGCTGCTTGCCCTGTCCTTCGGAAATGACACGGTACTGCAGTCCCGACTTACGAACAATCACACCCGGCTTTTGACGATTTTCAGCTAGGAAAGCCTCCCCTGCTTTGCGAGTATCGTCATTCAGTGCCTTCTCTATTAGCTCTTTTCGAAACGCCTCTTTATCTTCGATCTCGTCACGGTCAGAGGCGCTATCACAACCGGCCAACATCAAAGAAAAAATCGCTAAACCCGCAATTCGCAAAACCACCGCAACCACTCCCGCGTAGTAAAAGAAAGTTATTTTACATCATGAGGAGAGCTGGCCTAAACTGCTCTCTATTAGATTTTTACTTTTATTGCGATTTTGGAGTGTTGGGATGCGAGCTTTACAGCTCTTTTTGGTTTTATCATTATCGATAGCGACAGGAGCACAGGCCTCTCTTAAGCCTGAAGCCGTCCACTCGAATGCCATTCAGTCGCTGGTCGCGGGATTGGAATCTCACCACTACCGTGAACAGGCCGTCGACGATGAACTCTCTGAGAAGCTCTTCAACAACTTCTTTGAAACTATCGACCCAACAAGAAGCTACCTACTGCAGAGCGATATCGACTCTTTAGCTCACTTCAAGCGCACTCTGGACGACGACATGCGCTCCGGCAATCTAACCTTTGCATTTGCCGCCTACGAACGCTTTTTGACCCGTTTTCAGGAGCGCACAGAGCAGATGATCGACGCTCTAAAATCGGACCAAACATTTGATTTCACTCTAGACGACAGACTTCCGATCAGTCGTGAAGAGAAACCTTGGTTTCAATCGAAAGGCGAACAGGATCAATACTGGTCACTGCGTCTTAAAAGCGCCGTGTTAAATCTAAAACTTTCTGACAAGAGTGTTTCTGAAGCTAAAGAGACACTGATCAAACGTTACGAATCGCAACTTAATCGTGCACTGCAGACCAATAGCGAAGATATTTTTCAATCATATGCTAATGCCTTGGCACGTCTTTACGACCCGCATACCGCCTATTTTTCACCCGCGACCTCAGAGAACTTTGAGATCAACATGAGTCTATCACTTGAAGGGATCGGCGCTGTCCTGCAGAGCGAAGATGAATTCACCAAGATCGTTAGTCTTGTACCGGCGGGCCCGGCCGATAAGAGCGGCCAGCTGAAACCTGCCGACCTGATCGTGGGTGTCGGACAAGACATGGATGGTGAGATCGAAGATGTGGTGGGTATGCGCTTGGATGATGTCGTTGACAGGATCCGTGGACCTAAAGGATCCATCGTACGCTTAGAGATCATCCCATCCACTTCGGCTGACAAGAGCACACGCAAGATCGTCAAATTAGAGCGACAGCGTGTAAAGCTTGAAGAGCAAGCGGCCAAGTCTCGGATCATGGAGGTTGAGCGTGACGGCAACATCTATAAAGTTGGCATCATCGACATCCCAACCTTCTACATCGATTTTGCTGCCCTTAGAAAAGGGGACAAGGATTACCGCAGCACGACTCGTGATGTAGCGGTACTGATTGAAGACCTCAAGCAACAGGGCGTTGATGCTCTGGTTGTTGATCTACGCGAAAACGGAGGTGGCTCACTGCGAGAGGCCAATGAACTGGTGGGTCTATTTATTAGCCGTGGTCCAACCGTGCAGATTCGTGATCTTGAAGGTCGGGTCGATGTGCTGGGCGACTACAACCCAGAGACCACTTGGACTGGACCCTTGACCGTTGTGATTGATCGACTCAGTGCATCGGCTTCGGAGATCTTCGCCGGTGCCATACAAGATTACCGCCGAGGGCTGGTCGTTGGCAGTCGCACATTCGGTAAAGGGACTGTGCAGACTCTTCAACCACTGCGTCATGGGCAGCTAAAATTCACAACCGCGAAGTTCTATCGTATCTCTGGTGAGAGTACTCAGCACCAAGGGGTAGCTCCGGATATCGAGTTTCCATCGATGTTTGATCAGAGCGAAATCGGTGAAAGCGCTCTCGACTTTGCCCTACCTTGGGACAAAGTAAGGCCTGTTCGTTACGGCAGCTACTCATCACTCGATCGTTGGGTTCCTGAGCTGCAAAACCGCCATACTCAAAGAACGCAAACTGATCCTGATTTTCAGCACATGCGTGACACCATCGCCTTGATCAATGAGCAGAAATCGATGCAGTGGCTGCCGCTCAATGAAGAGCAGTTAAAAGCCCAACGCGATCAGATGGAGCAGGCTCAAATCGATCTAGAGAATCAGCGTCGCATGGCAAAGGGTGAACAACCTATTAAGACGCTTGATGAGCTACTGACAGAGACAGCACCCGGTGAAGAGATCACTGATCCCGACAGTGAAGCCGTGCTTCGCGAAGCCAGTGAGCTGAGCATCGATATGATCGAGATGTTCTTTCAAGAGGATCAGTCTCGTTTGGCGGGTTGATAGCGGAATGTGAGATACGATTCGCTAAGCGAATCTTTCGCGGCTTGTCCTTCGGGCAATTCGCTCCTACAGTAGGACTTCGGAAAAAATTATCTACGTAGCTCGACTGTAGGAGCGAATTGGAGCGCAGCGACAAACCGCGATCAAACCGCACTAGCGATTTGTAATTCTTTCCCCTTCTTCTCGAGACTATTCCCAACCGCTGTCCACTGCTCAAAAAAACACCAATTCCGCTTTGCACACCGCTAACACTCCTGTATAATTTCGCCCTCTTTATAACTCCGTCAGCTTGCATCCATCAGCTTAGCAAGTCATCGGAGATGACGATGAACCGACCCTATGAAGCTGATGTCATAGGCTAGTGTGCCATCCCCTGGCACCCAAAATAGGACACTTTCATGAGCGAAAGCTTTGCTGAACTGTTTGAAGAATCCCTCCAAGAACTTGCGATGACTCCAGGTACCCTAGTAACTGGTACTGTTGTTGATATCGATGCTGATTGGGTAACTGTTAACGCTGGTCTTAAGTCTGAAGCGGTTATTCCACGCTCTCAGTTCCTTAACGATGCGAACGAACTTGAAATCAACATTGGTGATGACGTTAAAGTTGCACTAGAAGCTGTAGAAGATGGTTTCGGTGAAACTAAACTTTCTCGCGAGAAAGCGAAACGTGCAGAAGCATGGGAAGTTCTTCAGACTAAGTTTGAAGCGGAAGAGATCGTAAAAGGTTACATCTCTGGCAAAGTTAAAGGTGGTTTCACTGTAAACGTCAACAACATCCAAGGCTTCCTACCAGGTTCATTGGTAGACGTTCGCCCAGTACGTGACGTTGATCACCTAGAAGGCAAAGAACTTGAATTCAAACTGATCAAACTTGATCAGAAGCGTAACAACGTTGTTGTTTCTCGCCGCGCAGTTCTTCAAGAAGCTAACAGCGCACAGCGTGATGAGATCCTTGCTGATCTTGAAGAAGGCCAAGCAGTTAAAGGTTACGTTAAGAACCTTACTAACTACGGTGCGTTCATCGACCTTGGCGGCGTTGACGGTCTTCTACACATCACTGACATGGCGTGGAAACGTATCTCTCACCCAAGCGAAATGCTAACTCCAGGTGATGAGATCGACGTTAAGATCATCAAATTCGACAAAGAGAGCGGTCGTATCTCTCTAGGTCTTAAGCAGCTATCTGAAGATCCATGGGAAGCGATCAAGAACCGTTACCCAGCAGGTACTCGTGTATCAGGTAAGGTTACTAACCTAACTGATTACGGCTGTTTCGCATCTCTAGAAGATGGCGTAGAAGGTCTAGTACACGTTTCTGAAATGTCTTGGACTAACAAAAACATCCACCCATCTAAAATCGTTCAGGTTGGTGATGCTGTAGAAGTTATGGTTCTAGACGTTGATGAAGAGCGTCGTCGTATCTCATTGGGTATCAAACAGTGTACAACTAACCCATGGGCTGCATTCTCTGAGCAGTACGCTGCTGGCGATAAAGTATCTGGCACAATCAAGACGATCACTGACTTCGGTATCTTCGTTGGTCTAGACAACGATCTAGACGGCCTAGTACACATGTCAGACATCACTTGGGAAGCTGATGCTGAAGCTGCACTTCGCGACTACAAGAAAGGCGACGAAGTTGAAGCAGTTATCCTGTCTATTGACGCAGAGAAAGAGCGTATCTCTCTTGGCGTTAAACAGCTAGAAAGCGATCCATTCTCTGAGTTCCTAGCGGGCCACGAGAAAGGCGCAATCGTTACTGGTACTGTTACAGCAGTTGAGCCACGTGCTGCTACTGTTGAACTTGCTGAAGGTATCGAAGCTGTTCTTAAAGCATCTGACATCGCTGCAGAGCGCATCGAAGACGCTACAACTGCTCTAAACGTTGGCGACAGCGTTGAAGGTAAGATTGTAGGTGTTGATCGTCGCAACCGCGTTATCACCTTCTCTATCCGTGCGAAAGATCAAGCTGAAGAGAAAGCTGCTCTTAAAGCGGTACAGAACGCTGAAGTTGAAACTGCTGGTCCAACGACTATCGGTGACCTTATCAAGCAGCAGATGGGTCAGTAATCCTAAGATTACCGACACACTGAAAAAGAGCGCTTCGGCGCTCTTTTTTTTGGCTATTTGATTGCTATATTGAACCTCAAATTGACAATCTTTAGACTGGTAAAAAATCTAAAAATCGGGGCTCTAGATTGAAACGAATCAAAACTCTTCATTCCGATCTAACATTTAGCGAACTGGCTTATGGTGTCTGGAGACTCGCAGAGTCCAAGCCAACCACTTCAAGTACCGAAGCCAAAATCCAAGCCTGTTTGGATCAGGGAATAACGACCTTTGACCATGCAGATATCTACGGTGACTATCAGTGTGAGCAACTCTTTGGCGACGCGCTGAAAGCCAATCCATCCCTAAGAGGCCAGATGGAGCTGATTAGCAAATGTGATATCGCTCTGATCTCTGATCACTACCCAGAGCGACGAGTTAAGTATTACGACACCTCGCGTGAACACCTATTTCAGCAGGTCAAGCAGAGTCTGAAGAACTTACATACTGACTACCTAGACACCCTATTAATTCACAGACCTGATCCACTGATGGATGCCGAAGAGACCGGCGCGGCTTTGGATGATCTCATTAAAGAGGGTTTAGTCAGAACCGTAGGTGTCTCTAACTTTTCAGTGTGGCAGTGGAAACTCCTGCAGTCGAAAATGACGAATCGACTGATCACCAATCAAATCGAAATCAATCTTTTTGAACAGAGTTCACTCTGGGATGGAACACTGGAAGCGATGCAACTCGATCAGCTACTGCCAATGGCTTGGTCACCACTGGCGGGTGGACAACTGTTTAACCAACCACTCAATTCAGAGCTTGAGGGCTTACTAAACAGAATCGAGCAGAGCCAACAGTGCCAGCGTGAACATATCGCACTGGCGTGGTTAAGAGTGCACCCTGCCAATATTCTTCCTGTTGTTGGCACAAACAATCTAGATCGAATAAAGGCGCTGCATCAGGTCAATCATGTTGAGCTTGATCGAGAGACCTGGTTTGAGCTTATGACCGCAGCAAAAGGCTCGGAAATACCATAAAAAAACCGGCGTTAAACACGCCGGCAAGACTAATACGCTAGGAAGAGCTTGTGTCTTTAATGGTACATCAGAGGTCATCTTTCGAAATTAGCAGTCTAGCAACTGAGTCACGCCAACCTGCATAACGCTCGTTGGCGTCATCAACCGTCATAACGGGTTCAAAGTGCTTATTCAGAGCCCAAGTTTTAGCGAACCCTTCTTGATCTGGATAGAAGCCAACATGCATACCTGCAAGCCACGCAGCACCCAAGGCAGTGGTTTCAATAATTTCAGGTCGATCTACAGGTGCCTGTAAGATATCTGCAAGAGACTGTGCCATCCAATCATTAGCCACCATACCGCCATCAATTCGCAGCACCGCCTCTGCTTTACTTCCACCTGAATTAAGCCAGTCTGAACGCATCGCATCCGAAAGGTCACGAGTCTGATAAGCCACTGAGCGAAGAGCGGCTCGAGCCAAATCAGCGAACCCTGTATCACGCGTCAAACCAAAAATAGCTCCACGACACTCAGTATCCCAATAAGGTGCCCCAAGCCCAGTAAAAGCAGGAACAAGATAGACACGATTCTCCGGCTTAGCCTCACTCGCTAAAGCCTCGGTATCCTTAGCATCACGAATGATTTTCAAACCATCGCGCAACCACTGGACGACTGCACCAGCAATGAATATAGAGCCCTCTAGAGCATAGGTTGGCTTTCCATCAAGCTGATAAGCAATAGTACTGAGAAGACGGTGTTCGGACTTAACACAATGCTCCCCTGTATTAAGGAGAGCAAAACATCCGGTGCCATAGGTAGATTTAAGCATACCTGGTTTAAAACACGCTTGGCCTATCGCTGCAGCTTGTTGATCACCCGCAACGCCACAAATCGGAATGGCGTTTCCACCAAACAGATCTTCGCGCGTTTTACCAAAATCATCTGCACAGTTTTTAACCTCTGGCAGCATGCATGAAGGTATATTTAGAAGAGACAATAGCTCTTCATCCCAAATGCCTTGATGGATATTGTAGATCAATGTTCTGGACGCATTAGTAGCGTCAGTGGCATGAACTACACCACCCGTTAGCCGCCAAATGAGATAACAATCCACTGTACCAAACAACAATTCACCGGATTCCGCCGAGGCGCGAGCACCCTCAACATTATCCAATATCCAAGCGAGTTTTGTGCCAGAAAAATAGGGATCAAGTAATAGCCCTGTTTTCTCTATAAAAGTCTGCTCATAGCCTTTTGACTTCAACTCGTTGCAAAAATCACCCGTTCTTCTATCTTGCCAAACAATCGCGTTATAGATTGCTTTGCCTGTCTGTTTATTCCAAACAACGACTGTTTCACGCTGATTTGTTATGCCAATCGCTCTTATACTGGAGCTATCTATACCACCCATCTCAATGGCTTGACGACACACTCCGGCAGTCGTGGACCATATCTCTTCAGGATCATGCTCTACCCACCCTGATTTAGGGAAATACTGAGTAAATTCCTGCTGACCAGTAGAAACAATTTTAAGATCTTTATTAAATAAAATTGCTCTTGAGGATGTGGTTCCTTGGTCTATTGAGAGAACGTAATTTTCCACTAGACTTTCCTAAAAACGAATACAGCCCATATTATTGATAGAGTTAAACCACCCCACAAAGGTGTACCCATCAATCCCAACCAACCAAGCATAATAAACACTGTACCCAAGATCGAGATAAACAGACGGTCACCTCGGGTGGTTGTAATGCCAAATACACCTGTGCGCTCAGCTCCCCCAGGATATTTCACTTCTAGGAATGCCAGAACACCAATGCAAGAGAAGATAAAAACAAATACCAGAGCCGTTGGTAACGTCCAAGCCATCCAACTAAACATTACACCCTCCCCATAGCGAAACCTTTCGCTATATGATTTCTAACGAAGTAGACCACAATCGCCCCTGGGATAATGGTCAAACACCCAGCTGCCGCCAACAGACCTAGCTCATATCCAGCACTCGATGCAGTTTTGGTCATTGTTGCTGCGATCGGCTTAGCATCGATAGAGGTTAACGTTTTTGCTAACAACAGTTCGACCCAAGAAAACATGAAACAGAAGAAGGCTGCTACTCCAATACCTGCTTTGATATTTGGCATGAAAATTGTCACAAAGAATCGCGGGAAAGAGTATCCATCAACATAAGCAGTTTCATCTAGCTCTTTAGGGATACTTTTCATGAAACCCTCCAAGATCCACACAGCAAGCGGGATATTGAAAAGACAGTGGGCTAAAGCCACAGCAATATGAGTATCAAATAAACCAACGGCTGAGTACAACTGAAAGAATGGCAAGGCAAATACTGCCGGCGGTGCCATTCGGTTAGTCAGCAACCAAAAGAATAGATGCTTATCACCCATAAAACGGTAGCGACTGAATGCGTATGCCGCCGGAAGGGCTACACACAAAGAGATAACCGTATTGATCAGCACGTAGGTAGTAGAGTTTATGTAACCCCAATACCATGTCGGATCATTAAAGATGACAGCGTAGTTTTCAAGCGTCCACTCTTGTGGAAAAAAAGAGAAACCACTCAAAATCTCATTAGTTGTTTTAAAACTCATTGAAAGCAACCAATAGATAGGAAGCATCAAAAAGATTATGTACAAAATCGGCGCTAAGCTTTTTAGTTTCATATCGCCCCCTTATTCCTTCACATCTTTATTCATTATTGTGTAGAACACCCAACTCACCAGTAGAGTGATCGCGAAGTATATGAGTGACATAGCCGCTGCTGGTCCTAAGTCAAACTGACCAAGCGCTACTTTAACTAGGTCGATAGACAACAGAGTTGTGGAATTACCAGGGCCTCCACCGGTCAATACAAAGGGTTCTGTATAGATCATGAAGCTATCCATAAACCGTAACAGTATCGCAATCATCAAAACCTGCTTCATCTTGGGCAATTGAATGTATCTAAACACAGACCATTTGGAGGCCCCATCAATCTCAGCTGCTTGATAGTAAGCATCAGGAATGGAGACAAGACCTGCATAAGAGAGCAGAACAACCAACGAAGTCCAATGCCAAACATCCATAACTATCAGCGTGACCCAAGCAGCCAATGGGCTCTGTGTCATGTTGTAATCAATACCAAGCCAGTTTAATCCGTAGCCCATTAGACCAATATCTGGAAGAGTAAATATGTTCCACATTGCGCCAACAACATTCCATGGAATAAGGAGTGGCAGAGACATTAAGATCAAGCAAATAGGAACCCATATTCCCTTTCTAGGCATCGCCAAGGCTATTGCAACACCGAGAGGAATTTCGACCGCGAGGATAATACCTGTGAAGAGGAACTGTCTCCCCAAGGCATCATGGAAGCGTTCTGAATGCAGAACCTGTTCAAACCAATCTACGCCCTGCCAAAAAAAGACATTATTACCAAACGTCTCTTGAACGGAGTAATTCACTACTGTCATCAGTGGTATTAGTGCGTTAAAAGCCACCAATAAAATAACAGGTAAAACGAGGAGCCAAGCTCTAGGGTTTTCGGTTTTCATTGTTATAAAACCTCGTACTCATAGGTTAGATCTACCAACCACCCATCTTTGTAAAGACGAGTTTGCGGCTTATCGAAAGTAAGGTAAGTGCTCCCTTCAGGAACAGGCTGATCCTCATTTAAAACTGCGAAGACCTTTTGTGAGCCTACTAACGTTTGTAAGACCTTATGACGCCCAACATCCATAACATTGACTACCGTTGCCGGTATGCCTTGCTCGGCGATTCGCACAAACTCGGGACGCACACCTATCTCTAAAGATTTACCTTCAGCTTCAACAATAGGACTGCTTACTTCGAGGAAGTGGCCACCAAGGGATACTTGACCGTCAACTATTTCAACAGGCAATACATTCATACCGGGTGAACCAATAAAATGACCAACAAAGGTATGTTCAGGTCTTTCAAAAAGCGCATCTGGAGTGCCAACCTGCAGTACCTGACCGAAGTTCATCACTACAACCTGATCCGCAAATGTGAGCGCCTCTGTCTGATCATGCGTCACATAGATCATTGTTGTTTTGACCTTCTGGTGCAGCTCTTTCAGCTTCGAGCGAAGCTTCCACTTCAAATGTGGATCAATGACGGTCAACGGTTCATCGAACATGATCACGTTAACATCCTCTCGCACCAGACCTCGACCTAGGGAGATTTTTTGCTTGTTATCTGGGGAAAGCCCTGCAGCTTTAGTTAGTAACAGATCATCGATCTCCAACATGGATGAGATCTCTCTGACTTTTACATCAATCCTAGCTTCATCGACCCCACGATTTCTCAATGGAAAAGCCAGGTTATCGTAAACCGTCATCGTGTCGTAGATCACGGGAAACTGAAACACTTGAGCAATATTACGCTCCGATGGAGAGAGGCTTGTAACTTCATTATCATCAAAAAGCAACTTGCCGTGGCTTGGTTCTAAAAGACCCGAAATGATATTTAGCAAGGTCGTTTTACCACAACCAGAGGGGCCCAGTAGCGCGTAGGCACCGCCATCATCCCAATCAAAGTGAACCCGTTTCAAGGCAAAATCATCATCAGACGATGGATTGGGGTAGTAGGAGTGTCTTATATTATCGAGTTTTATTTTAGCCATTGTTACTACCTAACCGCTTGTCCGTGGGTATCAAAGTAGAAGCATTTACTGCTATCAAGATAAAAATGGTGGTGCTCTCCCACCTTAAATGGGTGCAGTCCATTCGCTTGCGAGACCCAAGTGCCCCCCCCCATGGAAAAATGAGCGACGCTTTCTGAACCGGATAGCTCAGTTACCTGAATACGACCGTTTAACTCAATTGCACTATCTCCATGTCCAGTCGCTCTAACAAAATGAGGACGAACACCCAGTGTATAGTTTCCATCAGGCATATGTTGAGCGGTGCCCTCTGCCGGCCAACTCAAAGTTTCACTCAAATGAATGCAACCATCATACTTTTTAACGCTGATTGTATTTAAAGGAGGATCGGAAAATACTTCTGCAGCAGTCAGATTGACTGGCGTACGATAAACATCAGAGGTGGCACCAAACTGCGCAATATGACCTTCATTAAGAGCGGCGGTATGACCACCTAACATCAAAGCTTCAGCAGGTTCAGAAGTTGCGTAAACAACAATTGAACCACGATCAGCAAAAATACTGGGCAACTCTGCACGCAACTCTTCGCGCAACTTATAATCTAAGTTCGCAAGTGGTTCATCAAGAAATACAGCTGTAGAGTCTTTAATAAGGGCTCTAGCCAACGCACAACGTTGCTGTTGGCCACCTGAAAGCTCATGTGGCTTTCGATCTAACATAGGTCCTAAACGAAGCAGATCAACGGTAGCTTCCAGTCGTTTATTAATCTCCGCATCAGACATTTTTGATAATTTAAGTGGCGAAATAATGTTATCTCTTACACTTAAATGGGGATAATTAATGAAGAACTGATGCACAAAACTGATGCTTCTCTTCTGAGGTGGTGTTTTCGTAACATCTACACCGCCGTACAAAACCGAACCAGCTGTTGGCGAATCCAGTCCTGCCATCAGTTTCATCAGGGTTGTTTTACCGGCATTTGTCGCACCAAGTAAAACATTAAACTCACCAGGTTCAAGAACGAGATTTGTCTCGTGTATATGCATTTCGGCGCCGACGCGCTTTGCAACATCTTTTAATTCTAAATTCATGGAAATATCTCTGGGAAAGAAATCGAGAGGGCCTACGGCCCCCCCGTTTTAACCGTTAGTTAGTCCAGCTTTTCAATAGCTCATCATAATTAACGGTTTGACCCTGAGGCTTCTCATTAGCAAGTTTAGCCTTAGGCCCACCTTCACGACCCAACCAGTAAGATGGATCCTTCTCTTCGTTCAGACGAGGACCACAACCGCCGTAAACGTTTGCACCTTTGTCTGCACGCTCCATGCGAGCCATGGTGATGTCCATCTCTTGAGCTAGACGATCCATTGCTTCTTGAGGTGTGAATGCGCCTGAGTTCACGTCACCAATCTGTTGCCACCAAATTTGAGCAAGCTTAGGATAGTCAGGAACGTTGACACCGGTTGGAGACCACATATTACGATCTGGCGAACGGTAGAACTCAACTAGACCACCCAGTTTTGGAGCTCGCTCAGTGAATGATTCGTGATTAATAGAAGAGTCACGAATGAAGGTAAGACCTACGTGAGACTTTTTCACATCAACTGTTTTTGAAGTCACAAACTGAGCGTACAACCAAGCCGCTTTAGCACGATCTTCAGGTGTCGATTTTAGGATGGTCCAAGAACCAACATCTTGGTAACCGACCTTCTGACCTTCTTGCCAGTATGGGCCATGGGGGCTTGGAGCCATACGCCACAATGGTGTTCCTTCAGCATCAACCGTATTATTGCCCTCGGCTTGAGATTTAACCATGTCAGCTGTAAACGCGCTGTACCAGAAAATCTGTTGAGCAACATTACCTTGGCTCAGTGCAGGAAGTGATTGGTAGAAGTCATAAGATGCGGCACCTGGTGGAGCATATTTACGTAGCCATTCATCCCACTTACGAATAGCGTAAACTGCAGCAGGACCGTTTGCGGCACCACCACGAGAAACACTAGCACCAGCTGGATTACAACTACCCTCTTCCATACGGATACCCCATTCATCAATAGGACGCCCATTTGGTTGACCAGCAGAACCGGCACCCGCCATAGATAACCAGGCATCCGTCATACGCCAACCAAGGTCAGGGGCACGTTTACCGTAATCCATATGGCCGTAGATTGGAGTTCCATCGATCTCTTTGACGTGAACGGAGAAGAACTCCGCAATGTCCTCATAAGCGGACCAGTTAACAGGCACACCTAGATCATAGCCATAGATATCTTTGAACTGTTTTTGGAGATCTTCGCGATCAAACCAGTCTTTACGGAACCAGTAAAGGTTAACAAACTGCTGACTTGGCAGTTGGTATACTTCGCCATCAGCACCAGTCGTAAACTCAAGACCCATGAAATCGTCTAGATCAAGATTAGGGTTAGTGATGTCTTTGGCGGGACCGTTCATGAAATCAGTCAAGCTATGAGCCAACTGAAGACGAGAGTGAGTACCAATTAGATCTGAGTCGTTCACATAGGCATCGTAAAGATTCCGCTTAGTCTGCATTTGAGTCTGAACGGCCTGAACAACCTCCCCTTCACCCAGTAATTGGTGATTTACCTTAATACCCGTAATCTCTTCAAAGGCTTTTGCGAGAACCGTAGACTCGTAGGTATGTGTAGGGATAGTTTCTGAGAGCACATTGATTTCCATTCCAGCGAATGGTTTCGCAGCATTAATGAACCACTGCATCTCTTCGATTTGTTGCTCTTTAGTGAGTGCGGAGGGTTGAAACTCACTATCAACCCACTTCTTAGCAGCGTTGATGTCTGCATAAGCAGCGCTTGTGATTGTTGCCGAAGCAAACGCGACAGCCAAGGCTAGCTTTTTCTTCATGGTCTTTCTCCATCTTCATTATTTTTATCAACGAAGTGATCCAGAAATCATTCGTTAGAGTGGATACTCGCAAACGAAAGTAAACGAAGTCAAGAGAAAGTTTTTATTGACTTAAATTTTCTTTTTGTTAGCTTTCACCTAATACGAATATAAACGAATGAAGAAAAACAACACAAATGAACGAAATGCAACATAATGATGTAAAAGACCTGGTTATTATAGGTGGTGGCATAAACGGTTGTGGCATAGCACGTGATGCAGCTGGTAGAGGATTAACTGTCTCTCTTTTCGAGATGGGCGATCTTGCTCAAGCAACCTCCTCAGGCTCAACTAAGTTGTTTCATGGCGGATTACGCTACCTTGAATATTATGAGTTCAGACTGGTTCGCGAGGCACTTATCGAAAGAGAGCGTTTACTAAAAGCCATGCCGCACATAAGCTGGCCACTTCGCTTCGTTTTACCGCACCACAAAGGGCTTCGTCCAAGTTGGCTATTAAGAGTAGGACTGTTTATCTATGATCATCTAGGGGGCAGAAAAATTTTACCTGCCACTAAAACTCTTAATTTTGCAGAAGACAAAACAGGTATCCCTCTTAAAAAGTCACTAAAGAAAGGGTTTGAGTATTCCGATTGCTGGGTTGATGACGCTCGTCTAGTAGTCCTAAATGCAAGAGACGCAGAAAATCGTGGCGCCAAAATTCACACTAGGACACGTGTTGAGTCCGCAGAAAGAGTGGAGGGTTTATGGCGGGTAACCGTCAGAGATTTAATCACTAATGAAGAAATGAAAGTTCAGGCGAAAACGGTTATCAACTGCGCTGGTCCTTGGGTAGCAGATGTCCTTAATAACAGTCTTCACCTGAACTCAAAGCATGGCGTCAGGCTAGTTCGAGGAAGCCATATCGTTGTAAAGAAACTTTATGATCACGATCGCGCCTATATCTTCCAACAGAGTGATAACCGGATCATTTTTGCTATCCCCTATGAAGATGACTTCACTTTAATTGGCACAACTGATGTGGATCACGAAGGTCCAGCCGAAAAAGCTTACTGTACTCCAGAAGAACAAGAATATCTTTTGAAAGCTGCCTCTGAGTACTTTGAGAAACCACTAAAAGATTCTGATGTTGTCTGGACCTACTCTGGCGTTCGTCCCCTTTACGATGACAATGCCTCCTCAGCCACTGAGGCAACTAGGGACTATGTTCTAAAGGTAGATTCTGTCAACGGACGAGCAGCAGCACTCAATGTGTTTGGTGGAAAGATTACCACTTATCGAAAACTTGCCGAGTCCGCTTTGAGAGAGATTGAAAAATTTCATCCCCAAATGGGTAGAGCATGGACAGCGGGTATCCCTCTTCCTGGTGGAGACTATGAACTAACAGATAGTGACAATCTGCTTAGTAAGATTCAGATGAAATACCCATTCCTAGACAACCGTTGGGCAAAACGAATGCTAAGAACCTATGGAACAGACACTTTCAATATACTTGGTAAGACAACAAATATTGAAGAGCTGGGGCAGCATTTTGGCTATAACCTTTATGAATTAGAGGTTAACTGGTTACAGGATAATGAATGGGCAAAAACTGTTGAAGATATCCTTTGGCGAAGAACGAAGCTTGGCTTAAGAATCGATACAGAGAACAAAGCCAAACTTAATGCTTACCTTGCAGCAGATGGAGTGTAAAAAAGCCCAATAGCTATAAGTCTGATATATGACTATGATAATAAAAAAGTTAATTACGGAATGTTAGATGCGCCAACATCGCAGGTTTGAATTCATACTCGATAAGATCGCTGAAAGTGGTTTTGTGACTATAGATGAACTCACTTCATCACTTGAAGTGACGCCCCAAACTATAAGACGTGATGTCACTCAATTGGAAACGGAGGGGCGCGTAAAACGTTATCATGGTGGTGTTGGTGCGGTTGAAAACAGCACAACAAACAGCTCTTATAAAACTCGTAAAAGTGTTAATTCGGACGCTAAACAAACTATTGCAAAACTCGTTGCTGATTATATCCCCGATGGCGCATCCCTATTTATCAATATCGGCACCACAACAGAGGCAGTCGCCGAAGCCCTGTTGAGCAAACAAAATCTGACCGTAGTGACCAACAACTTGAATGTCGCTGTTACCTTATCCTCTAAGAGTGACTTCACAGTCATTGTTGCAGGTGGCGAAGTTCGAAACAGTGATGGTGGCATTGTCGGCTCTCCAGCGACAGACCTCATAAACACCTTTCAGATGGAGTACGCAATCATAGGCATCAGCGGTATTCAACCAGATGGCACCCTGCTTGATTACGACCTCAGGGAGGTCAGAGTGTCACAAGCCATTATAGCAAATGCCTCAGAGGTACTCCTTTGTAGCGATAACTCCAAATTTGGCAGAACACCCATGGTGAAACTAGGGCACATTAAGGACATATCAAGACTGTTTACGAATGACTGCCCCGATGATCAGTTCGCCAATCTTTTAATTCAAAATGATGTAGTCATTCACTGTCCAGGAAACAATCCAGTCTCTAATCGCCAACTATCAGAGTAAAAGCCACAAAAGCCAAGCTGTAAGCCAAAACACCATACCCCACAAACAGACCGGCCGGCAGCGACCAGCTACCGCTCTCCCTGCGCAACGTTGCTAGAGTTGAGACACACTGCGCAGCAATGGCGAAGAAGACAAACAGAGCGACTCCAGAAGCCAAAGAGATGCCAGAATCCTGAATCTGTTGAGCCAAGGATGTAAACTCCTCCTCGGCACCTTCAATACCATAGAGTGTACCCAGTGTGCCGACAAAGACCTCACGCGCTAGGAACGACGCGATAATGGCAACACCGTACTTCCAATCCAGGCCGATGGGTTCAAAGATAGGCGCTATGAATTTACCAATAGCCCCCAACCAGGATTCACCCAAATTTGCCCCCTGATTAGGGAAGTAGCCTAACACCCAGACCACCACACTGACCCAGAAGATCACGGGGCCTGCACGTTTCACAAAATCACCACTGCGTGACCAGGCCAACTGGCCTAAAGTTTTTGCACCCGGTAGACGATAGGGAGGCATCTCGAGAACAAATGGGAGATCACACCCCTTACCTGCCTTTACTCTAGAGAGTAACGACACGATCAACAAGGCCATAACGATTCCGAATAGATAGATCGCCAACATGGCCAGACCTTGCAACCCTACTGCACCACCTAGAAGTGACTCATTGGGAATAAACGCGACAATAAGAAGCCCATAGACAGGTAGTCGAGCCGAACAAGGCATAAGCGGAATGGCAAAGTAGGTTAACCAGCGACGTCTTGGTGACTCTATGGTTCGTGCTGCATAGATGCCTGGGATAGCACAGGCGACACCCGATAACATTGGGACAAAACTTTTACCAGTTAGACCAAAAGCGCGAAGCGGTCTGTGACAGATGACAGCGGCCCTAGCAAGGTACCCTGAATCTTCCATAAAACCGACGATCAACGTCAGAATAAAAATCTGAGGTACAAACACCAAAAAAGCACCCAGCCCGCCAAATAGAGCATCTTTAACAAAGTCATGCAGCATACCGCTTGGTATCAGAGGCAACACAGAGTCTGCCGTGAGTCCAATCAGTGACTCTACGCCATCCATCAAAGGAGCGGCCCAACTGAATATCGCTTGGAAGAGTAAAAACATGATCAACAGAAAACTCAGACCACCCGTCAGGGTACTGAGGAAGAATTGATCCGCTCGGTTATGAACCAGAAGCAGGTAGTCCCCTTTGGGACCAAACTCATTCGCCAACGATTCCGCTAGATTTCGGAACACAGATGCGTCAAACGCAATCAGATCCTCTTTTAGCTCGCTCTTTGGAACCTCTATCCCCTGCCCTGAGCGTGTAATGATTTGATCGACGCCTACACCGCTCTTTGCAGAGATCGGAATGACCGGCATATCCAAGCGTTGCGACAGCCCTTCAGCATCAACGCTCTGATTATGACGCTCAAGAACATCATGCATATTGGTCACAATCATCACTGGATGACCAGCACGTCGACAGGCCTCCCTAACCTGCAACGCAAATACCAGACCTTTTTCCATGCGGGTCGCATCGACAACACAGACAACGGCTTCTATGTGACCGACAGGAACGTCCAACAATTTATAGAAGGCATCTACAGCAACTTGCTCTTCGCCCGAAAGAGGGGTTAAAGAGTAAGCGCCAGGAAAATCGACTACTAATAAGTCTGATCGACCGACCGCTGGCCCTGTTGAGGTATCGACTGTAATTCCAGGAAAGTTTGCCACACGCTGATTCATACCGGTAAGACGATTGAACAGCATCGATTTTCCCGAGTTGGGGCTTCCGACCAGTAGTAGTTGTTTCATTATTCAGACGTGACCGGATGTGCAATCACACACTCTGCGATTGTCTTTTCAAGTGAGTAGACTGCGTTACCCACTTTATACAATTTAGGAGCGCCCAAACGAGGTGCTTGAGTACATAAAACGCGAGCGCCTTGATGGAACCCCAGCTCCTCCAAACGCGCTTTCACAGCAGCATCCAAAGCGGGGGTAAACCCTTCAATAACACTTTGAATACCCCGTTTCATCTGCCAGAGATTGGCACATTGAATTTGAGACACAATGAATATCCTTAAACCTATATAACAATTCTAAATGAGAATCATAATCATTTAAACCAAAATTTAAGGATTTATTGATCATGCAAAAGAAGATTATTCAGGCTCAATCACGTAATCGATGAACTCATCTTCTGTGATTTCGTTATCTTTGACTTCGTAGTAGCTCAAGACAGAAGCGTTAGCTTCGATGACACTGCGCTGATCACCGCTGACCAACGGATGCCATTGTGGAAGCTCATGCCCCTCATAGATCAGGCGGTAGGCACAACTTTGCGGAAGCCAGTGGAACTCTTCGACATCTTTTGGATGCAATTTGACACAACTGGGCTGGCGAGTGGATCGGTTAGGATAATCCGTGCACTGGCAGTTATCGGTATTCAGAAGGTGACAGACGACGGTGGTGTAGTAGACCTCTTCTGTATCCTCATCCTCTAGTTTGTGCAGACAACAGAGGGCACAGCCGTCACAGAGAGACTCCCACTCGTCGTGGGTCATCTGTTCCAGTGATTTACTGCGCCAAAACACCTCTGACATTAGCGGACGCCTGTCTCTGGACGATCCATGTGGATATCGAGCATATAGTCCTCTTTAGGAGGCGGCATCTGCAGGTAAAAACCTTGGTCACGGATGCTTTCAAGCACTTTTGCGGTATCGGCGCGCGCCAATTTACGTTCGGCAGTTAATGGCATATCCATAGAGTGAACAGGAGTACCAAAGATCTCGATAAGGGCATCCGGAACACGCTCTAAGCCTTCACGCTTATCAACGTAGAGATACATCTCATCTTTTTTTGAGCTTTTATAAATAGAACAAATTAACATCAGTTTGACTCGTTTAATTCTGCTAGCTGATCAAGCAGAGCCTGACCAATCAAAGGTTTACGCCATCCACATAGGCTATCTGGCAATTCATAATGACCCGTCTCAACACCTGTGCGAATCAACGCTTCAATATCTCGTTTTCTCAGCATCAGCTCCGGCGCCACATTGTGTTGCTCCGCCGCTTTGGCACCAACTGCACGCAAGGCTTTAAGGTGAGCATGAAACTTGAACTTCAGCGGCTGCTCAATCGGCTCTGGCGGGTTATCTTGGGCTGACTTATCGGCATTTTTCAGGCAGCGAATAATATCGTTACCAAAATCCCAGACGTTGCCTGAACGCAACCCTTCAATTTTTCTCAAATCGTCGCGCTTATTGGGCCACTGCTGAATCACATCGATAATCTGATGGTTAGACAAGATGCGATTGCGGGCTTTATCCCTCAAACGGCTGGTGCGTTCACGCCAAATGGTCAGGTCTCGCAGAGCCGCTAACTTACACGTCGGAATATTCCAGAGCTGTGAGAAACGTCGATAGTAGTCATCAATATTCGCTTCGTTAGCAATGACACTGGCAACTAGCTCTTCGCACTCCTCTTTGACCCACTCGGTGCGCCCCAACTTCTCAAGCTCTTTAAACTGCATCTGAACGATTTCGGCTAGGTAGCAGACATCCAGTGCCGCATAGAGTGTCTGATTATCAGTTAGCGGGCGTTGTAGCCAGTCGGACTTGGTTTCACCCTTATCCAGATCGATATCCAGCGC
This sequence comes from Marinobacterium sp. xm-m-383, assembly GCF_013283255.1. NCBI lineage: Bacteria > Pseudomonadati > Pseudomonadota > Gammaproteobacteria > Oceanospirillales > Oceanospirillaceae > Marinobacterium > Marinobacterium sp. xm-m-383. The sequence continues at coordinate 16,049 of NZ_WBYT01000005.1, read as the reverse complement.
ATGTTTAACAAGACGCTGAAGTCCCATACTGAAACCCCAACCACAAAAAGCGGCCGCGACTTGGGTATCAAACATCGGTGAGGGTGCCGCTTTATAGCGATGTTTAAACAACTCAACATCTTCTCCACAAGCGTGCAGAACCTTTAAGACCTGAGGCGCTTCTAGCAGCTCTCTGAATGGGCGCCAGCGTTTTATAGGCAGTGGATCAATCAGATAAACACTGTGCTGATCAGCGACTTGAATCAGGCCTGGCTTTGCGTAGAAGGTGGAGGTACGAATGAACTCAGTATCCAAGGTAATCAACGGCACCTCTAACCACTGCTGACAGTAGTGAGTCAACTGCTCTTCGGTATCGATCCAGATTGGGTTTTTGGCCGCTTGTCTCAGCTTGGCAAAGTCGTAACCGCTAAAATCTATCAACTTATCGCTCCATCTGGCGGCGACCGGCCAGCGCATGCGCCAGAGTACCGCCATCTACGTACTCAAGCTCGCCACCTACAGGCACCCCGTGAGCAATACGACTGATACTGACATCAACATCGCGAAGCTGTTCGGCAATGTAGTGAGCGGTCGCTTCACCCTCTACCGTTGGATTGGTGGCCAACACCAGTTCGTTAATCTCGCCCTGGTAGACTCGATCCAAAAGCTGATCGATTTTCAAATCTTCCGGCCCTACTCCATCGATCGGCGACAGGTGCCCGCCCAATACAAAATAGAGGCCTGCGTAGCCCCCCGTCTGCTCGATCGCCATCAGATCAATCGGTGATTCCAAAACACACAAGGTTTTACGATCACGCGCTGCATTACTGCAGATATCGCAGACGGCCTGCTCAGAGAGCGAGTGGCATTGTTCACACTCACCAATATTCTGAGCAGCATCAGCCAGCGCACCACTGATCTGGATGGCAGCATCGCGATCACGCTCTAACAGGTGCAACGCCATACGCTGAGCCGTCTTAGGGCCCACTCCCGGTAGGCGACGCAGTGCGCTGATTAGCGATTCTAGCTTAGGGGTTAACGACATAATTAAAACGGCATCTTAAAGCCAGGTGGCATACCCATACCTTGGGTGATTTTCGACATCTGCTCTTGGCTGGTGGTTTCAACCTTACGCACCGCATCATTAACCGCTGCAGCGATAAGATCTTCTAGAATCTCTTTATCCTCTTCCATCAAAGAGTCATCGATGCTGACACGTTTTACGTCGTGACGACCGTTCATAACGATGCTGACAAGACCTGCACCCGCTTCACCCGTCACTTCAGCGCGAGCGATCTCCTCTTGCGCTTTCTGCATGTCCTCTTGCATCTTTTGGGCCTGCTTCATTAGGTTGCCCATTCCACCTTTCATCATAACTATGACCTCACTCTATCTCTAAAGGCTCAACGGAGAGTTCATCTAACTGTCCATCGAACATCTCAATTAATCGTTCCACATTGGGATCTTGTTTCAAATGCCTTACCGCCGCTATGCGTCGCTCTTCAGCACGGCGAATACGGTAGTTCACCGGCGTTTCACGAGTCTGTTCAGCCAGCTGAAAATCAACCGACATCGGCTCTTGGAAAAAGGCGGTAATCGCATCAGCAATACGTTGTTTGTGCTGATCATTGAAGAGCGCTTCCTGCTCAGCCGTATAGTGCAACACCATACGGTTCCCCTGAAGTGTCTCAAGGGACATCGCCTTAGCCAAGCTCTCGGTCATACCGGTTAGATCCAGTTGGGCAATCAAATGCACCCAATCTTCAAGCGCAAAATTGGAGAGCGTAATTGATTTTTCTAGCGTTTTTTTAGCCTGTTCTTTCTGCTCAACCGGCTCAACTGCCTCTACTGGCTTAACCTCTTCAACTACTGGTTGCTCATCCGGCTTATCGTAAGTGGCTAGTGGCGTCTCTTCGCCAAACAGATCAATCGCACTGTCGTTAGATTCAACAGGGTCAATAGCCGGCTCATCCATGAGTTTATCCATGGGCTCAGCTGGCTTAAATGGTTCAGATGGCTCAACCCTAGCGGACTCCAACGGAGCCGATACGGCCTCCATCGAGTCCGCTTCAAACTTTTTTGCCGTTGGCTCCTGATCTGCATAGGCCTCAGCGGGAATATCCTCCCATGGCGGGGGATCATTCACTGGAGCAGACTCTGGCTGCGCTAGCGTCGCTTGAGTCTCTAGCGGCTTTTCAACAACTGGCGTTTCGATCGCTGGCTGTGGTTCCGGCTCACTGACAGCAGGCTCATTTTCAACAGGCCTAGAGATCTCAGACGGCTTAACGGGTGGCGCATCGATAGGACGCTGATCGACAGGACGGAAGGCCAACATACGTAACAAGCACATCTCTAATGCTTCACGAGGGTTCGGTGACATCGGCAGATCACGACGGCCTGTTAATGCGATTTGGTAGTAGAGCTGTATCTCTTCTGCACGCACCTTGCCAGCAAGCGCTTGAATCTGAGCCTGATCCCCTAAGCTATTATCGATCGCAGCAGGCACCACTTGAGCCAAGGCTACTCGATGCAGAATCGAGATCATCTCAGCTAATACACCAGCAAAATCGGGCGAAAACTCAGCCATGGCTGCTACTCGATCGATCGTTGCTTTACCGTCACCGGCCACAATCGCATCCAGTAGATCAAACACCAAGCGATGATCAATGGTACCCAACATAGCACGCACATCACCTTCACGCAGCGCACCAGAGCCAAACGCAATGGCCTGATCGGTCAACGACAGCGCATCACGCATAGACCCATCCGCAGAACGCGCAATCAGCCAGAGTGAAGCGTCATCAAAGGGGATGGACTCTTCGCCCAGTACAAACTGAAGGTGAGAGACGATCTTCTCTGGCGCCATGTTCTTCAGGTTGAACTGAAGACAACGACTCAAAATGGTCACTGGCAGTTTCTGTGGATCGGTTGTCGCCAGTAGGAATTTAACGTGCGGTGGTGGCTCTTCCAACGTCTTCAACAAGGCATTGAATGACGAGGTCGACAACATGTGTACCTCGTCTATTAGGTAGACTTTGTAGCGACCTTGAGTTGGTGCGTATTGCACGTTCTCTAACAGCTCACGGGTATCTTCCACTTTGGTACGTGAAGCCGCATCGACCTCGATAAGATCAACAAATCGACCTTCAGCAATTTCGATACAGGAGCTACAACGACCACATGGCTCCGAGCTGACGCCCTCTTGGCAGTTCAGCGCTTTAGCAAACAGACGTGCAATGGAGGTTTTACCCACACCTCGCGTGCCGGTAAACAGATAGGCGTGGTGCAACCGGTTCTCGTCGAGCGCATTCACAAGCGCTTTTAGAACGTGCTCCTGCCCTACCGTTTCAACGAAACGACGGGGACGCCATTTACGGGCTAAAACCTGATAACTCATCCTATCCTCAGTGGTCGGAAAATTTTAACCCGATACTAACATTTATCGTTGGTGAGGGAGAGTCAAACAGCGGGAATTTTTACCAGAAATGGAGATGGCCCCACCAGCCACATCCCGGCACATGAGTCGACCGCTGTGGCTGCTCCCTTCCGGGCCTGACCAGGTTCACGGTTTATCATTGCGGGAGGACCAATGGAGCCACCACAAAAACACCTCGAATGAGGAGCGCGAAGTATAAGCACCCCGCTAGGCTATTGCAAATGAAGTTAAAGCAGACCTGACAGCATCACACCCGCCAGAAGCGTCAATGCCACCGCCATGCCTCGATTGATTCGCTGCTCGTGCTTTTCCAGTAGCGCCAAGCTTTTGCGTGTACTTAGCAGTAGCGAAACGATGATGTACCAGAGGGTATCAGTAACCCAGGGCGTTACGACCAGCAGCGTCTGCGTTTCAAAGGTTGATTCAGAGCCGACAAAAGGGGCAAAAATCGCAATAAAAAAGAGCATCAACTTAGGATTGAAGGTCGCAATAACGGCCCCATCACGAATCGCCTGCCAATAACTGGTTCGCGAGCGCTCTTCAGGCGCAATCTTCATCGATCCACCCTGCCAAGCGCCGCGTGCAATGTTCAGTAGATAAAGGGCGGCGATGACGGTTAAACCCACCTCTATCCAAGGCAAACGAGCCAGCAGCTGACTTAACCCTACGACCGTCAATAGAGCCCAACCACCGACCATTAAACCGTGCGAGATTGCAGTTAATAGACCATGAACACGGGATCCATTTAACGCCTGGTTTACAACAACCAAAAGGCTGGGACCGGGTGAAACTGCCCCCAAAGTACAGACCGCTAATAGGGTTAACCACTCAACTAAATTCACAAATACCTCAATGAAAAAGCTATGTTAAACTCCGCGCATTCTAGAACTTATGGAAACAGGTGTCATGGCGGGATCACTTCAAGACCAATTGTTAAAAGCGGGCCTTGCTAACAAACAACAGGCAAAAAAGGCGACGATTGAGAAGCGCAAAAAGAAAAAGCAGTCTCCTGATGAGGTCGCTGCAGAAAAAGCCAAACAGCAAGCGGATATCCAAGCCAAACGCGAGCAGAAAGCGGCACAAGATCGCGCCTTGAATGAGGCACGTGATGCCGAACAGGCCGAGAGAGCGATCGATGCTCAAGTGAAGCAGCTGATTGAACATCATCAAATTACGATATCAGAGCGCGCAGAGACTCGTTACCAGTTCGCTGATGGCAAGACCATCAAGCACATCTACATCGATGAATCGATGTTTCAGCCGCTTACTCGCGCCCAGATACGGGTCGCTAAACTCGGTGAAGGTTATGCTTTAGTACCGGCCGTTGTGGCAGAACGAATAGAACAGCGTCGTCCTGAACGAATCATTCCTCTGTCTAGCGATCAACAGGTGAGTGATGAGGATGATCCTTATGCGGATTACGCGATTCCTGATGATTTGATGTGGTAGGTTGGAGCGTAAATAGAAGGCGGATGACAGGCTAAAGCCAGTCACCGGTGCACGTAACGTATTACGGAGTCATGGTGACTGGCCTTCAGCCTGTCACCCGCTCTGACAGCGTTTTCCAGAGACTCACTCAGAATACCGCCTAGGAACACGCGCTGTTAGCCCCGCAAACAGCGTGTAGTCGATGGTATCGCAGCATTTAGCGACCCTATCCGCAAGTAACTGTTCATTGAACATGATCACCTCATCACCTACCGACACTGACGGCAAATCGGTCACATCAACGGTAATCATATCCATTGAGACACGACCGACGATCGGTGCTTCAACACCATTAACCAACACAGGTGTACCTTGCTTCGCTTGGCGCGGATAGCCATCGGCATACCCAATGGCGATCGTCGCAATTTTACGAGTTGATTCCGCGGTATAGGTTGCACCGTAACCCACCGACTCACCCGGTGAAATATCGCGCAACGCAATAATGGCTGTTTTCAGCGTCATAGCAGGCTGCAAACCTTGCAAACCCAGCTCACTCGGCGTTCCACCATAAAGCCCAATGCCTAGCCTCTGCCAACTATCAGCAGGCGTTGCTTGGGTAAAAATTCCGGCAGAGTTAGCAAAACTACTGAGGTTAGTTTTGACTGGATTAAACCGCGACTGTGCAACCTCATTACGAGGATGGGCAGGCTGATCGGCGCAGGCAAAGTGACTCATCATAACCGGTATAGGCAGTCCCTCTATAGAGGAGAACTGCTCCATTACACCCGCTACGGCATCTGCATCAAAACCGAGGCGATGCATACCAGAGTCCACTTTTAACCAGATCTGTGGTCGCCAATCGGTCGTCGACAGATAGCGAATTAGCCACTCAATTTGATAGTCACTGTGACAGACCACCCAAAAGTTTTGACGCTCACAAGAGGCTAACTCCTCCTCTGAAAAGCAACCTTCAAGCAGCAGAACAGGCGCTTTAAGGCCACCCTCACGCAGCTCTAGCGCTTCCTCGATAGAGGCAACACCAAAGGCATCGGCATCAGACTCTAAGGCTAGCGCCACCTTAACAGCGCCATGACCATAAGCATTCGCTTTAACCACGGCCAGAGTTTTGGCCTGCAGATTTTGCTGCTTGGCCAGTGCCAAATTATGTTTGAGGGCAGCTAAATCGATCTCAGCAACAAGAGGACGAGGCATGATTAGTCGGCTGTCACCATGATGGCATCGATCTCGATATCGACTGACTTAGGCAACTCTTTCACAGCAAACGCAGCACGCGCTGGATAGGGCTCGTCGAAGTAACGCGCCATCACCTCATTGACCTTGGCAAAGTGCGACATATCACTCAAAAGAATAGTCAATTTCACTGCTTCGTTGAGCGAGCCACCTGCCGCTTCAGCAATCGCTTTTAAATTTTCAAACACCTGAACGGCCTGCGCTTCGAAGCTTTCAGTCACCAGCTCCATCGATTCTGGAATCAAAGGAATCTGACCTGAGATGTAGACCGTGTTACCCACTTTGACAGCTTGTGAATAGGTACCAATGGCAGCCGGTGCATTGGGTGTAGAGATGGTGCTGCGATTAGACATGAAGCGCTCCTGATCAAGAATATTAAACTCAGGCCATTATCGCAGAGATCCTGGTTCTGACAAGTAGTAGAACTTTGTTTACTATTAGCCAACTAATTTGGGAGCCAAGATGAAACGCGCTGATCAACTACTGCTGGATAAAGGTCTGTGTGATAGTCGCACGCAAGCACAACGTACCATTAAAGAGGGGCGCGTTAGCTACCTTGATAAAGCCTGGCGCATCTTAAGCAAACCCGGCATCAAGCTTCCCGAGTCGACTGAGTTTCAGGTGACTCTGTCTGAAGTCGACCAGTACGTTTCGCGTGGTGCACTGAAACTGAAAGGCGCCGTTGAGATCTGCCAAATTGATCTTAACGATGTTCATGCCATCGATGTTGGACAATCAACCGGTGGCTTTACCGATTACCTCGTTCAACAGGGTGCCGCCTCTGTACTAGGTATTGAAGTGGGACATGACCAGCTGGCACAGAAGCTGAGATCCAACCCAAAGGTGACCTGCCTTGAAGGCTATAACGCGCGTGAACTCAAGCCTGAGCTAAAAGCACACAGCCCCACTGGACAGTTTGATCTAGCCGTTATGGATGTCTCATTCATTTCGCAAACCCTTATTTTGCCGGGACTTTGCCAACTACTGGACAGAGGGAGCTACCTAGTCACACTGGTGAAACCTCAGTTTGAGTTAGGAAAGGAGCACATAGGCAAGGGGGGAATCGTCAAATCGACGGATCTCTATAAAGAGCTGGAGGAGCGTTTTAAAACGCTGATGTCCGAGTTAGAGATGAGAGTAGTGACCTACATCGACAGCCCTATTAAAGGGGGTGATGGGAATCACGAGTTTCTGCTCGTCGCAGTAAAAGACCCGCTCACCCAATAATGGGGAGCGGGAAACCTGGACGGTTTAAAACTTAATTAATCGGCCTGACGACGCAGGAAGGCTGGGATATCCAAGAACTCCATATCATCAGTACCGGTTTTCTGTTGTACTGGCTCTTCCATCTCAACCGCCTGCTCGGCTTGTTGAGCCTGACGATTACGGATTACTGTTGGCAACTCAAGCTGGCTGAAATCAGAGGCTGTAGGTGGCGCCGTTTTCACCTCTACTTGCGTTGGGCCACCGGTTGTCACATCACTGTTTACAACACGGGCACCCGCCTGTTGAGCCTGAGCTAAACCAGTCGCTACTACCGTGACTTTGAGCTCTTCACTCATATCTGGATCGATAACGGTACCGACCACAATGGTCGCATTGTCTGACGCGTACTCTTCAACAATTTCACCCACTTCAGCGAACTCACCCAGGCTAAGGTCCATACCCGCTGTGATGTTCACCAAAATGCCACTTGCGCCTTTCAGATCAACATCTTCAAGCAGTGGACTCTTAATCGCCGCTTCCGTCGCTTCTGCTGCACGCTCATCACCACGCGAATGACCGGTACCCATCATGGCCATGCCCATTTCAGACATCACCGTGCGAACGTCTGCAAAGTCGACGTTGATCATGCCCGGACGGATAATGAGGTCAGCAATGCCTTGAACGGCGCCCTTAAGTACATCGTTGGCTTCACCAAAGGCTTTGATCAAGCTGGTGTTTTTACCTAGCACAGGAAGCAGTTTCTCGTTAGGGATAATAATCAGAGAGTCGACCTGCTCCTGCAGCTCACGAATACCCTCTTCCGCAATCTTCATGCGTTTTTTGCCTTCAAATGGGAAGGGTTTAGTGACGACCGCCACCGTCAGAATTCCCATCTCTTTAGCCACTTCGGCAACGATCGGTGCAGCACCCGTACCGGTACCACCACCCATGCCAGCAGTGATGAAGACCATGTCGGCACCACGCAGAGAGTCGGCAATCTGTTCACGGTCAGAGACCGCTGCCTGACGACCAACATCCGGGTTAGCGCCCGCACCCAAGCCTTTCGTCATATCACCACCGATATGAAGGGCTGTACTAGCGGCCATTTTTCCAAGTGCCTGAGCATCGGTATTGGCACAGATAAAATCTACACCCTCTACATCCGACGCGACCATGTGGTTGACTGCGTTACCGCCACCACCACCGACACCGACAACTTTGATTACTGCGTTCTCGTTTGTATCTTCTACTAACTCAAACATATCTTCCTCCAGGTTTTATGTAAGGCAGGCCCGATCTTTGCCGGTTACTGCCAACTAAGCTCTGATTAAAAGTTACCTTTTAACCAAGATTTTGTTTTAGAGACCCACCCTTCTGATGGCTCTTTTTTAACTCGTTTTTTCTCAGGCTGATGCTCAGCAATATCGTCCGGCATCAAACCAAAATCGGTCATTGTTTCGGCATCCACATGCTGATCAAGGTCGTTATCCGCCGAGTAGAGCAACAGACCAATCGCCGTTGCGTAGATAGGGTTACTCAACAGATCATCAACACCGCCTACACCCGTTGGCTTAGCCAAACGAACAGGCATGTGGAATATCTCTTCAGCGAGCTCAACCGCGCCTTCCATCTTCGAAGTACCGCCGGTCAGGACGATGCCGGCTGCCGCTAGATCTTCAAACCCACTGCGGCGAAGCTCTTGCTGAACTAGGGTAAACAGCTCTTCATAACGCGGCTCCACCACTTCAGCCAGAGCTTGGCGTGATAGATCTCGCGCAGGACGATCACCGACGCTTGGAACTTTGATCGTCTCATCAGCACGCGCTAACTGCGCCAATGCACAGGCGTACTTCATTTTGATCTGATCGGCATGCTGCATTGGGGTGCGCAATGCCATGGCAATATCATTGCTGACTTGATCGCCCGCAACAGGAATCACAGCTGTGTGACGAATTGAACCTTGAGTAAAGATCGCGATATCGGTGGTACCACCGCCGATATCAACCATGCAGACACCCAGATCCTTCTCATCATCAGTCAACACCGCGTAACCCGATGCCAACTGCTCAAGAACTACGGCATCGATCTCAAGACCACAGCGGCGAACACACTTCTCAATATTCTGAATGGCGTTAGTCGCACCGGTAATCAGATGAACCTTAGCTTCCAAACGCACACCGGACATGCCAAGCGGCTCTTTGATGCCCTCTTGGTTATCAATCAAATACTCTTGCGGAAGGATGTGCAGAATGCGCTGATCCGCCGGAATCGCGACCGCTTGAGCAGCCTCAATGACACGCTCTACGTCTGATTGAGTCACCTCTTTACTCTGCAGAGCAACAATACCGTGTGAGTTTTGACTCGCAATATGGCTACCAGAGACGCCCACACTGACTGAGTGAATTTTGACTCCCGCCATCAACTCAGCCGCTTCAACCGCTCGCTGGATCGACTGCACAGTAGATTCGATGTTAACGACCACACCGCGTTTTAAACCGCGTGATGGGTGAGAGCCGACGCCCACGACCTCAATATCACCGTCCGTACCGATCTCGGCCACCATACAGACGACCTTAGAGGTACCGATATCAAGAGCTACAATCATTTTTGAATCCACGATTCACACCCAATTTTCATTACGTTTAACCATTTTTATGCGCTCTCCGGCGCGTACTCCAAGTGATTGACGATTTCGCGTAAAGCAAACGACGTCTGCATACGTGAAACATGCGGTAAATCACTCAAAACCTTTCGGCGCAACCGTTCAAAGTCACGCAAATCTCTTGCTGCTACCTTTAATAGATAATCCGCATCGCCGCTCATTAGGTAACAGGATCTGACACTCGGGACCTTAGCAACCGCACGCTCAAACTCTGATTGAGCCGCATCAGACTGGCTATCGAGCGTAATTTCAACCATGACGGTGGCGGTATAACCAACCTTATCGGGATCTACGAGTGCGGTGTAACCAGAAATGATGCCGTCTTTTTCTAGACGTGCGATACGGCGAGACACGGCCGAGCCTGAGAGACGAACGCTATCCGCGATCTCATTCGTGGTGCGACGTCCATCTTGCTGGAGCGCACGAATTATCTCCCAATCTTTTGCATCCACAGATTACAAATCCTAAAGCCAGTGATGACGATTAAATCGTCCATTGCTCAAAATATACACAACCCAACCAAGCATTCCAACACTTAACGCAAAATATTTGCGTTTATCTTTAATTTAATGAGAAATTTTTGCAAAAACTACCAATGCAACCCATATAAATCATATAAATAACAATATTTTCTAATTTACGCACAAATTTTGCGTCATTATTGAGAAATAGACAGTAACTTAATTATATTTACAAAAAATTAACGAAACTAATGCAAATTATAGATATGAAAAAACAATACTAACACACAAATAAAACGCCAATAATTTTTAATTTATGCAAAATATTTGCATTAAAATTAGATTGTAAGCACAAAATCAAAATATATTATTGATAAACGGCAAAAAACACTCTCTTAGGTTTACATTAGATTTACACATAACATCGCAACATTTTTGCGTCATAAGAACTAAAAACAAAAAACGCAGCCGAGGCTGCGTTTTTAGGTAGGACAAATTAACGATTAGGGCCAGTAGATATAGAGCACCGCAATAGAGGCCAAGGTAGCAGGAACTGTTAAGAATAGTGCCTTGGTAGCACCGATCAATTTGACCACCAATAACTGATGCACGATCGGGAAGGTGATGAACATTGAGCTCAATGGAATCGACCAGTGCAAGGTCTGAAATCCATAGGCCAGAGAACCCACCAGCGTTAGCGCAGCAAGATTACCGAGCACCACCATCATGACCATATTCTGCTTCACCGCAAACCATGCAGGACGATCAGATTCTGGCATTTTGTTGATGGCACCTACACTCAGCGCAGCCGACATTGAGAAGACGCCGGTTAACAGAAAGATGTATAGCGATTCGTTCATAGTTATAATCTCCTTTTAGCGATATTGTACGGACCTGCACAGAGATTAAAATGAAAGTTAGACAAATAATTTTAGGATCGCTCGCTGCACTTGCACTCACTCCAACCGCCAACGCTCTTAGCGATGAAGGAAAGCACTGGGTGTGCGAAACCGAGTCTCTCTATCGCTCGCTGTTGAGCGCACGTCTGTATGGAGTGGGCAAGGAGCCAGAACAGGGCTGCCAAACCCTACCTACCGGTGTCGCAATCAGCCAGCAAAGCTGCATTGAGTCTGATATTAAACTTTGCCAATACCTTTGGACCGAAGATGGAAAGAGCGTCACCATGTGGGGCAGCGCCATCATCTCCACCCTTAATCAATAACTGAGTATCCCATGCCTGACTTTCTCGTCGACGAACAGGTCGAAGACTATGCCTTTATCTCTACTTCAGCAGAGCCCGAACTCCTGCAGGAGTTGATCGACCAAACCAACCAAAATATGGGATGGCCACAAAAGCTATCTGGCCGCCTGGTCGGCCGAACACTTAAGATGCTCTCTGCGATTGCTCAGCCGAAACGCGCCCTTGAAATTGGTATGTTCACAGGCTATTCAGCGCTATCCATTGCGGAAGGCATGCCGGATAATGGCAAGCTTATCTGCTGTGAAACCAACCCACGCGCGATCGACTTCGCAAAAACCTTTTATGAGCGAAGCGAACACGGCAAAAAGATTGACGTGATCTTTGGTCCTGCCATCGACACCCTTGAAACTCTTGCAGATCAACTTGATGGCCCATTGGATTTCACCTTTATCGATGCCGACAAACGCAACTACCTAAACTACTACTTAAAGGTTAAAGAGCTGACTCGCCCAGGTGGCTTAATCGTACTTGATAACGTGCTCTGGTCTGGCAAGGTCATTCAACCAGAATCCGATATCGATGATGTGTTAGTTGAAACAAACCGACTGATTGCAGAGGACCCCGAGGTGGAAAACGTCTTTCTGACTCTGCGCGACGGTGTCAACGTCGTTCGAAAGCTCTAAATTGAACGTCATGCATATCTTAAGAAAAAAATTTCATGGGATATGCAATTTTCATGAAATCCACTCACGTTTATACTAAGCCACACTTAAAAGAAGCAATTGGAATAGAGATGAGCTGCTCACTTCAGGACAAATTAATCGGTACGGACCAAGGGGTTTATGTCATCGGTACTACCCCACCCAAAATGGGCACCGAAGATGAAGTGATGTCAGGCATTGCTGACAAGCTGCTGGAACGACTCGACCATATCGCGTTCGATGGCATTATCGTTTATGACATTCAGGACGAGAGCACTCGCATCGACACACCTCGCCCATTCCCCTTTGCTCAAACACGTGACCCGCGCCACTACGCTAAATTGCTTCACGAAAAGAGCGGCTGCGGAACCATCACCTACAACAGTGTTGCTCAAGGTAGTCGACAAGAGTTTGAAGAGTGGGTAGAAGAGACGACTGAGACCTACCACCAGAACAATATCGTCCTGGTTGGCGCCCCCTCCTCGGAAGGTGACTACAAGTTCAGTTTGAATGATGCCTACCAATCACTGGAAGAGTCTCATAAAACAATTGCCCTTGGCGGTGTCTGTATCGCAGAGCGCCATCAGAAAAAAGGCGATGAACACGAGCGCATGGTGACCAAGCAGAAAGAGGGCTGTCACTTCTTCATCTCGCAAGCGGTTTATAACGCACAAGCGACCATCGACATGCTGACCTCCTATGCTCGTCGCTGCAAACAGCTCGATATGGAGCCGGCACGAATCATTTTGACTTTCACACCTTGTGGCAGTGAGAAGACCCTTGAGTTTATGAAGTGGTTGGGTATTTCGGTACCAGAGGCGACCAGCTACCGAATTTTGGATGCCGATCAGCCACTTAAAGAGTCTATTAAGATCTGTTACACCAACTTGCAGATGATTTTGGAATCTTGCGCCGAATTGGATCTACCGCTGGGCTTAAATATCGAGAGTCTTACGAACCGCAAAGAGGAGATTGATGCGGCAATACAGCTTTACTCTTTGCTGCGCGCCCGAATGGAACTGGCACTCTCGGAGCGAGCAATCGGCCTCTAACCGCCCGCTAACTTAACGGTAAAACCCTCTTTCTCTAAGAGGGTTTTAAGTTTGTCGCGGTGATCACCTTGAATCTCAATAATTCCCTCTTTGACAGCACCGCCTGAACCACACCCCTGCTTCAACTTTTTCAGAAGCGTCTTTAATTCAGACTCAACTCTTGGCACACCGGAAATGGTAGTGACGGCTTTGCCTTTTCGCCCAGAGGTTTCACGACGAATGCGAACTACCCCATCCATTGCGGCAATGCGCGTCTGCTCTGCCTGCTCTGAACAGATACAAGCGGTTAACGCTTCGCCACAATCAGGACAGAGGTTACCTTTTTCCGTGCTGTAGACGAGTCGACTAAGCTGATCTTGAAGTGATGCCATATTAAACCTTTATTCCTCCACCGATCTGTCGAGCAAGGTAGCTTGCATAGGAGTCGGTCATACCGCTAATAAAGTCCAAGGCACGCATGTAGCCTTGATAGAGCGACTCACCCGAAGAGGGGGCATGAATCCCCATCAGACCGATAATCTTTTCACTGCGATAACAGAGATCTTCTCCCTGCTTTTGGTGCTGCTCCCAGACCGCCTCGATAAAAGCCTCAACCAACACACCTAGAATAGTATAGGCACCCACCTCTAGCTCTGCTTTTCGATTGTCTGGAAAGACCCGCTCTTGGGCGATACGTTTCGCTGCAGCCAACCCATCTCTAACCATGGGATCGCCATCACTGAGAAGCTCACCCTGATATTGACCTGACAAGATCTCTGGCAGCTGATCGGCAAAAACCTGCACCGCTGAGTCGACCATGTTCTCCATCGCTCGACCACGAAGTGCCGAAATCTTACGTCGTGCAGAGGCCTGGGTCGCGAAGATCTCATCATCAAACTCCAGGTCGCCGCAGAGCGTTGACAAGATAGGTTTAACCTCATCGAAACTAAGCAGGTTCAACTCAATAGCATCTTCAAGATCCAATATGGCGTAACAGATATCATCCGCCGCCTCCATTAGGAAGTTCAGAGGGTGACGCGCCCAGCGATCCTCTTCAAGCTGAGGCAGACCAAGATCTTTGGCCAGTGATGCTACTAAAGGAAGTTCCGCTTGATAACAGCTGAACTTACCCTTCTTACCACCGTGACGAGCTGTCCAAGGGTATTTCAATAGTGTTCCTAGAGTTGGGTAGGTTAAGCGCAGACCACCATCAAAGAGATGGTTCTCGATCTTGGTGACGACCCTGAGCCCCTGCGCATTACCTTCAAAGGTTTTTAGATCTAAAAACTCGTCTTCAGAGAGCTGCGAGAAACGCTGATCCTCTTGACGCTGACGGAACCAATCACGAATGGCGTACTCGCCAGCATGACCAAAAGGGGGGTTACCAATATCGTGAGCCAGACAGGCCGACTGAACAATCATCCCCAAGTCATCAGGCGATATGCCCTTTGGCAGCTGATCAGCAATCAACTCGCCGGCACGAATGCCCAGACTACGCCCAAGACTGCCTACCTCAATGGAGTGAGTCAGACGAGTATGGATGTGATCGTTGAGGGACATAGGGTGCACTTGCGTCTTACGACCCAAGCGACGGAAAGCACTACTAAAGATGATTCGGTCATGATCTTTGTGGAAGTGGCTTCGACCCTGCTCCGCCGATTCTACTTCGTCGTGACCATAACGTTTGCGCGTTAGCAGCCTTTCCCAATCCATTTACACTCTCCCAAAAAACTTGGAAGGAAGTGTGCCAGATCCTAGCCCTCTTTATAAGCGTCCAACGCGCGTTTTCGCTCAAGAGAGTAATCAATGATCGGCGCGGGACGACCAAACGCCTGCCCTGCCCCCGGCTTATGACGCTCTTTAGGCGGTAGCGCGGCCAGCTCTGGCAACCACTTCACAAGAAATTCACCTTTGGCATCGAACTTCTCGCTTTGCGCAGTCGGGTTGAAGATTCGAAAATAGGGAGCGGCATCAGCACCCACTGAAGCAGACCACTGCCAACCACCGTTGTTGGATGGGAAATCAGCATCAATCAGATGCTCCATAAAGAACTTCTCACCGCGGCGCCAATCGATGCCAATTAATTTAGTTAAAAAGCTGGCCACGACCATACGCAGTCGATTGTGCATCCAACCTGTTGTTAACAGCTGTTTCATCGCTGCATCGACAATCGGAAACCCTGTCTCACCCTGACACCAAGCCTGCCACAGCGGCTCACGATCCAACCACTGAATCTTCTGCTCAGTTTCTGGTCTAAACGGCTCAAGTTTAGACAGCTCTGGAAACGCAACCGTCAGGTGACGATAGAACTCACGCCAGATGATCTCATTGAGCCAACTGCTCTCTAACCAGCCATCGTTCTCACGCTCCTGTCTTTGAACATGCATCAACTGTAGTGGTGACACAGCACCAATGGTCAAGTAAGGCGATAACTGGGAGGTCCCGTTGATTGCTGGAAAGTCACGATGCTCTTTGTAATCCAACTCCCGTTCACGGACAAACTCGTAGACACGTTCACGGATCGCTTCGGTCTCAACGGGCCACAACTCTTTATCATAGGACAGTGGGCGCCAGCCAAGATCGTCTGGGATGTCATCAGAGTGAAGTGCGGTCTCTGGGAAAGGGGTGTTCATCGCTTTAATTGAGTAGTCAAATCGAGGTAACGCTGCCCGCCATGCACGAGAGAATGGGGT